>JALSRZ010000189.1 GCA_026984515.1 Thiohalobacter sp. | reverse complement strand
GTTCGCGGATACCGACCTGTTCGGCACAGACCGCATTCACTATATTGAGCACTCGATTTCACCCAGTCGCCTGGTGAGCTTGCGGTTCTCGCTGTAATCCACCGGTACGGCGATGAGTGCAGGACCTTCCTGCCGGAAAGCTTCCTCCAGCGCGGGCTGCAACTCGGCCGGGTCGGCCACGGTTTTCCCCCACATGCCGAACGATTCCGCCAGCAGCTCCCAGTCGGGGTTGCCGAAATCCAGCCTGGAATGACGCCCGTCGAACTGGTTCTGCTGTTTCCACTTGATCAAACCGTACTCCCCGTCTTCCCAGACCATATATACCACATTCAGGCGCAGACGCACCGCCGTTTCCAGGTCCTGCACGTTCATCAGGAAGCCGGCATCACCGCAGATGGCAAGCACCTTGCGCCCAGGCTGCGCAAGTTTGGCACCGATGGCGCCCGGCAGGGCAAAACCCATGGAACAGAAGCCGTTAGAGATCAGGCAGGTATTGGCTTCCTGGCACTGATAGTAACGCGAGATCCACATCTTGTGCGCACCGACATCCGACAGCAGGTAATCGCCGGCGCCCAGGTAGTCGCGCACCTCCCAGAGAATTTTCTGCGGCTTCATGGGGAAGGCATCGTCGTCCTTCTCCATGGCAAAGTCGTCCAGGATGGTGGTACGCAGCGGTTGCCAGGACCCGATATCCTGCAGCGGCAGCTTGCCGGCATGATTACGTTCCATTTCCATGTTGATCTGCCACAGGGCATCGGCGATATCACCGACGACGTCGACATCCACGGTGTAGTGGTAGTCGACCTCAGCCGGCAGAAAATCCACGTGGACCACCTTCTTGTCCATGCCGGCATTCCAGAACGAGGGGCTGTATTCCACCAGGTCATAGCCCACGGTGATCACCAGGTCGACGGCGTCCATGGCGTGATTGATATGATCCTTGCCCTGCAGGCCCATGGTGAACAGGCAGTGTGGATCGTCCATGGGCATGGCGCCCTTGCCCATAAAGGTATTGACCACCGGGATACCGGTTTTCCTGGACAGGCGTTGCAACTGGGAAGCCGCACGCTTGCGGATCGCACCGTTACCGGCCAGGATCACCGGCCGCCGGGCCGCAACCATCGCTTCGACTGCCTGGGTCACGGCCTTGTGGTCAGCACCCGGGCGGCGGGTCCGCTTGACCGGCATCGGGCCGGCCAGGATCTGTTCCTTGGCGACATCCTCGGGCAGTTCGATCACCGTGACGCCGGGTTTTTCCGCTTCGCCCAGCTTGAAGGCCTTGCGCACCACTTCGGGGATGGTTTCGCCATCGACGATCGACTGGGCCCATTTGCTGATCGGACGCACCATGGCAATGGCGTCCATGTTCTGGTGGCTTTCCTTGTGCAGGCGTTTGGTCGAACCCTGGCCAATGATGGCGACCACCGGCGCGCGGTCCATGTTGGCATCCGCCAGGCCGGTCACCAGGTTGGTGGCGCCGGGCCCCAGCGTGGCGAGACAAACACCGGCCCTGCCGGTGAGACGGCCATAGACATCGGCGATGAACGCGGCGGACTGTTCGTGCCGGCACAGCACAAATTCAATATCACTGTCCAGCAGGGACATCATCAGGTCGGCATTTTCCTCGCCGGGGACACCGAAGATATGCGTCACTCCTTCGGCTTCCAGGCAACGGACAAATACATCCGAAGCCTTGCGCGCACCATGGTCCACCTGTGACTTGCCGGGCTCTGCGGTTTTTTCTGCCGGGTTCTGTGGCTGGCTCATAAAGATCTCCCTGGTGAAAGACAGAGTATAGACCTACTTTGCTATTGTTTGGCTCAGTCGTTAACCCAGTTGATCTCCCGCGCGGTGCGTTCACCGATGCTGGAGCTGGTCAGCGAAGCTGGCATGACCGCCTTGTGTGGCGACAGGGGTATACGACCACCCATGATTTCCGCCCTGTGCTGGGGATACCGGGGTTTCAGACCGGGATCGGCATAGCCATCCGGATAGATCGGCTGGTTACTGTCCGGGTCATACTTGTCGCTGGCACCCAGGGTATGCAGGAATTCATGGGCAATGACGACGTTGTTGCGCTGTGTCATGCTGCGACTCGCCCAGGCGTTGACCACACCGATCATACCCTTGCGCAGGCCCAGGGAATGGCGCAGACGGGCATGCTGTTTCGGGTCATGGTAGACCACGAACATCTGCACATCCGGCTGTGGCCCCTTGAAATTATCGTGGCGCCAGGCCCAGTAGCGCAACCGGAGACTCCACAGCACAATCCCGAGGGTGTTGCCGTTGTCCGGCGGTACCGGTGGACGTTCAGACACCTGCGGCGCAAGCTGGATGGTGACCGGATCGCTGATTTTTTGCCCGTAGCGCGCGGCTTCTTCAGCCAGGAAGGTCTCGATAGCATCGAATGCGGCGGGCTTCAGCTGATCGATATAGTCCTGGCTGGCCTGGCTGTGGTCGCCGTTCACGGGGTAGACGACCACCCACAGCGGCTCGTTCCAGTCGGTGCTGCGCAGCCGGGTCAGCCAGCTGTTCATGCCGACAAAGAACAGCACCAGTAACAGCAGGGTTATGCGCAAGGTCCTGAAAAATTTGGGCGCAGCCATGCCTATATAGTGGACTGCAGGCGGAAATCTTGAGTAGCCGCTGGTATAGTGCCGCCGTATGTCCAGGCCGCTGCTGCTATCCGTGATCGAAATGGGGGGCTACCCGGATTTCACGCCCCTCTACCGGCGGGCAGGATACGATGTACTGGTCGAGACGCGCATGCGCAAGGCCATGGGTACGATCAGAAAGAAACAGCCGGCGGTGATTGTTGCCGAGTTCAACTTCCAGTCAGATTTCCGCGACCGGACCAGCTCGCTGGAATCCATGATGTCCGTGGTCGAACGCCTGCCGGATACGAAGGTGATCGTGTTCTACGAGCAGGAATACAGCCATCAGTTTGAACGCCTGCTGGCGGTACACCGTTTTTACCGAACCTTCACCTTCCCGATCCCCGAACAGGTGCTGGAAGACAGTATTCAGTTACTCGCCTGAGGATTCTGCTGCCGGGCGGCATTCATGTGCACCAGGTGGGCAACGCTGTCGGTATCCAGGTCCAGGCCGACCTCGAAACCAGGGTTGATGGCAATGGCGATACCGCTGCCGACGCGCTCCAGTACCCAGCTGAACTCTGACAGCAGGCCGCCGCTGTAATCCGGGTAGTCCTGCAGGAAGGATTTGGCGCGCTCGGGACTGGTGAACAGGATCAGCACCCGTGTGCCGTCCTCGGCTTCCAGCGTCAACGGCTGGGCTTTGGTGGAGCGCTGGAATCCCTGGATCTCGCTGGCCTCATCCTGCACCGGCATGAATAACTGGTGATCCAGCAGTTGCAGCATGAAAGTCTCGCTGTCGAGACGGTTTTGCTGCGCATCCAGCATCTGTTGTTCCAGATCGTTGTGTGGTGTGAAATCCTGAGCCATGGCCCTGTCTTTATGTGGCAGTAACGACTTGCCAGTGTGCAGAATTTCAACGCATAAATAAACAGGTGCGGGGCAGGGATAATCGAACCCGGCCATAAAAAAGGGGTGGCACTGCTACATGCCACCCCTTTGTCCTCCTGTTGCAGGAAGACAGTCCGTCTGCGGCTAGTCGCCGATGCCGCTGATCCCGCCGAAGAAACGGGGGCCTGCCCCTTCCGGCGGCTGGATCAGGTAGGGATCGATCGCCGACACTGGCGCCGGGACCGGCGGATTGCCGAAGCGGGTGGAATCCACGGTCTGGATACGCCCGGTAGCCACACTCGCTGCCGTGACCGTCTTGCCGGGCAAGCTGTCCAGGTAGCGCCGCAGCAGGTGTACCGGGTGCACGTAGGCATCCGGCGCCACCTGTTTCAGGACCGGGCCGCTGATGATATTGGTATCGTTCAGCGGAGGTACCAGCGTGATGGCGCTGCTGTAGTCGTCCGGGTCCGCCAGCTGGAAGAACTGGTGATTGCTGCCGCCGTTGGTGCGACAGATCCGGTCCAGCGCATCACCGTGCGGGAAGCAGGATGCAAAGGTATAGCGCTTGCTTGGGTCCAGTTTCACGCCACCAATCCTGGTCTCGACAATACGCCGGTCGGAACTGCTGAAAGGCCGGTTGTCGAGATCGATCTTCTGGGTCATGTTAGCCAGACCCACGTACCAGCCCCCGCGCTGCAGGAAGGGGTTGCGATCGAATACGGCCGTCAGGATTCGTTCCAGGTCATTCTGGATCACCTGTCCCGAGAACTCCGCAACCGCGGTGGCGGGCGAAATCGGGAACTGGGTATACAGGTCACCCAGGGTAATCGGACCGGGCAGGATGGGGTTGCCGAAACGGAAGCCATTGGTCATGGAAAGATCCACAGCGCCGCCCATGACACCGTTGGTCACGTTGTAAATGGCATCCGCGATGAAGTTGTTGATTTCATCTTCCAGGACGTTGTCACGGTGCAGTTCCACCTCTGTATAACCGACCACGGTATCCAGGCCTTCCGTCAGTTGCAGGCCACGCGTGGTGGTATCGCCGCATTTGGCATCCAGCGTAGCCTGGTCCGGCACCGGGCCGGGGGCGCAGAAGCCACCGGGCATGAAGGTATGACGTACTGTGGTCGAACCGTAGAAGGGTGCGATCGCGGCATCGACCAGGGTTTTGGTGGTTGCATCTTCGGCAACGTCATCATCGACCGGGATGGCTTCCCAGATAAACTTCGCTACCTTGCCATTCTTAACGATCAGGTCGAGGCGACCAAGATACATGTCCTCGGTAGTTTCCACCACGACGGTCTGGTGCTTTTTCAGCCTGTGCGCCCTGTTGGGCGTTTTGGACCTGATCTTCTTCCTGGAAGCCACCAGCGCGTTCAGCGTAGTCTCGTGGGTGTGCGCGGACAACAGGACATCGATGTCGTCAAAGCGCTGCGCGATGGCCAGGTTCTGGGAAAGTCCCAGCTCGGACTGGACCACGATGACGTCTGCCCCCAGGCTCTTCACCTGCGCGATCGCCCCCGGTAACTCTTCCACACCCTGCGAGAAACGCAGGCCGATATTGAACGCACTGGCCTGTTGAGGAACAATGGAAGCGGTAATACCGATCACCGCCACCTTGACACCATCGACCGTAAACATCCGGTATCCAGGCAGTAACGGTTTGTTATGCAGCAAGCCCGGCAGTGGTGCCGTGTCGGTGTCGTTGTATACGTTGAGCGCAATGCTCGGGAAGTTGGCCTTGATGACGCGATGAGCGCTGGGGCCGGGCGGCATTTCGACACAGAAACCCGGCACATCGGTAACACCGGGGATCACCGGAACGTCGCCGCAATCGACGGCGCCCGCCATCACCTGAATATTGGCCGGCAGACCCGGTTTGGGACTGGGGTAGGGCAGCGCACCCGGAGCAGGGATTCCACCAGGCGCTGTTCCCGGAGGGGTAAAGCGGTTACGGAACACTGCCGGACCATAGCCATATTCCCAGTTTCCCGGGGTGTAGGCATCGATACCGAAGCTGTTGAGTGTCGGCATGATGGCATCACCGACCGTGAACAACACTTCGGCGGTACCGTGCACCGTATCACCCACGGCCAGCAACAGGCTGTTGGGGTTCTCGGCGCGGATGTCGTTGATCAGCGTCTTGGTCTTGGCCAGGCCGCCGCCATTGAGCACCTGCCGTTCTGTACCGTCCAGGTTACGGATAATACCGGCGTGCGGCGCGATATTACCGTGGACGTCCTGAAGCTGGATCAGGGTAATTACTTTTTCATGCGCCTGCGCAGTAGACAGACCGGCCAACGCCAGCGACAGGGCAGATGCCAGTACGCATTTGCCTGCCTGTTCAAGAAAATCGTGCATAGCCATGGGTTCTCCTCCCGGTAGTTTTGTAATGCGTGGCAACGCACCGGCAGCTTAGTGCCGGGGTGGTAGACGGAGGTATAGGGAAAATCCTTAAATGGACTGGGCAGAAAACTTATTCTATATAATCCATATTATAGATAGTTTACCTATCTTATTGTTATTAATATGAACACTTCCATGCAGTTACCTTGCCAACAACGTAACTGAAACGCAGGCGGCAGGTACGTTTTGAGCCAGGTCGGGCAACCCGGAC
>JALSRZ010000188.1 GCA_026984515.1 Thiohalobacter sp. | reverse complement strand
CCGCCAACGGCAGTCCGAGATCATGCAGCAGGCCGTCGACCTGGTGCTTGATCTCCTCGTCTCCGCGCGCGTAGGCCACCACGTAGCGTGCCAGCGGCCCGACCTCCATGGCGTTGCCGCGCCAGCGCGGCGCCTTGATGAAGGAGTACTTGGCATTTTCGTCAATCTGTTCGATGTTGGTCTTGCTGCCTTTGGCATCCGGTCCCAGCTCGAAGTGAGATTCAGTAATACCGTCCCAGGGGTGCAGACCCTTGGTTTCGTCCGGGTACGCGTACCAGGAATGGTTGACAAACTCCTGGATCTGCTCGGGGTCGCGCACATCCACTTCGTGCACCTGCGACAGGTCACCGTTGATAATGGCGCCGCCCGGCATGAGCATATTGTCCTGCGACCAGTCATTGGCCACATTGGGGAAATCACCATAGGACAGCAGGTTCTTGCCCGACAGGCCTCCGCCGTAGGTCCACTCCTTGTAAAACGAGGCAATGGCTTTCAGGTCCGGAATATAGACCTGGTCGATGAAGGTAATGGAACGATCAATGATGGAGGACACCAGGTTGAGCCACTCCATGTTGATGCCGCCGGTCTCGTTGAGACTGAAGGAACACGGCATGCCGCCCACCACCCAGTTCGGGTGCGGGTTGCGGCCGCCGAAGATGGTGTGGATCTTGACGATCTCGCGCTGGAAATCCAGCGCTTCCAGGTAGTGGCTTACCGCCATCAGGTTGGCTTCGGGGGGCAGCTTGTAGGCCGGACTGCCCCAGTAGGCGTTGGAGAACGGCCCCAGCTGCCCGGACTCCACAAAGCGTTTCAGGCGCGCCTGCGTGTCGCGGAAATACCCCGGCGAGGATTTGGGCCAGCTGGAGATGCTCTGCATCAGTTCGGAAGTCGCCCGGGGGTCGGCCTTCAGGGCACTGACGACATCGACCCAGTCCAGCGCATGCAGGTGATAGAAATGCACCAGGTGATCCTGGGTATACTGCGCCAGCATCATCAGGTTGCGGATGTGATTGGCATTCGCCGGGATCTGGATACCGAGCGCATCCTCTACCGCGCGAACGGATGTCAGCGCATGCACACCGGTGCAAACGCCACAGATACGTTCCGTGAATGCCCAGGCGTCACGCGGGTCGCGCCCCTTGAGGATCACCTCCAGGCCGCGCCACATATTGCCGGTGGACACCGCGTTGCGGATCACATTGTCATCATCGACGTTGACCTCGATGCGCAAATGGCCCTCGATGCGGCAGATCGGATCGACCACGACGCGCTGCCCGCTGGTATCGAGTTTGAAGCCGTTGGCGGTAACCGTCTCAGTCATGGCTGCTGCCTCCCCTGTTACTATCCTTTGAATGGCTGATCACCGATGCCGCTGCATGCGCCGCAACACCGATGGCGGCCGCACCCGCGAGTACACCACCCACCTTGTTGGCGGTGGATTCGACCTGGCCTGCAACGTTGAGGTTGGTCACCGAACTGTAGAACGAACCGCGATCCCAGAAATTGTCTTCGGCACAGCCCAGGCAGCCGTGCCCGGACTTGACCGGCCAGGACAGGCCGCCGTTCCACTCAACCGTGGAACAGGCGTTGTGCGTGGTCGGTCCCTTGCAACCCATTTTGTACAGGCAGTAACCCTTGCGCGCACCTTCGTCGTCGAAACGCTCGACAAACTGGCCTGCGTCGAAATGCGGCCGCCGGTAGCACTTGTCGTGCAGCCGCTGGCCGTAAAACATCTTCGGCCGCCCCTGCCGGTCCAGCTCCGGGAAGCGGTCAAACGTCAGCATGTAGGTGATCACACCCGTCATCACCTCGGCAATGGGAGGACAGCCCGGCACCTTGATAATGGGCTTGTCGGTGATGACCTTGTGGATCGGTGTGGCGCGCGTCGGGTTCGGGTGGGCGGCCTGTACGCAGCCCCAGGAGGCGCAGGAGCCCCAGGCGATGATGGCCTTGCAGTGGCTGGCCATGCGACGCAGTTTTTCCACGTAGGGCTTGCCGGCCTGGATACAATACATGCCATCCTCGTTCAGCGGCGGGTTGCCTTCACAGGCGAGGATGAAATTGCCGTCGTACTTTTCAATCGTCTGTTCGAGGATTTCCTCGGCCTGGTGACCGGCGGCGGCCATCAGCGTATCGTCATAGTCCAGCGAGATCATGGACAGGATCACGTCGGCTGCCAGCGGGTGGCCGGAGCGGATAAAGGATTCCGAACAGCAGGTGCATTCCAGGCCGTGCAACCAGATCACCGGGGTGCGTGGTTTGGTCTCCAGCGCGTGGGCGATGGTGCCCGCGAACTCGGGTCCCAGACCCAGTCCGGCGGCTGTGAGGCTACAGAATTTCAGGAAGCTGCGACGTGTAATACCATGCTCGCGCATGGCCTCGTAAAAGGTCTGCTGAATGCCCATAGCAACGTTCTCCTCCGAACTGGTGCGGCTGGTACAACGCACGTACACTGCGCTTGAATACAACTCACTCGTGTCCACTCGATCAGGGTGCCCCGAAGCGGCGAGTTACATTGTTCTGTCCACTGGCAGTATAGTTGATACGTAATCATATATTGCGGTAATGACACGTTAGTTGATTCACATCAATCCGGCACAAAAAGAAACATCAGGAATTCAACAAATTCTTATGGTGAAAATGGCCATGCGCCACTTCGATTCAAAACACCTGCCCTACAGCTGCAGACAATGGTTTGCGCTGGTCGCCGATATCGAAAGCTACCCGGCGTTCCTGCCCGGCTGGTCTTCGGCACGCATATTGCAGTCAGATAAATCACAATTGCAGGTCGAACAACACCTCCGCCTGGGGCCGCTGGACCTGCATTTTCATTCCACAGCACGGCTCGAAAACTGCACGCGTATCCTCATTACCAGCAGCGACGGGCCATTCCGCAATATGAGCATCGACTGGCGTTTTGCACCACTGCCGGAGAATCACTGCGAGGTCAGTGTCGAAATAATACTGACATTGCAGGCCGGGTTGTTGAAACGTCCGCTGGAGCAGGCGCTGGGACACAGCAGCGGTCAACTGCTGCGCCTGTTCGAGCAACGTGCCCGGGCACTGTATTCCGGACTTTGACCGCACGCACGCCGACAGCGGTTGTATAGCGGTGGCAGAGGCTGGCAAACTGCACGGCCATGACCGACCTGTCCCGCACCTTTGGCAAACAACGCGTCGATACGGAAAGCCGGACACGCCTGATCCGCAGCGTCTTCAGCCGGGTAGCACCACGCTATGACCTCATGAATGACCTGATGAGCATGGGCATACACCGCTACTGGAAGCGGGTCATGTGCCGGGCCGCCGAACCATCGGCGCCCGGCGATATACTCGACCTTGCAGGCGGCACCGGCGATGTCGCAGGTGCGCTGGCCGGGCCACAGCGCCGGGTTACCGTATGTGACCCCAGTCTTGAGATGATGCAGACCGGGCGTGCGCGTGGCCACACGCCAGTGAACTGGCTGGCCGGCAGCGCGGAGAAGCTGCCGCTGGAAGACGCCAGCATGGACCTGGTCACCATTGCTTTCGGCATTCGCAACGTCACCCGGATCGAACAGGCCCTGGCTGAAATTCATCGTGTACTCAGGCCCGGTGGACACCTGTTGTGTCTCGAGTTTTCCCGCCCCGCTGCCTGGTTGCGCCCTTTCTATAACGCGTATTCGCGGCTTGTCATTCCGCGCCTGGGTGCCCTGGTGTCCGGCAACCCGGATGCCTACCACTACCTGATTGACTCGATACGCGTCTTTCCCGACCAGCGACAGCTGGCCACCCTGTTCGAACAGGCCGGTTTCGAACAGGTCAGCTACCGCAACCTGTCGTTCGGCATCGCCTGCCTGCACAGCGGAACCCGGCCTGGCACGCATGCCGACGCATAAACCGCTGTTCAGCTGGCTGGAAGAGGCGCAGCAGCGCCCGCAACACACGGCATGGCTTACTGCCGAAGACAGCCTGAGCTATCGCGCACTGTACCGGCAGACACGCAGCCTGGCTGCACACTGCCTGCAGGCCGGCCTGGCGCCCGGCGAACCACTGGCGGCGGTTTACGCCGGCCGACAGCAACTTGGCCGGGCGGCGCTGCTGGCCATGTACCTGGGCTGTCCGCTGCTGCCCCTGCGACCGCAACGAGCCTCTTTCCTGCCCGTGCTGAAGCGATGTGGTATCCGGCAGATTCTGTCCGACAATGCACCGGGTTACGCCGGCTATCGCTGTTTTTCATCTCACCCGGGTACGGATGAGCAGTCTGCGGCTGACTGCCCGCCCCGACCGTTGCCTGGCGACCAGACCCAGCTTTTTATCGCCACCAGCGGTAGTAGCGGGCAGGCGCGTGTCACCCGGCACAGCGGTGACAGCCTGGCCGCCTCGGTCACCGCCTCGCAGGCACATACCGGACTTGGCTGCCGGGATGTGTGGCTGAACTGCCTGCCCATGCACCACATTGGTGGCTTCGCAATTCTGCTGCGCTGCCTGCACGCCGGCGCCGCCATGCGGATCGAGGAAGACTTCGATGCCGAACGCATATTTAACCACCTGCAACGGTTTGCCATCACTCACCTGTCGCTGGTACCGGCCATGCTGGCGGAACTGCTGACGGTACAGGGTGAGAGGAAATTTCCTGACCGTCTGCGCTGTGTGCTGGTCGGAGGGGGCCCGCTGTCTGAACCGCTGGCGCAACAGGCCCTGGCACAGGGCTGGCCACTGAGTGTTACCTGGGGCATGAGCGAAACCGCCTCGCACGTCACGCTGCATAAGCTCGATTCCGGCTGGACGCCCGGCATGGTGGGCAGACCGGTACGCGGTTGCCGGCTGGATATCGTCGACCGGCAGGGACAGACCGTTCCGGGTCGCGGCCGCGTTCGTATCCGTGGCCCCATGCTGATGCAGGGCTACTGCAGTGACGGAGATTCCCGTGACAACGGGATTGACGCGGGTTGCTTCACCAGTTCCGACAGCGGCTACCTGGACAGCGACGGCAATCTTCACCTGTGTGGCCGTGCCGACCAGCAGCTGGTCAGCGGTGGTTACACCATCGACCCGGAAACCGTTGAAGCCAGTCTGCGCCAGTGCAAAGGAATCGGTCAGGTAGCGGTAACCGCCATTGAAGACGCAAACTGGGGCGACCTGCTGCTGGTGCTGTTCACCGGTCCCGCCACGCCGCAGGGCGTGTTGCGGTGGTGCCGGACCCGCCTGGACAGCTGGACCCGCCCACGCCGTGCATTGAAAACCGGCTCCCTGCCCTGCACGGAGCTGGGAAAACCCGACCGCCCGGCCATTGCCCGCCTGGCTGCACAGCTGACCGCGCAACGCTGAAGGCGTCGATGCGGGTAGAATAGTGCTACCAGACCGATCACAGGACCACTTGCAGCATGACGGATAACGGAACATCAAATGCCGGCTTTCGCGACCGACTCTACCGGCGTATCGATCAGCTGTACAACGGCGATACCCCGGCAGCCCGGCACTTTCGCTGGTCCCTGCTCGCATTTGACGGCATTACCATCACCTATTTCATCGTTGCCTCATTTCTTCACCATATCGACGACCTGCACGCGATCGAGGAAGCCATCGGGGTCATCTACCTGCTGGAGTTCATGGCTCGCCTGTTTATCAGCAAACAGCGCCCTGCCGATATCTTCAACCCGGTCGGCCTGGCTGACCTGATCGTCATTGCCTCACTGCTGATGCCTTCGCTGGCGGAGAATTTTTCTTTCCTGCGCGTGGTTCGTGCACTGCGGCTGCTGCGCTCTTACCACATGCTCAAAAACCTGCGCAAACAGTCCGCTTTTGTGCGTCTGCATGAAGACGTGATTTTCAGCGTGATCAACCTGGTGGTATTTATTTTCGTGATCACCGCGATGGTGTACGTCACACAGGTGGGCAGCAACCCCGGCACCAGGAATTATTTCGACGCGCTGTATTTTACCGTCGCCACCCTGACCACCACCGGCTTCGGCGACGTGACCCTGGTTGGCAACGGCGGGCACGTGCTTGCCGTGCTGATCATGATCTTCGGCATCTCACTGTTTCTGCGCCTGGTACAGACCCTGTTCCGTCCAGGCAAGGTGCGCTACGAATGCCCGACGTGCGGCCTGAATCGTCATGATATGGATGCCGTGCATTGCAAGCACTGCGGGACCGTGTTGCATATCACGACCGAAGGCATCGACTAGCCGCCATGTGGAAAATACCTTCACAGCCGTTGCAGGATACCGGCCTTTTTTGCAGGAGCACCGGCCTGCGGCGTGACCGTTGCGGCTTGCTCCCTCAAAACCACAGGCACCGGCAACCGACTGGCCGTTGCAACGGCAAGCACCGAATCCGGACAAAGGGACCGTAATGACAACAGACAATACCGACAACACAGTGACTGCTGTCATCCTCGCCGGTGGCATGGCACGCCGCATGGACGGCGTGGACAAGGGATTAATCGAGCTGAATGGCCGGCCGATGATCGAATATATCATCGAGGCGCTGAAACCCCAGGTCGATCATATCGTGATCAGTGCCAACCGCAACCTGGAACAGTACCGGCGTTACGGCTACCCGGTGGTGAAAGATATCATGGGCGATTACTTCGGCCCGCTGGCCGGCATGGCCAGCGGCCTGCAGACCTGCAGCAGCGAATGTATCCTGACAGTGCCCTGCGACTCGCCCTTTGTTCCCCCGCGGCTGGCCGAAAAACTGAATACTGCCCTGCTCGAACAGGAAGCAGAGCTGAGTGTCGCCAATGACAGCGAGCGCATGCAGCCAGTATTTGCCATGCTGCGCCGCCATTTATTACCCAGCCTGCTGGCCTACCTCGATGCGGGCGGCCGCAAGATCGATACCTGGTATGCCGAACATAAAACAGCACTGGCCGACTTCTCCGATTCGCCGGATACCTTTATCAACATCAACACACCGGAAGACAAAGCCTTTGTCGAAGGAATCATCTCCGCTGAAAACCGGGCACAACAGCCATGAACAACAGGACGCCATCCGGCATACAGGCAGCTGCGCAGACGCCACCGGACCCGGCCTGATGCGTGTCGAAAGGCTGAACAACAGAAAGAGCTGCGGCCGTTCCGTTTCCAGGTAAGCTGCACCTCGGCAATTCGAAAACGACCGGGTCGTACCGAATACCAGCGCGGCCAACTCCGCATTGCTGCAGATGGCCGGCTCCAGGTCAGCCTGACCGGTGCGCAGGCTCAGGTATTCTGAGCTCCATGAGCACGGCCAACTGCTTTATCGTGCTGGCGGCTGACCAGGGCAGTATCGCAGCGGGTGACCCGGTAACCGTGGAACCGTTCGAAGGATTGTTTTAGGGCTATCGCAGCCACTACAGCAATTCCGCAACATCCTTGAGGTGTTGCAGCAACTCTCTCATCGTCAGCACACCCAGGATATCTCCGGCCCTGCGAGAAGCCGGATTTCCTGATACCAGCACCACGTCTGCATCGGCGCGTTTCAGGGCCCGCGCCGTTTCCAGGAAGGTCGAACCGGCGGGCATAATGACAAAACGATCTGACGGACCCGTTTTCCCGTCTCCGCTGCAACCGTTATGACCGAACGCATAGACTCCGGCTACCCGATCCTGCTCTGCGATGATCAACACATCAGCTGTCTGCCGGGTATCGCTGGCAGCATCTACGATCACAAACTCCCTGCTCATCAACTCATCGATATTCCGTGCTGAACTGATGGCCGACTCCAGGTCCTCGGGCACCTGAAGACCGCGCCGGACAAGTTTCATGGTGTAGATACTCTCCCGCATCACGGCCCTGCGTACAGCGTAGGCAGTGGCAACCGCTATGACCAGCGGCAGGACGACACTGTGGTCCTGGGTCATCTCCGAGATCATTACAATGCCGGTCAGCACCGCGCCCGTGCTGCCGGCGATCCCTGCACCCATCCCGACCACAGCGAAGGTAGCCACATCCACGCCGGTATCCGGAAACAGCAGCGCTGTCACCTGCCCGAAGGCCGCACCGGTTGTTGCCCCCATGAACAGGATGGGAGAAAAGACACCACCGGAAGCACCGGAACCCAGCGACAGACAGGTCGCCAGCAGTTTCAGCACCGTCAGCGCCAGCAGAAACCAGGGATCGGTCAATGCGCCGGTCAACACATCGACAATGGTGGCGTAACCGACACCCTGCACGTAATAATGCCCGCTGAAACGCGACAGGACCGCGATCAGCAGGCCGACACCCAGCATGCCCAGCGCGTGCCGCACATAATAGCTGTCCGACAGGCCATCGAAACGATCCTCGGCCCAGTAAATGCCGCGAATGAAAACGATCGAGATCAAACCTGTCAGCGCGCCCAGCACCATGAACAGCAGCAACTCCCAACTGGGCGTCAAATGGAAATTGGGCAGTTCGAGGGCAGGAACATGAAAACTGGGCGTGGTCCCCAGCAGGATACGGCCGATCTGGGTTGCCGTAACCGTCGCGATGGCAACCAGCAGGATACTGACTGCGCTGATAGACAACAGCAGCAGCTCGACAGCAAAGACAACGCCGCCCAGTGGCGCATTGAAGGTGGCGGCAATGCCCGCGCTGGCACCCGCGGCGATCAGCACAATACGCTGCCGTGCCGACATGCGGATGAACTGACCAAGCGTCGATCCAAACGCCGCCCCGATCTGTACAATGGGCCCTTCGCGACCGACTGCCCCGCCACTGCCAAGGGAAATCGCGGACGCGAGGGATTTCACCACGGCAACCCGGGGTCGTATCCTGCCCTGCCGGTAATGAATCGCCTCCATCACCTCGGGAACACCGTGACCCTTTGCCTCGGGTGCAAAGTTCTTTACCAGCCAGGCCACAAATACCGATCCCGCAACCGGCACCAGGATCACGCCCCATCCCCAGGGAGAAAGTGGTGTATGCAGATTGGTATCGTACTGTAAGGAGAACACCCCCAGGAACAGGATGTTATGCACAAGCCCTATAAGAAGGCGGAAGAACCAGGCGCCAACGCCACCGATGATGCCGGCGCAGAACGCCAGCAGGCACATGAATGCGAGACCGGGTTCGGGCGGGTCGACGGGTATGTCATCAGTGTTCGATTGGCCCATAGGCAAAGCATAGCGCAATCATGTGCCGGCGTGCGCCTTCTGTATAACGATCTACTGAACCGCAGATCGATACCCCTGCGGGGCTATGGCAGAGGCAGACCAGCTGCCAGGGGATCAATATCCAGCACTCCGCGTCGTGGACACAATGCGGGATCCGGATTTTCCAGCCACTCCATTGTACCAATACCGTGTGCAAGTTGATTATCCAGTGCAGCCGCAACATGGACAACTGCCCATAAACCGACTGAAGTTTCGAGCGTTGAGGTAACTACCGTATCAATACCTGCCCGTTTCGCCTGTCGTGCCCGTTTAATCACCCTGCACATGCCGCCCATCGTGGTGGGTTTCATCACCAGCCGCTGTACCGGCAGTTCTTCCACCGGTGTATCCACAAACCGGTCCGTCAGTGATTCATCCAGGGCCAGGGGGAAAGGGGCCTGTTGCTGCAATACACGCAGTAGCGCCAGGTCCGGCACCTGCAGGGGTTCTTCCAGCGACTCAACCGGTAT
Organism: Thiohalobacter sp.; assembly: GCA_026984515.1. Classification (GTDB taxonomy): domain Bacteria; phylum Pseudomonadota; class Gammaproteobacteria; order DSM-19610; family DSM-19610; genus Thiogranum. Next base: position 17,720 of record JALSRZ010000188.1, on the reverse strand, counting down.
TGGACTGCAGGCTTCAATGGCCTGCAGCGCCTGGTCAAACGACCAGGCCTGGTTGGCATCCAGGCGCAGGTTTACGCCATCGGGCAGTTGCAGGCGTTGCAGGCGCTGCAGTTCCTCATCCAGCGGGAACAGGCCCATTTTGATTTTAATTACGCGGTAACCCTTCACCATGGCTTCCGCCAGACGCGCAGCAAAGCCTTCATCCAGGCAGCCGCAGGCGGCATTGACAGCCACCCGCTCAGCGGCATCGCGCACCAGCCAGCGGGACAAGGGCATGCCCTGCTGACGCGCGCCGATATCGAGCAATGCGGTTTCCAGTGCACAGCGCACGGCGGGGGTGCCTGACAACGCTTCCAGGCGGGCAATCACCGCCGCTACCGGGCCACCTCCACAGTCCGACACGATTGCCTGCAATGCAGATGCGGCTTCGGCCGGTGTTTCGGTACCGGCCTCCGGCAACGGCGCACACTCACCATAACCGCGAATGCCCTCCCCGGTTTCCAGCCTGAGCAGGTAGCCGCAGCGCACGGACTGACTGCCCTGTGCCGATCGCCAGGCGCGGCGCAATTTTACCTGGTAGGGTTGACACTGAAGCTGTACCCGTGTCAAACCGGAATTCGTAAGCAGGGGTAATGCGCTACACAACGGTCGTTGACCTGCCGGCGACAAAAACCAGGCTCAGCAACAGGCCGAGAACCAGCTGAAAGAACGCCGTCTCGGCCAGCAGCGGGTTAAAATCCTGCGGCCTGTCGATGCTCCGGAAACGGTAGACCAGTCGTAGCGCCCATGGCAGGACCAGCCAGGGCAGGTAACCGACAGCCGACTCAACGCTCAGTATCTGAACCACTGGCAGGAGAGCAAACGGCGCCAGCACACCCAGCGTATACAGGCGCCGGCTCAACCGCTCACCATAGTGTACGGCCAGTGTCCGCCGACCGGCGCGCGCATCGCTTGCACAGTCACGGTGATTATTGACCACCAGCACCGCGGCCGCTGGCAAACCGAGCAGTAGACCACACAATGCGGCCGCCAGGGTGAACTGCCCGGCCTGCAGGTAGGCGCTGCCACTGACCGCAACCACGCCAAAGAAAAACAGCACAAAAGCTTCACCACTGCCGCTGCGCGCGACAGGCCAGGGGCCGCCCGAATAGAAATAACCGGCAGCGATGGATAGCAGGCCCAGCAGCAGAATGGGCCAGCCACCCACACGGACCAGGTAAAGACCGATTACGAATGCCAGCAGAAAACTGGCCAGTGCAGCACGCTGCACGCTGTGTGCCGATAGCCAGCCCTGTGCCACGGCGCGCGGTGGTCCCAGTCGCGTAGCCGGATTGTCGGTACCGCTGGCATGGTCCGCCGCATCGTTGTGCAGGTTGGTACCGATCTGGATCAACAGGGCCGCTGCCAGCGCCGCCAGCATGACGGGCACGGACAGACGGTCTGCCTGTAACCAGCCCAGTGCACTGCCGGTGATAACCGGGATAATGGATATGGTCAGCGTTTTCGGCCGCAGCGCCAGCAACCAGTATTTCAGTGTCCCGCGCATACGCCGTGGTCAGGGGCGACGCGGGAAACGGGAAAAATCCGCGGGACGTTTTTCCAGAAAGGCATCACGCCCCTCTCTGGCTTCTTCTGTCATATAAAAGAACGCCGTGCTGTTGCCCGCCAGCTCCTGGATTCCGGCCAGACCATCGGTATCCGCATTGAACGCGGCCTTCAGTGCGCGCAGGGCACTCGGGCTCATGCGCAGCATTTCGCGACACCAGTCAACTGTCTCCGCTTCCAGTTGCTCCAGCGGCACCACGTGATTGATCAGCCCCATCTGCAAGGCCGCACCGGCATCGTACTGGCGGCACAGGAACCAGATCTCCTTGGCCCTCTTGATACCGACCGCCCGTGCCAGCAGACCGGCACCCAGGCCGGCATCGAAACTGCCGACGCGCGGTCCGGCCTGGCCAAAGCGTGCATTGTCTGCGGCGATGGTCAGGTCACATACCAGGTGCAGGACGTGCCCGCCACCGATGGCATAACCGGCCACCATGGCAATCACCGGTTTCGGCAGGCGCCGGATCTGCATCTGCAGGTCGAGGACATTGAGGTGCTGGGTGCCTGTGCTGTCACGGTAGCCGCCCTGCTCGCCACGCACCCGCTGATCACCGCCGGAACAAAACGCGGCGTCACCGGCACCGGTCAGGATAATGGCACCAATGTCGGTAGCGAGGTGCGCATGGGTAAACGCCCGGATCAGCTCATTGACCGTCTCGGGACGAAAGGCATTATGCACCTCCGGGCGGTTGATGGTGATTTTGGCGATGCCTTCTGCGTGCTGGTACAGGATATCCTGGAAGTCCTGTTCAGGGACGGTTGACCACTGCATGCCGATTCTCCGCTTCGATACCACCGGCATTGTACGCAGTGGCCGTCCCGGCGCAAACCTGCGGTTCGCTGTGCAGTGCAAAAGGCCGTGCTACACTGCATGCTTCACATGAACGTCCATAGTGCCGTGCCGAATGCCATTTGAACTGCTGTTGCGCGAACTCGACCAACGCCTGCACAACCTGCTGGCCGATCCCGCGCTGACCGCCGGCGATGGCCTGCTCAGTATCTGCCTTGCCATACCCCTGCAGCTATCCACTGACGCCGTTGACAACTGCAGCGACTGCCTGTACTGGAGCCAGCCCTCACAGCAGCACCACCGCCTGGGCGCCGGCCGCATCCCGCTCGCCGCACCCGCCGGCAGCGAACGCTTCGAACAACTTGAACAGGCCCGTAAAACGCTGCAGAAACACTGGCGCGTGCTCGATCCTGACCGCACCGGCACGATCAACGCGCTGTTCTGCGGCTTTGCCGCAGACGCCTGCGATACCCACACCCCGGCAGGACTGGCCAACAGCCTGCTGTTCATCCCCGAGGTACTGCTGGAACAACATGCCGGCAGCAGTCGCCTGGTGGTTTCCTGCCGTACCGGTAGCGCGTGCGATCCCTCGACGCTGATCGACAACTGGCTGTATCGCCTGCGGCGCCTGCTGGGTACGCCGGCCGAAGACAGGCCCGGCAACCACCGCAACGGGCACCCGCAGCCAATCTCCGTTCCGGTCGACCATGAAGACTGGATCGAGCGCGTCCGACAGGCACTGGCCGCTATCGACCGCGGATACCTGAGCAAGATCGTTCTGAGCCGCCGCCTGCCGCTCGAACTGCCGGCCGGCTTCCGCCTGCGCAACACCCTGGCCTGGCTGGCGCCGCGTTACCCTCACTGTACGCTGTTTGCCTTGCGCCAGGGCGGACAGACGCTGGTGGGTGTGTCACCGGAAAACCTGCTCACACTGCAGCGACAACGCCTGCGGGTCGACGCCGTGGGTGGTAGCAGCGAACGCAGCGGCGACCCGCAGCGGGACCGGCAGCTGGCCGATGCACTGGTGCATAGCGGCAAAACCCTGCACGAACATCGCCTGGTGGTCGACGACATTGTCCGGCAGCTGCAACCGTATTGCCGTGGCCTGGTCTATCCGCAACAGCCCTCCGTGCTCAAACTGCCGTCCGTACAACACCTCCACAGTCTGATCAGCGGCCAGACCGCTACCGGCACATCAGTGCTGCAACTGGCTGCGCAACTGCACCCCACTGCGGCCACTGGCGGCCTGCCCCGCAGCGCCGCACTCGACTGGTTACGCGAGCACGGTGAACAGCAGCGCGGCTGGTATACCGGTGCACTCGGCTGGCTGGATGCCGACGGAAACGGCGAACTGGCCGTCATCCTGCGCTGTGCAGTACTCGGCCAGCACCAGGCGATGCTGTATGCCGGCGCCGGCATTGTCGCCGGTTCCGACCCGCAACAGGAATTCCTCGAAACCGGGTGGAAACTGCAAACCATGGTCAGCGCGCTGCAGGCCAGCGGCTCCACGGCGCAACAATCATCCACACCCCGTCCGGACACCGACCAGGCATCATGAAGCCCGGCGATACCAACCTGCGCTGGTCACAGCAAGTCGTGCGCTCCCTGGTCGATGCGGGTGTGCGCCACCTGGTAATCTCACCGGGCTCACGTTCCACACCACTGGTACTCGCCGCCCTGCAATGTGAAGACCTGCGGCTGCACGTGATACCCGATGAACGCAGCGCTGCTTTTTTTGCCCTGGGCCTGGGCAGGGCCGGCGCGGCACCCGCCGCCGTGCTGGCCACCTCCGGCAGCGCACCGGCACACTGGTATCCTGCTGTGATCGAGGCCGCCAGCGCGCACTGGCCGCTGCTGCTGTTGAGCGCTGACCGCCCACCCGAACTGCACGCCTGCGGCGCCAACCAGGCGGTCGACCAGACACGCCTGTTTGGTACATTTGCACGGGGATTTTTCAGCATGGACGTCCATGACGGCAATGACGTCCTGCTGAACAGCGCTGCATCGATCACTGCACAGGCCGTCGATCTAAGCCGCTGGCCATTGCCGGGACCGGTGCATATTAATCTCTCATTCCGTGAACCTTTGCTGCCGGAATCGGGGCTGACTGCGCCGCTACCGGCCAGGGAAGCCCGGAATGATGAAAACCGAATTCGTCAGACCTTCCCTGATACTGCAGTCCAGATCGACTACCCGCAGTGCATACCCACTGCTGTGCAGGTTCAGCGACTGGCGGAACAACTATCGGGCCGGCCGGGGATTATGGTCGCCGGTGCCACACCCTTCAGCCGGGATGAAGCACGGGCGTTGTACCAACTCAGCGAAAAACTCGATTGCCCTTTACTCGCCGACCCGCTATCCGGGTTGCGCTTCGAAACAGGCGATGCCACACAGCTGGTCTGCCGTTATGACACATTTCTGCGCGACGGGGTATTCAGTGCCGCGCACGCACCGGAATGGGTGCTGCAACTGGGCGCAACACCGGTATCAAAAACCCTGCAAAACTACCTCGACGAGCACGCGCAAATCAGTTTACCGATACGAGTAAGCCCAGTCGGTGACTGGCCGGACCCGGCACGCAGCAGCCGTCGGATCCTGCATGTTGATACCCTGCCCTTGCTGCAGGCCTTGAATGATAGCCCGCTGCAGGCGGCACAGCCCGAATGGTCAGGCGCCTTCAGACAGGCGGAACAGCGTGTCGATCGCCTGTTCAGGAAATCATCATCCCTGCCACTGGAAGCGAATATCCTGGCGCAACTGATCCGGCAGGCACCCGCCGGCAGCCGGCTGTTTGCCGGCAACTCCATGGTGATCCGCGACTGCGACAGCTTTCTCGGCCACTATCGCAAGGCACTCACCCTGCACGCCAACCGTGGCGCCAGCGGCATCGATGGCAATGTCTCTACCGTACTCGGCATGGCTGCAGCCGATGAGCATACGGCGATCGGTGTGCTGGGCGACCTGGCGTTGTACCACGACATGAACAGTCTGCTGGCCGCACGCAACGTCAAGGTCATACTGGTGGTTTTCAACAACGGTGGCGGCGCCATCTTCAGCTATCTGCCACAGTCGGAACTGGCACAGTTCGAGGATTACTGGCTGACCGACACCGGCCTGGACATGGCTGCCATAGCGGCTCTCTACCGCCTGGCCTTTCACCAGGTTACGGCTGTTGACGACTTTGAACAGGCTTTCAGTGCAGCGCTGGTGGCACCAGGCAGCAGCCTGATCGAAATTGTGATAGACCGGCAAGACAGTGTGGCCAGGCACCAGACGTTCTGGTCACACCAGCAGGAGCAGCCATCAGCAGGCTGCAAGTCTCTCCCGTAATGTGGCCGGAACTGCCGTTGGTTTCCTGCTGACCGGGTCGATACAGACATGCACGCTGCGCACCTTTGCCGCCGTATGACCCTGGCTATCGGTGAATACACAGTCAACAGTAAACGACGTATCCCCCACGCTATCCGGCGAAACGCTCACTGTGACCGGTTCACCGTGCATCAACGGAAGCAGATAATCACCCTCCACGTGTACCACGGGAATATGCAGGTCACCGGCCGCAAATATCCCCGGCAGACCTTGCCCCAGTTGTGCCATGAAAGCCTCATAGGCGTCGTGCGCATGACGGAACAGTTCCGGATAGAAGAGGACCCCGGCGCGATCCACCGACGACAGTCCAGGTGTAAAGGTATATTTGTATGCCATAATCTCTGTCCAGTCCTGCACAGGTAACTCAGGTCCATGCCTCTTTGCCGTGGAGTGAATATTAACAAAGCTCTGTTAAAAGTGATTCTGCTGTTTATCTGCATCTTGCTCACGCCGGGACGCACCGTCCAGGCCGGGCAAAGCTGCACTCACTGTCACGCCAGCCGGCAGCAGGGATTTTCCACAGCGCACGCGATACTTGCGCGGAACTGCACACAATGCCATGGCGGCGACGCGACTGCCGCATTGAAAACCGATGCCCATGACGGTCTGATTGCCTTTCCCGGCAATATGGACAATGCAGCGCAGGTCTGCGGTAGCTGCCACACAGTCCAGGTGGACAGCGTCAGGCACAGCCTCATGCATACCGGCAGGGGCATGGTGCGCAGCACGCGACAGGCATTCGGTGAGCCGGTCAACCGACCCGCTCACGACGACCTGGCAACCCTCACCGATTCACCCGCCGACAGCCTGCTGCGAAAACGCTGTGCCGGCTGTCACCTGGGCAGGAAGAAAACCGCACACCGGCTGGATACCACCCGCGATCGCGGCGGCGGTTGCCTGGCCTGTCACCTCAACGACTACCCGCAGACGGGCCACCCGGCCCTGACGGCACGGGTCAGCGACGGCCGCTGTTTCGGCTGTCACTCACGCTCCAGCCGCATCTCGCTGAATTATGCCGGCCTGGCGGAAGTCGACACAGCGCCGATGAACGCCGAGAGCGGCCGGCTGGACGACGGCCGCCGGGTCGAGTTCCGTGCCGACGACCTGCACCACGCGGCCGGCATGGGCTGCATCGACTGCCACACCGAAAAGGACCTGATGGGTATCGGCGCCGACCCTTCCGTCACCCGGCAGCGTCAGGCTGTGGACATCGCCTGCAATGACTGCCACCACATCACACGCACCATCCGCCTGGCGCAATGGCCGGACCGGTATCGGAAACTGTTGCCACGCGTCCCCTTCCCTGCTGACGCCGATACACATTTTCCAGTGACTGCCAGCGGGACACCGCTATGGAATATCGAACTGCGCGGCACGGAAGCCTGGCTGCACCGCAAGGACGGCCAGGGTCGTTTACGTATCCCGACCTACCGTGAAAGCAGTCATCCACTGGCGGCACAGCACGGCCGCCTGAACTGCTCGGCCTGTCACGCCGGTTGGGCACCGCAGTGTTACGGCTGCCACCTTGAGTATGACCCGTCAGGTCAGCAGTTTGACCATGTGGCAGGGACTACCACCAGGGGGCGCTGGATCGGGCAGCGTAGCAGGGTGCGGAATGAGCTTCCGCCACTGGGTATTACACAGAACAACCAGGTGGTTCCGGTGGTGCCTGGCATGATCATGACCGTGGAACACCCGGACTGGCCGGAACCGCGATTTGTGCGGCAATTTGCCGCCATCGAACCGCACACCACGACCGCGGCACGCAGCTGCGAGTCCTGCCATCGATCTTCAACCGCACTGGGACTGGGGCAGGGGTTGTTGCAGCAAGACCGCCACGGGGTAAGCTTCCATCCCGACCTGGAGCTGCTTGAAGACGGGCTGGCAGCTGATGCCTGGACCCGCCCCGGCAAAACGCCAGATGGCGCGGCAAGCATCCGGCCCTTCTCCGACCGGGAGATCGAACGCATTCTTTCTGCACCGCTGCCCGCAATGCACAAGTCCGGCACAGCACAGTTCCCATAGAAGGGAACCGGCTGCTCACATCTGCAACCGGTCTCAGCAACCCTCATCATCAGCAGAAGGCGGGGGAGCCACAACCGGCCGGGATACCGGTGGAACAAAGGCAGGCAACCCGGGCGCAGGTGCCGGAGCCTGTGCTACAGCATTACCCCCGACGAAGTAACAGGCAATGGCCTGCTGCTCCGGAACACGGGGATACTCCCCGTCTGCCCGGGTCGGGTGTATATCCGGGTTCAGCACGTGCTGGCTCCAGAAATTGTAGCCGCCGAGCAGCAGGTTTGCATCGTAACCCGACAGACGCAACAGGACCACGGCCTGGGCCGCAAGTTCCGAGCCCTGTGAATAGAGCACCAGTTTGCGGTCTTTGGGTAATGCAGGCTCGTGCTGCGAAGACACCAGCTCGGTCAGCGGAATATGCTCCGCACTGTCGATATGGCCCGCTGCAAAATCGTCGGCGGAGCGAATATCGATGAGCACAAAGTCCTTGCGTCCCTCGATGATCCAGCGCGCCAGGTCATCGACGGCGACCCGGTCCTGCTTTTGTGCCACGATCCGCGCAAGCTGTTCGAGCGACCCTTCCACCCTGGCATCCTGGCGATCATCGTCTCCACAGGCGCTCAGCAGCACCGCGGCTGCCAGCCATAACGTTGCCTGAACTGTCATTTTCATGGGCATACCCTTATGCATTCGCCGTCTATCTGTCTGCAGGCGATCAATGCAGACGCTCCAGCAGTTGTGTATTGAATTCGGACGGGTAGTCGATCCAGGTGGTTTCCTGCCCCAGGTCCACGGCAATCACCCGCAGCACGTAGCCACCGATCAGCACCAGCACCGGCGCCAGCATGGCCAGGTTACGCAGTGCACCGCGGGTCTCGAAATACTCGAGCAGCAAGGGAATCAGCAGACCGAGCGTAATGAACACACCCCAGAACCAGCCGGCATAGGATCCGCCCAGCAGCATCGACGCCGCTTCGAGCTGTGGCCTGGAGCCGGTTGCCAGGTTGATCAGCAACAGCGCAACAATCAGCAACTCGGCCACGATGAGGCCGGCATCGATCAGGGTAAACAGCCTTTTTTCTGCGTGTTGACGCGCAATCAGCGCCGTCAGCGCCGCCCCGGTGGAAAGCCCCGACACCAGGAACAGCGGCCCCAGCAGCCCGGTGTTCCAGAACGGTCGCGCACTGAACGCACTGAGCAGAATACCGGTATAGATCCCCAGTCCGACCGCAATGGGAATCGCCAGCCAGGCAATCAGGCGCCGGTAACGTTCTGCCAGGTCGAAGATCTTCGTCACCAGTGGCAGGGAATCCACCAGCCCGGCGAAAAACGGGTAGCCTGTCCTGAAGGTCGACAGGACCTGCAGAACAGCGACCGGGTAGAACAGGATCAGTATCCAGGCACCCCAGGACATGGGCGAGGTCGGCTCGAAGGTGGTATAGAAGCGCCAGACAAAAAGCTTGTGCGACAGGTCCAGGAACAGCGTCGTCATGCCCAGCGACAGCACCACCAGGCCCAGCAGGGCCAGACCGTTGACTGCGAAGGGTGTCTCCCGGTCTTTTTTCATCAGCAGCATGAGCGCGGAAAAAAACATGATGCCGGCGCTCAAACCACCCATGAACAGGTACACCGATATCTCCCAGCCCCACACGTCCATCACCGGGTCGACGTGCGGGTTGCTGCGTGCGGTTACCAGGATTTCCTCAAGCATGGTGCTGCGTCCTCAGGTCAGGTAGTAGACGTTGGGCTGGTTGCCGGTCTCAGGAGCCAGCACCTTGTAGTTACGCGTGCGCAACAGTTCGCTGACCTCGCTGGAAGGATCGTCCAGCAGCCCGAAGTACATGCAGTGTGTTGGACAGGTCGAGACACAGGCCGGGTCCAGCCCCTTCTCCACGCGGTGATGACAGAACGTGCATTTATCGATATAGCCACCGGGATGCATGATGAGGCGCGCATCGTACGGGCAGGCCGCGATACAGGCCTTGCAGCCGGTACACTTGTTGGGATCGACCAGCACGATATTGGTATCCTTCCAGTGGTGGCTGGCACCGGTCGGACACATGTAGACACAGGTCGCATGTGAACAGTGGTTACAGCGTTCCGAGCGGAACTCGGTGGTCAGGTTCGGGTAGGTACCCCGGGTGGCTTCCACCACCCAGTCGCGGTTGAGTCCCTCCGGCACCTTGTTCTCGGTCTTGCAGGCCACCACGCAGTCACCGCAGCCGATGCACAGCAGGGTATCGATCACCATCGCGTAGCGGGCCATGTCAGGCGTTCTCCCGTACGATCGTGACAAAGTTGCCGCGCATCCCGGTGCCGCCCATGATCGGATCGACCTTGACGTTGGTCATCAATTCGGAATCGTCGGCACCGGCATCATGCGTCAATCGCAGACGGCGCGAACGATGACCGAAACCGTGCGCCATGAACACCGAATCCGGGCGGATACGCTCGGTAACCCGCACCCGGATACGATTGCTGACGATCCCGTCCGGGTTGGCGAGGCGAACGTATTCGCCGTTTTCGATACCCTGTGCAGAGGCCACCAGCGGATTGACCCACAGGGTATTTTCAGGCGCCAGCTGGAACAGCAGGGCGTTGTTGGTGGTCTTGCCGAAGGTATGCGCCGGCATGCGACCGTAATTCAGGTGGTAGTAACCTTGCGGCGGTTGCTCCGGGCGGGTGTACTCGGGCATCGGGTCAAAGCCCTGGTCAGCCAGCTGCTGCGAGTAAAGCTCGATCTTGCCACTGGGGGTCCGGAACTGCACCGGCTGGCCTTCGACAAAATACCGGGGGCGGGTGCGCGGAAAATTCTTTACGCCGATGTTCTGCATTTCCTGCAGGGACGAGCCGACCTGTTTGAGCTGCCAGTCGAGCACTTCGGAATAGTCCTCCCAGGGGAAATACTTTTCCAGCCCCAGGCGGTGTCCCAGCTCGCGCGCCATCCACCAGCCCGGCTTCGACTCGTGGCGCGGCTCGAATACCGGCATGCGCAGCGCCAGCGACGGGTGGCGCTCGCCGGAATTACGCAGGTCATCGTAGCGTTCCAGGTAGGTGCATTCCGGCAACACCACATCCGCATAGCCGGTAATCTCCGAGGGCATGGTATCTACCACCACCACCAGCTCCAGTGAGTCCATGGCCGCCCTGAGCTGTGGCCGGATTCCCGGGATAGTCATCGGCAGGTTGGTCCCGTAGACCAGCAGGCCCTTGTAATGGGCATCGTCGCCGATCGATGCCTCGATAATGGCATTGCTGACGCCCTTGTAGGCGAAAGGATAACGCGCCCCGTGAGCGGCTTTGAAGGTACTCTTCGGTTTGGGGTAGGCCGGCAGCGGAAACTTCGCCAGCCTGACCTTTTCCTGTATGTACAAACCACCCTTGCGACCCCAGGACCCCAGCAACGCGTTAAGGATGGCGATGGCGCGTGAACGCTGCGTGTCATCACCGTACCAGACGGTGTGACGCCCGGGGTGAATCAGCGTAGCCGGCGCACTGGCCGCCATTTCACGCGCCGTGGTGCGAATCAGCTCCGGCTGGATGCCGGTTTCAAGATACACCCATTCCGGGGAATAACGCGCAACGTGCTCCCTGAGCCGGTCGAACCCCGTGGTATAACGCTGCACATAATCGCTGTCGTACAGTTTTTCATCGATCAGCACGTGCATCCACGCCAGCAGCAACGCCAGGTCCGTGCCGGGCTTGATGGGCAGCCAGTATTTCGACTTGCCGGCGGGCACCGAAAAGCGCGGATCGACGGTAATCACCGTCGCGTTACGCCGCCACGCGTTTGCCAGCGTCTGCACCTGGCCGTTGTGCAGATTTTCGCCAATGTGCGACCCGATCAGCACAATACAGCGCGAGTGTTCCATATCGGTTCGTTCCGGCGAGCCCAGGCCTTCGCCGAAGGTCAGTTTGAAACCGACATCACGCGGTCCGCGACACTGGGCAAAGGCCGGCTCGGCACTGCTGCCGGAGCCCCAGGCGCGCATCAGGTGGCTGAAATGACGGGCCCCATAACCGTGGTTCAGCATGGCAAAACGGTCCGCACCGTACTGTTCGGCGATTGAATTCATGCGCTCGGTGATGTAACCCAGCGCCTCGTCCCAGCTTGCCTCGCGGAACGTCTGCCGTCCATCAGCAGCGGTGACGCGCAGCAGTGGTTTCTGCAGACGGTCGGGATCCTCGTAATTACCCAGCCCCGCCGTGCCACGTGTGCACAGGCGACCTTCGCTGTGCAGGTCGTTATCGTTGCCGTGGATCTTCCAGGGTTCGCCGTTTTCCCGGTAAACGAAGCCGGCGCATTTCCAGAAGCACATGTCGCAGAAGGTCGGGGTCTTGCTGACCTGTCCGGCACCGGGCAACGGGTGCGCGCTGCAACCGCCCAGCAGCAACGGCGATACCACTGTACCCGCACCCAGCAGGCTGGACAGCTTGATGAACTCGCGACGGTTCAAGAGCACATCACCCTGCGTCGGCAGCGTTCAGAGTGCCGCATCAACAACCCTCGTCCCCTTCTGCCGGCAACATTGTCCCTGCCGGTGCCGTCGCCGGCGGCACAACGACGGCCGGACCGCGCTGTCGCTTGCGCACCGGACCCGGGCCCTGCTGTTTCGGAATAATGTAGTACTCGGCTTCACCGCTTCCGCCGAAGAAGTACGCGCTCGGAACAAAAGCCAGACCGAACCCGATCAGCAGCGCCACACCGACCAGCGGCGCTTCGTACTTCAGCACCTGTTCGGGCTGCATGGTCTGATCCGGCGGTGTCGACCAGAACAGGTGCTGGCCCCAGCGCATCAGCAGGCTGCCACCAACGGCTGCGATGACGATAAAGAAAATCACCAGGCCCAGGTTTACACCAAACAGTTCATCCAGCCGGTACACACCGTGGTAGTCACTGTTGTAAAAATCACCCCAGACCGGGAAAAGATCCCCGAACAGGATGGAGCCGCCGAGGAAACCGAGCACGAAGACCATGGCATCGATGCGACCCGTCGCAATCGACGCAGCCGCCGTGCCGGGGCAAAAACCGCCGATGGCCATACCGATACCGAACAGCACGCCACCGATCGCCATGGGGGTCAGGTACGTGGGCAGGTAGTACATTTTTGACGTATCGATAAAACCGGCCAGGCTGAGTATCCACAACCCCAGCATGCCGGTGACGATGGCCGAGAACATGACGACCGGAACGCCAACATCCTTGAGATAGAAAGCCTGTGCAATCTTGCGACTGTCGGTAAAGCCGGCGTGGTAGAGGCCAAAGCCGAAAATGAAGCCGATGGGCACCGCCAGCCACTGATTGAGTGCTTCGGATATAAGCCCGGTTTTTACCAGCGGGGCGACTATATCCATTGTTTTCTCACAAACCAGGCGGTGCCAAAGCCTCCAATGAAGATACACAACAGGAATGCCCACGAACCGACCGACAACTCTGCGCCACCGACCAGCCCCTGGCCGCTGGTGCAGCCACGTGCCAGACGGGCCGCAAAACCGGTTATTGCGCCACCGATCAGCGCCAGGAACAGACGCGAGGATGCCGAAATGCGCGGGCCGCGTTGCACCGTCAGGCGAAAATCACCACAGGACAGCGATCCCACCAGCGCGCCGGCCAGCAGGCCTACCATCAGGTAGCTCAGGTAGTTATCCAGTGGGTGGGCGCCGTGGGCGAAGTAGTGCCCGAAATAGGCACTCTTCTCGGTGAGTTCAGGGTAGATCCAGTGCTGAACGGTGGCCACAAGACGTGTCATGGTGCCACTGACACCAATGCCGCGCCCGGCCGTAACGAAGGTCAGCAACATCGAGATCCCGATAACGACTCCGGCAACCACCGGCGGGAAACGGCAACGCAGGTTCACCCATCACCTCCTTCAGCCCTGCCCGGCGTAAAAGGAAAATACCGCCGGTCAGCTACTGACTATAGTCAGGAATCTAGCCTTTTTCCAGAGACGTCAAAAACTAGTTCGACTGCCATTGACTCACGTCAATCCGGCGCCTGACCGGCATTTGACCAACCGGTACCAGCACCCGTACTCACGGGATCACTCAGTTCTGCCCTGACGCGGATTCTGAACGGATTGACCGGCGTCATTGTTGCGACAGCTCACTTGCCCTAGCCTTCACCCTGGGCAGTTTGCAACAGCCGGGAGGAAATCCGTCATACTCTCTGCTGTCCCGTAACTTTGGAGCGAGCCTGCAGGTGAGGACATGGGACCGGTATCACCCGGTCAGGACCGTATGCCGCAGGGATGCGGCAGTCGAGCAGCCAGGGATGGCAGGTTCTGCGTGTCCTGACGGGGTGATACCGGTTCCATGTCCGGGGTGCCCGATCTGACTCGAAACGTACCTGCCGCTTAGGTTTCATTCACGTTGTTGGTGGGTTAACGGGACAGTAGCGCTGTCATACTATAATTGTGGCAGTAGTGGCGTGAACCGGTTCAGTCACGCCGACCAGCAACCGTGACAGGCAAAACTCCGGGGTACAACCGCCATGAAACTGAAAAATATTATTGTGAGCACCGCCGTGGCAAGGGCGGAAATGACTGTCGGTGAAGTATTCACAGAATGCATCCGCTGCCGGGTGCCGCGTTTACCGTTTGTCGACCACAACGGCAAGATCACCGGCTGCATTTCCATCCGCAAGACCCTGCAACAGGTCTGTATCCCGGACTACGTGATTGCCTACGCCGATCTGCTGGGCGATCACCTGGGGTGTCTGACCGGCCCCGAAAAACACACCCGCCAGGTACTTGCCATGCCGGCAGACCGCTTTGTCCTGGAGGAAATCGCCGTGGTGGATTCCGAAGCCGACGTGGTCAAGCTAATCGCGGTCATGGAGAAACACGACACCAACCACGTATTCGTGATCGACGAGGGAACCTACAAAGGCATGGTTACCATCGATGGCATAGCAAAACGGATGCTGGAAATCGGACTGGATCGTGGATAACGGCACGCTACAGTTCACAGCCAATATGGGGATATCCGCCATTGTGCTGATTGGCGCCTATATCCTGGTATTCACCGAAGCCTGCCACCGCACCAATGCCGCGGTCATCGGCGCAGTAGTCATGGTGGGTATCGGAACCTGGCACGACTTTTATACCCAGGCACAGGCGGTGCAGGCCATCGACGCCAACACCATGTTCCTGCTGACCGGCATGATGATCCTGGTTGCCATTATCAAGCCTACCGGCGGTTTCGAGTACGTCGCCATTCGCGTCGCCAAGACCGCGGCACGCAGTCCGCGCAGGTTGCTGGTCTACCTTACCCTGGCCGTCAGCCTGACCAGCATGCTGCTGGACAATGTCACCACGGTCATCATTTTTGCACCGCTCACCGTGCTGATCTGCCGCCTGCTGAAACTCTCACCCCTGCCCTACCTGATGGCCGAGGCTATCACCTCCAATATCGGGGGTATCGCCACACTGGTGGGCGACCCGCCCAACATCATGATCGGCAGCGCGGCCGGCATCGACTTCAACCGCTTCCTGGTCCACATGCTGCCCATCGTGTCCGTGATATGGGTGAGTACGGTGCTGCTGCTGCTATGGCAGTTCCGCAAGCAGCTGGTACCGCCCCCGGGATTCACCGGCCGGATCGACCTGGATGAAAACAAGGCGATCAACGACCCGAAAACCCTGCACCGGTCGCTGCTGGCGCTGGGCACCGTTATTGCGCTGTTCCTGGTGCATCACTACCTGCACTTCTACCCGGCCTATGTCACCTTTATCGGGGTGGCGCTGGCATTCACGCTGGTCCGTCCGGACCCCAATGTTTTCCTGGCGGAACTGGAGTGGCCGGTGCTGCTGTTTTTTGCGGCCCTGTTCATCATTGTTGGCGGGGTACAGAACTCCGGTCTGCTGGAATACATTGGCCAGGGACTGGCGGGCTTTGCCGGCGATCCTCAAAAACTGCTGATCACCTGCCTGATACTCATGTGGGCCGCCGGCCTGCTCAGTGCAGTGCTGGATAATATCCCTTTTACCATCACCATGATCCCGATCGTGCTGGACCTCGAACACAGCGGCGTAAACGTAACCCCGCTGTGGTGGGCACTGGCACTGGGGGTCGGTCTGGGGGGCAACGGCTCGCATATCGGTGCAACCGCCAATGTCATCTGCGTGGCTGAATCAGAAAAATGCGACATCGACGGTGCACGCATCTCGCCGGCCATCTGGCTGCGCAAGGGCCTGCCGGTCATGCTGGCCGGCCTGACCATGGCCAGCGTGCTGTTTACGGCGTTTTTCGGTTTTTTCAGTACCTGACTGGCTACTTGCCCGGTTTTCCAATCTGCTCCAGCGAAACGGTGTGAATGCTGGCGGTGCCTGGTACATCGACCTCTTCGACCGTGAAGATACGGTGGCCGTTAATCATTGCCGAAACATCCGACGCAGTTCCCTTTGCATCGTGCAGCAGCACCGTGAGAATGTGTACACCGCTAAAGCCCAGGATAAGCGGCGCCCAGAAAGCGTGTACCGACGGCAGGTAAAACCCACCCGCCACCGGCCAGCTTTCCATGAACAGTCCGGTCAGCGCCTGCAGAACCAGGATGAACAACATTAAAAGATACACCGGCGCCCACAGCGGATTGTGCGCATACCATTTCGGCAACGGCGACCTGCCCAGGGTAGCGTAGAAACGCAGGGTCATACCCATCTTGTGCAGGTCAGCCCGCCTCGGCAACAGTGCGCTCCAGTGCGCGGGGCCGGTACCGGTAAAGAGCAATCCTGTTCGCAACAGCAGGCCGAGCGTCAACCCGATACCGGCCAGGTCATGCCAGTCGCTGGCCGACTCCGCAACGGAAGGCGACCACTTTATCAGCCAGCCGGTCGCCAGCAGTGCGAGCACGGACAGGCCGATCAACGCATGCGCCAGGCGCATCCAGCCACTCCACACGAGTCTGCGCTGTATACGCTTAACGTTCACCGTCCTGCCCGGGTGCGTTCAACGCGTCAGCGTGCCAGGCCAGGTGTTCACCGATAAAGCTGGCGATAAAATGATAGCTGTGGTCGTAACCCTCCTGCAGGCGCAGGGTGAGCGGGATTCCGGCCGCCTCGCAGGCTGCCTGCAGGTTTTGCGGAAACAGGTGTTCGGCGAGAAACTCGTCAGCCGTACCCTGATCGACCAGGAGGGATGGCACCCTGGCACCGGCCTGCACCAGGCAGGTGGCATCCCAGGCTTCCCAGTCCTTGCGGTCATCCCCCAGGTAGGCGCTGAAACAGCCCTCGCCCCAGCTGCTCAGCATCGGGTTACAGGCCGGCGCAAACGCCGACACGCTTTGATAGGCGCCCGGGTTCTTCAACGCACAGATCAGCGCTCCGTGACCGCCCATGGAATGCCCGGAGACGGATTTCAGGCCCGGGACCACCGGAAAGTTCGCTTCGATCAGCGCCGGCAGTTCCTGCACCACGTAATCGTACATGTGGTAGTGCTTCGACCAGGGCTGCCGTGTTGCATTGACATAGAACCCGGCGCCCTGCCCCAGGTCGTACCGGTCCGCGGCATCGGGCACCTGCTCACCGCGTGGACTGGTATCGGGGATGACCAGCGCGATCCCCAGCTCGGCTGCGTAGCGCTGGGCGCCGGCCTTGGTGCGAAAATTATCATCCGTACAGGTCAGACCGGACAGCCAGTACAGCGTTGGCACCTTGCGCTCCTCTGCCTGTGGCGGCAGGTAGACCGAGAAGGTCATGCGACAGTGACAGCTGTCCGAATCATGCCGGTAGCGGTTCAGCCAGCCGCCGGATTCCTTGATGCTTTCAATTTTTTCCACCTCTCAACTCCCGGAAATTCTGTTAACCTGTCACCCATCATTGCGAATGCAGCCTAGCAGGCTGTTGAAAAACCCTCTGGCGGCACGATCCGGCGTTGAAAACCGGCTCAAAATGCTCATTTACAACCGGTAAACTGCGCTTTTTCGCCGCTTTTCGCCTTG
>JALSRZ010000187.1 GCA_026984515.1 Thiohalobacter sp. | reverse complement strand
CCATGTTATTGAGGCTATGAATCCTCAGTGGCAGGATTTGTATTCTGACTTGTTGGGATAGTTTTCTGGATTCCGGCATGCGCCGGAATGACGGGAATGACGGGAATGTTGGGAATGTTGGGAATGTTGGGAATGTTGGGAATGTTGGGAATGTTGGGAATGTTGGGCGGCGAGTTGTGGCCGGAAGGAGACCTTTAAGCCATGCCCTCTCTCCGGCAGAACCAGGTGGCAGACGGTCCCGGCTGTAAAAAAGCCACACTCATGGGGCCTTTTAAGTCCCGGTCGACCAGGGTGCAGGGAGAGTATTGATTATCCCGGGCGGGGTGTCAGCCGCCTCTGCATGCATTCTATACTGCCCGTGCTCTACGAATCATGCGGCGCACATCAATGTTGGCCCGGACCGGGGTTACAGTCACTTCAGGGTGGCGATTCACAAAGACTCTGAATATTTCATCTGCGAACGCCTGTCCTACTTTGTCGATTTCATGGAAATCGAGCACCACGGTTTTGAATCGCTCGACTCTGGCCATTGAACAAGCATTGGCTGCAATGCTGAAATTTTGCTCCCTACATCACACCTCTACCTCTTCGATTCCGGCTTGCCCGACCTGGCTCAAAACGTACCTGCCGCTTATGTTTCAGTCACGTTGCTGGCGGGGTAACGGGACAGCAGCGCTCGGTGTTGGGCATTGCAGCTCCCCCAATGCATGGCGGTCTTCGGACCGCCATTTTTTTGCTGTACGTATTGCTGCGACACGATGCCGCACTGAAGTGTTCTGAAAATACAGATTCACTGCCCTGAGTGTGCTAGAATATTAGTGTATTCTGATATCGAGTCCTTCCGGACGAGGCCGATCGTGAGTGATTTTATCAAGCAACTCAGGCTGGCGGAAAAGGCGGCGGAGGATATCTATTTCGCGAAGATCAACCGCGAACTGATCGAGTCCTTTCACCAGCGCAGACGGGCGGAAAATCATGCCGCACGGGCTGCCGGTCAGGCGTTGCAGCGTGGTCACCGGCAGGCCGGGTCGCCGCCGGTGGACAAAAAAGTTTCCTGAGCCAGGTCCTGTAAGGGGAGCTGCAGCGGCCTGCCATCAGTACCGGATCTCCAGCACGACAAAAGTCGTCTCCCGTTCTCCGAGTCGCAGTATCACTTCGTCATCCAGCGTCTTTTTCATCAGGGCCTTCGCCATCGGCGAGTCCATGCTGATCCAGCCTTTGGCGGTGTCGAATTCATCCGGTCCGACGATGCGGTAGCTGACTTTTTCACCGGTCTCGTTTTCCAGTGTGACCCGGGCACCAAAGAAGACGCGGTTGCGGTCGCCCGGTGGTTCCGATACCACCTTGAGTTCCGGCAGGCGTTTTTGCAGGTAGCGGATACGGCGGTCGATTTCGCGCAATTCTTTTTTACGGTAGATGTATTCGGCGTTTTCGGAGCGGTCGCCTTCGGCAGCTGCTGCGGACAGTGCGCGGGTGACCAGGGCGCGCCGTTTCCAGCGGCTGTTCAGTTCATCCTGCAAACGCTGGTGTCCCTCGGCGGTGATGTAGAGGGAGGGTTTCGGGGCTGGCGGGCGGTAGCGTCCCATGGGCGTAAACCGGGTATCGGCGTCAGCGCTGCGCGGTCTGCGACAACCCGGGATCCGCGTGCTGAACGCTTTCTGTACGAATATCCACGAAATACATGGTGTATACCTTCTGTCCGGCAGGCTTGCTACACTGGGCACCTGAATATCTTGGAGTTGTCAGGGTATGTCAACAAACAATCGTTTTCCCTTCGCACGGATTTTCAGCGCAGTGCTGCTGCTGGTTTTCGCCACTAGCTTACAGGCGGCGCAGTGGTCGGCGCCTCTGAAGGGGGGCGGTACCGTCACGGTCGATCCGGATACCAACCGCGCCACGCTGCGCAGGAACGGCATGGAGACCCCGCTATGGGACGGTGTGCACCAGCTGGAAGACGGCTCCACGCTGACCATTCGTTCCGGCACGGCGGTTCCTAACCAGGATATCCTGCGTGCCCGTGAACTGCCCAAAAAACCGCCGGCCGCCGAGGCCGACCAGTGGGCGGGTGCGCCGATTGTCGGTTATTCCCCCTGTGAAAAGCTGGTACGGCGGGTATGCGGTGTCGGCCGGGCGTGCAGCGATGCAGAGGCGTGCGGCCCGGCGCTGCAGCTCCTCGATACGGAACAGCGAGAACGCGCAGCGAATGCCAGCCCGAACTATATGACCCCGGCCAGTGGCCAGTGTCAGCAGGCCGGGCAGGACCGGACTTTTTTCACCAGCTGTCGCGCCGCAGGGAGCCAGCGCACGCAGTGATGATTGAACCGATCAGTGCAGGGCAACAGGCACAGGTGCGGGAAGCAACCCTGGACTGCCTGCGCCGTGCCTGCGAACGGTTCCAGCTGGAATTCCGGGCACTGCCGGTCCGTTTCGACCTGGGCGGGCGTGCTGCGGGCATGTATCGGTCGGGGCGCGGTGAGAAGCTTATCCGTTACAATCCCTACCTGTTTGCGAAGTACTTCGATAACAGCCTGGCGATCACCGTGCCACATGAAGTGGCGCACTGTATCAGTGACCGCCTGTACGGCTTGCGCAACATCCGTCCCCACGGGGTGGAATGGCAGGCGATCATGCGGGCGCTCGGTGCCGAGCCACGCGCCACCGCACGTTACGACCTCGAGGGAGTCCCGGTGCGCCGCCAGCAGCGCTTTCCGTACCGTTGCGACTGCACCAGCCACCAGCTCAGCAGTGTCCGGCACAACCGTATCCAGCGCGGGCAGGCCCGTTATCACTGTCGCGCCTGCGGCACGGCGCTGGTTGCCGCGGAATGAACTGGCAGGTGTATATAATCCTGTGCAGCGATGCGTCCCTGTATACGGGTATCAGCAACGACGTCGATCGACGCCTGCTACAGCACGCCGAACAACGGGGCGCCAAATATTTCCGCGGGCGGCAACCCGAACAGCTGGTGTACCTGGAATCCGGCCATGACCGCAGCAGTGCCAGCCGGCGCGAGGCGGCTATCAAGAAACTGAAGCGTCCGGCCAAGGAACGCCTGATCCGTTCGCAACACAATGAACTTGCCGGTGTGTAAAAGGAGAAGCGCAATGCAATGGATATCGACATCAGTTCGCGTGGCCTGTTTGCTGCCGCTTCTGACGGGCCAGGTGCGGGCGGAAAATGATGTGCTTGATAGTCGCCTGATGACGCTGGGCCTGGCCAGCCAGGTGGCGGCTGCCGCGGTGGAGTCCTGCGCGGATTCGGGTTACCAGGTGAGCGTGGTGGTAGTGGACCGGAGTGGAGTACCGCAGGTGGTCATGCGTGACGTGTTTGCCAGCCGGTTCAATACGGAACTGGCACAGCGCAAGGCCAATGCAGCGATTCTTGCGGGAACCAGCACCTCGGCCCTGAGCCGCAACCGGGCGGATATCCGCGCCGAGCTGAACGAACTCGGCGACGTCCTGGTGCTGGCCGGTGCGGTGCCCATACGCGCAGCGGGCAGTCTGCTGGGTGCGGTCGGGGTGAGCGGGGCGCCCGGTGGCGACAAGGACGAGGCCTGCGCACGCGCCGGTGTCGAACGTATCCAGGAAACGCTGGATTTTATCGAGTAGCGGTTTCTGCCGGGCTGTTGCCGCTGCCAGCGGATGATTCCAGTGTGTTGCGCAGGTGGTCTATAAAGTAACGCACTTTCTTTGCCACGAAGCGCCGGTCCAGGTAGGCGGCATGCACCGCCATGGGGATGGGGATATAGTCATCCAGCACGGTCTGCAGGCGGCCGTCTTCCAGGCAACCATCGATCAGCCACAGCGGCACCACGGCGATGCCCATACCGGCCAGCACGGCCTCGCGCACGGCATCGGGGCTGTTGGTGCTGAAGCGGCCCTTGACCCGCACATTTTCATCGCCCTTTCTGCCGGTGAAATGCCAGATGTTGCGCGTCGCCAGCAGGGTGAACACCAGGCACTCGTGGGTTTTCAGGTCGCCCAGGGTGGCGGGCGCGCCGTGCCGGGCGATGTACCCGGGACTGGCCACGGTAACGCGTGCACAGGTGCCGATCGGTTTGGCGATCAGGCTGGAATCCGCCATCGGACCCATGCGGATCACCAGGTCGATGCCGTCCTTGACGAGATCGGTGTTGTGGTCGTCCAGGATCAGGTCCAGTTTGAGTTCAGGGTAGGCGGCCATGAACTGCCACAGGTGGGGCAGCACCTGCAGGCGGCCGAAGGCGATCGGCATGCTGATGCGCAGGGTGCCCGCGGTCTCTGACTGGCCGCGACCGACACTGGCTTCGGCCTCGGCCAGCTCGTCGAGGATGCGGGTGCAGTATTCGTAGTGTTCCTTGCCGGCCTCGGTCAGGTTGAGTTGCCGGGTGCTGCGGTTGAGCAGCCGGGTGCCGAGCCGTTCCTCGAGGGCGATGACGTGCTTGCTGATGGTGGGCTGGGAAAGGCCGGTTTCGCGCGCCACGGCGGAGAAACTGCCTGCTTCCACCACGCGGCGGAAGATGGTCATCGAGGCAAAGGTGTCCACTGCGGGCTCCTTTTATTCGTAACAGGAATATAGTCTATGCCAATTAGCGCTATTATCAACCTTATCTGAATATTCTAACCTTTTTCAGTCGTCACCTGACGTGTCAGTATCAGGCCAGCGAATCTAAGGGGGGGCATCGCATGCAGCATTCCATCATCCTGTTCGGCCGGGAAGTCAGCGTGGAAATCAGTCGCCGTGCCGAAAAAGCACTGCGGCGACGGGATAAACCCCTGGTCGCCGTTGTCCATCTGATATTCGGTTGCATGCTGGCCAAGCGTGTCTGGTTCCGGGACCCACTGGAAGTGGCCGACGAAGTGGTGCCGGTGACCGACCGGCTGGGGCTGGCCTTCAACGTGGTGCGCTACGCGATCTGCAGTCTGAAGCTGATCGATGGCGGTGCAGAACCGGAAAATTTTCCGCTGGCGCTGGACAAGGGACGTTTTGTACCGGACTGTGTACACATCGATTTTCGCAAACGCGGATTTACCGGCGAATTCAGTTACAGCGCCGCCAGGGAGCACGTGCAGGAGGCCCTGACCGATCCGGCACTGGAAACCGGCCAGGGTACACTTTGAGCGGGTTTGCATTCGTCATTCCGGCCTGCGCCGGAATCCGTGTCGGGTGACCGCCTGACGATCCGGGCAGAAGTTTCCGCTTACCATCTACTGTAACCAGGAAGGAGCAGACATCATGTCATCAGCAGAAGCCGAAGCGTTCAAGGCGCGCGAGCACGACAACTGGATGTCCGTGGCAGCCGGCTGGCACCGTCGCGACGAACTGTTACGCAGGGGCGGCGCGCCGGTCAGTGAATGGATGCTGGCACGGGCCGGTATCCGGGAAGGGCACCAGGTGCTCGATATTGCCTCCGGTACCGGCGAGCCCGCTATTTCCGCCGCCCGCCTGGTCGGTGACAGCGGCAGCGTGATCGGAACCGACCTGGTCGAGGAAATGCTGGTCTTTGCGCGCGACAAGGCGCAGCAGGCTGGTCTCGACAATATCGAGTTTCTTTGCAATGACGGAGAGACGCTGCAGTTCACGGCGGAGCGTTTCGATGCAGTTACCATACGCTGGGGGCTGATGTTCATGCCGGAACCCGGTACCTGCCTGGCCCGCGTGCACAGGCTCATGAAAGCGGGTGCACGGATATCGATCGCCTGCTGGTCCGCTCCCGAAAAGAACCCTTTTATCAGCCTGCTCACCCAGACGCTGGGCAAGTACATGGAGTTGCCGAAACCGCCGCCGGGTACGCCCGGCCTGTTTGCCTTTGCCGACCCGGAACGCCTGCGCAGCGTGATCGAGGCGGCCGGTTTCCGGGATGTCGAATTACAGGAGATGGAAATCGACTTCATCGAACTGGACAGCGGGCGTGCGTACTGGGAAGCGATGTCGGATATGGCCGCGCCGGTCATGCAGTTCGTCAAGCAGATGGACAGCGCCACGCGCAGCTGGTTTATCGATGACGTCATTACTTCCGCGGACGCATTGAAAGAGGACGGCGTATTACGCTTGCGCGGTACCACCTGGGTGGCGTCCGCCGTCAAATAGGGGCTAACCCGGATTTCTCACCGACTTCCTGCTGCGGCGGCGTCATGCCGCGCGCTAAGCGGCGTTCACTCGGTCGGGCTGCTCGACATCGTGTCGACTATGCCTGCGCGGCCCTCGGTCGCGAACGCCGCTTATCACA
>JALSRZ010000186.1 GCA_026984515.1 Thiohalobacter sp. | reverse complement strand
GGTGGCGGTCCGCGCGGTGCGCGGTGGTCCGCTGGTGGGCCAGGAGTTGAAGGAGCTGCGTCAGCATATGCCGGGCGTCGAGGCGCGCGTTGCAGCGATATTCCGGCGCGGCAGTGCCATTCTTCCCGCCGGTGACAGCGTAATCGAGGCTGACGACGAGGTGTTTTTTCTCGCCGCGCGCAAGCATATCCGCGCGGTCACCAGCGAATTGCGCAACCTGGAGAAGTCGGTCAAGCGGGTCATGATCGCCGGCGGCGGCAATATCGGCCTGCGCCTGGCCGAGTCCATTGAAAGTCGCTACCAGGTCAAGCTGATCGACTGCAACCCGGAGACCACGCGCAAGCTGTCTGAGTCGCTGGACAAGACCATTGTGCTGCTGGGCGACGCTGCCGACGAGGAATTGCTGCTCGAGGAAAATATCGAGAACACGGATGTGTTCTGTGCGCTGACCAACGATGAGGAAGCCAACATTCTGTCGGCCATGCTGGCCAAGCGCCTGGGCGCGCGCAAGGTCATGTCCCTGATCAACCGGCCCGCCTACGTCGATCTGGTGCAGAGTGATGTCATCGATATCGCCGTATCGCCGCAGCAGGCCACCATCGGCAGCCTGCTGACGCATATACGGCGTGGTGACGTGGCGGCCGTGCATTCGTTACGACGCGGTGCGGCCGAGGCTATCGAAGCCGTCGCACACGGTGATCACAAGACTTCAAAAGTGGTCGGTCGCTCGGTGGCTGAAGTGAAGCTGCCGCCCGGTACGACCATCGGCGCCATCGTGCGCGGCGAGCAGGTCATCATTGCCCACCACGATACGGTGATCGAGACCGAGGACCATGTCATCCTGTTCCTGGTGGACAAACGGCACATTCCGGATGTCGAACAACTGTTCCAGGTCGGGGTTACGTTTTTCTGACCCTTCATGCGCTTCAGCACCATACAACGTATCCTGGGTCTGTTGCTGATGGTGTCGAGCAGCACCATGCTGCCACCGCTGGTGATGGCCTGGTGGCTGGATGACGGCAGCCAGGTCGCTTTTTTCACCACGCTGCTGAGTGTGCTCGCAGCCGGGGCGCTGTGCTGGTACCCGGTCCGCACGCAGCGCCGCGAACTGCGGGTGCGAGACGGTTTCCTGGTAGTTACCCTGTTCTGGGTCGTGCTGGTGCTGGTGGGCGCGACGCCCTTTGTCCTGGCGGATCAGCCGCACATGGGTTTTACCGATGCCATCTTCGAAGCGGCATCCGGCCTGACCACAACCGGCGCCACGGTGATTACCGGTATCGATCACCTGCCGATGTCCATCCGTTTCTATCGCCAGGAACTGCAGTGGCTGGGCGGTATGGGCATTATCGTGCTGGCGGTGGCCGTTCTGCCCATGCTGGGTATCGGCGGTATGCAGCTGTACCGCGCGGAAACGCCGGGGCCGATGAAAGACAACAAGCTCACGCCGCGCATTACCGAGACCGCCAAGGCGCTCTGGTACATCTACCTGGGACTGACCGTCAGTTGTGGGCTGGCCTACTGGCTGGCGGGAATGGACGCTTTCGACGCGATTTCGCACAGCTTTTCCACCGTGGCCATCGGCGGCTTTTCCACCCATGACCTGAGCATCGGTTACTTCCAGAGCCCCGCCATCGAGCTGGTGGCCGTGGTGTTCATGCTGCTGGCGGGGATCAATTTCTCCCTGCATTTCGTGGCCTGGCGCTCGATGAATCCCCTGACCTATTTCCGCGACTCTGAATTCATGGCGTATATGACGGTGCTGACGGTGGCGGCGGCCATCACGGTGTCCTACCTGTACCTGGGCGGCATATTCGATCATTTCGGCGATGCGCTGCACCACGGGGTGTTCCAGGCGGTGTCCATTGGCACGACCACCGGTTTCACCACCGCGGCCTACTTTCACTGGCCGGGCTTTTTACCGGTCATGCTGCTGTTCACCAGTTTTATCGGTGGTTGCGCCGGTTCGACGGGTGGTGGTATGAAAGTCATACGTTTTTTACTGTTGTTCAAGCAGGGTATGCGGGAAATCAGCCGCCTGGTGCATCCCAATGCACAAATACCGGTAAAAGTGGGAAACAAGGCCATGCCGGAGCGCATCGTCGAGGCTGTGTGGGGGTTTTTCGCCATCTACGTGGGCTGTTTCACGGTAATGATGCTGGCGCTACTGGCCACCGGGCTAGACCAGGTCACCGCCTTTTCCGCGGTGGCCGCCTGCCTGAACAACCTGGGTCCCGGGCTCGGCGATGTAGGTTTTCACTATGCCGATATCAATACCACGGCAAAGTGGGTGCTGTGTCTGGCCATGATCCTGGGACGGCTGGAGATTTTTACCCTGCTGGTACTGTTGTCCCCCGCGTTCTGGCGGCGCTGATGTCATACCCGGATGTGATACACCTGCCCGTGTGGGTGAACTGGCTGGCACAGGACGCGGATGGCGCCTGGTGGGGCTACGAGGTAGAGCCGCTGCAATTCCATAACGGCTGGTATGAAAACGAAGCGGGTCGACGTCTGCGCGTAGCGCTTGGGGAGTCCAACGTGAGCTGGCAGCGGACCCTGTGCAGGGTTCGGTAAACAGGAATGCCGGCACGCTTCATGGCGGGGCCAGCCGCAGTCTGCCAATTTCAGCCCGTCTATGGAATGGAAGCCTGAGTTACCCGAAAAATCACAATACCCACATTTTCTAAAAATCCAGAAAAAATTACAAAAGTGGTAAATTAATTCTATATATCCCGTGTATATGGATTATTGTGGAAATAAAATCTGCTCCAACCCGAATGATTCTGCGCTGCAGCCTGTCAAGACCCTGCCAGCGCGCAGGGAAGGGTGGATTGGCCTGTTCCGGTAAACCGTTATACTGTCTGTGACACCCGACACCTGCCGAGGGATTGAAAACCATGGAAGAAGTCAAAACCCTGACCCCGAAGGAAGCCTGGCAGCTTATGCAGGACGATCCGCGCGTGGTTATGATCGATGTGCGCTCTGATATGGAGTTTCTGTTTGTCGGCCACCCGCAGGGTGCCATCCATATCCCGTGGATTGATTACCCGGACTGGAAACTGAACGAAAATTTTGTCACCGAGGTGCGCAAGCTGGTGCTGGGCGGGATTTGTCACGGGGACCTGAATTCCGGTGCCCCGGTCCTGCTCATCTGTCGCAGCGGAAAACGCTCCCTGGAAGCCGCTAATCTATTGATTAAAGAAGGTTTTTGTGATGTGTATAACATCGAGGGCGGGTTCGAGGGGGAACTCGACGAACAGCATCACCGGGGCACGCTGGCCGGTTGGCGATTCCATGGATTACCCTGGGAACAGTGTTGATTCAGTTATGCGCCTGACCTAAATATGCAGCCAATTGTTTGACCCTGAAAAATTCCGTTCATATAATCAGACTCTGGGTGTCACCCCCCTGCCACGCTGTCCAGGTGTACGTTCCCGTTTTTAGTGCACGTATCTCGGGGCAATGGTGCTTATCCTGATATTGGGGTACGGGTGTGTCACTGATTTGCGACACATCTTGCCAAATCACAACTACCCGTAGATAACGGCTAGGAGGAAATACTATATGTCATCAACAGCAGAAAGCATGAACCAGACGCAGATGGATGAGTGGCTGAACAAGAAACTCGACGAGTTGCTGCCCACCAAGCTGCAGGAAATCGACGAGGCGCGTACACCCGCCCTGTCCATTATTGCTACCAAGGGTACCCTGGACTGGGCCTACCCTCCTTTCATCCTGGCCTCTACGGCTGCTGCGCTGGGCTGGGACTCCTCGATCTTCTTTACCTTCTACGGCCTGTTGCTGCTGAAGAAGGAAATCAACGTAGACGTCAGTCCACTGGGTAACCCGGCCATGCCGATGAAAATGCCCTTCGGCCCCCAGTGGTTTCAGAACATCGAATGGCCCATGCCCAACCTGCTGATGGGCGGTGTGCCCGGGTTTGAGAAAGTGGCGACCGGCCTGATGAAGAAGACTTTCAAGAACAAGGGGGTGGCCACGGTAGACGAGTTACGTGAGCTGTGCATCGAGGCGGACGTAAAAATGTATGCCTGCCAGATGACGGTCGACGTGTTCGGCTTTGACCAGAGCGAGTTCATTGACGGCCTGGATTTTGTGGGCGCGGCTTCCTTCCTGCCGATGGCAAGGACGTCGGACGTCTGCCTGTTCATCTAGCACAGAACTTCGTGGTCTGAAAAAGGCGTGCCTGGCACGCCTTTTTTTATGCCAGAATGAGGCCCATGCGAAGCCTGTACCCGGCCATACAGCCCTACGTGCGGCATACCCTGGAGGTGGATCCACCGCATCAGCTCTACGCGGAGGAGTGCGGTAATCCCCGGGGTATCCCGGTGTTGTTCCTGCACGGCGGGCCGGGCGGTGGCTGCCAGGCTTCCCACCGACGGTTTTTCAATGCCGATCTGTACCGGATCATCCTGTTCGACCAGCGCGGCTGCGGTTGTTCGACACCGCGTGCGGAGTTGCGGAACAACACCACCGCAGATCTGCTGGCCGACGTGGAGCTGATCCGGGAGCGCCTGGGTATCGAGCGCTGGCTGGTGTTTGGCGGCTCCTGGGGATCGACACTGGGTCTTTTGTATGCGGAGGCTTTCCCGGAACGGGTGCTTGGCCTGGTGCTGCGCGGTATTTTCCTGTGTCGAAAGCAGGACATCCAGTGGTTCTACCAGGATGGCGCCTCACGCCTGTTTCCTGATTACTGGCAGGATTTCCTGGCTCCCGTTGCAGAGAACCGGCGCGGTGATATGGTACAGGCCTATTACGAATTGCTGACCGGCGCGGATGAGGTGACGCGGCTGGCAGCGGCCAGGGCCTGGTCGATATGGGAAGGGCGCACCTCCACCCTGCACTGCAAGCCGGAGCTGGTGGAACACTTCGGTAACAGCCACGTAGCCTTGAGCATGGCGCGTATAGAGTGCCACTACTTTGTACATGATGCCTTTATCGAGCCTGACCAGATACTGCGACAGGCTGAACGCCTGCATGGTATTCCCGGTGTCATCGTGCACGGGCGCTACGACGTGGTGTGTCCGGCCGACCAGGCCTTTGCACTGCACCAGGCCTGGCCGGAAGCGCGCCTGAATATTATCCCGGGTGTGGGTCACAGCATAGCGGACCCGGCCATGGTGGATGCGCTGGTCCGGGCCACGGACGCTTTTGCAGAGCACCTGGCATGATTGCACTGCTGCAACGTGTTAGCACTGCCTGGGTCGATGTCGAAGGGGAACGGGTAGCGGCCATCGGACCTGGCCTGATGGTGCTGCTGGGCGTGGAGCGCGGCGACGGGCAGACACAGGCTGACCGGCTGCTGGAACGCTTGCTCGCCTACCGTGTCTTTGCGGACCGTGAAGGCCGCATGAATCTTGGTCTTGTCGAGACGGGTGGGGGCCTGTTGCTGGTTCCGCAGTTCACGCTGGCCGCGGATACCCGTACCGGCAGGCGGCCTGGTTTTAGCCCGGCGGCGGAACCGGAGCAGGGCCGGTTCTGGTTCGACTATGTCGTGGAGCAGGCGGGGCGCCGGCATGAACCGGTGGCGTGCGGGCGGTTCGGGGCGGACATGCAGGTGGGCCTGGTGAACGACGGACCGGTTACCTTCTGGTTGCAGGTATCGCCCTGACGGGTACTCAGCGGTGCCCCTTTACCTGCTCGCAGGGGCGCTGAAAGTAGCAGGTCAGTGCACAGGTTCCCGAAGTCAGCAACCAGAACATGAAGAAGCCGATGCTGTACACGGCCATGCGGCTGACACCCATGTGTCCGGTCAACATGGTCAGGTCAAGCGGATCGAAAACCGTGAAAAACAGCCCGGTGGCGACACCCGAGGTGAGAAACGATGGCCATAGCACGGCGATGATGCGCTGGATAACCGGGATATCCGGTGCTTTGCTCTGCGGTGTCGGGTCAGTGTTGTCGTTCATGAAGGAGCCTCTGACAGCGGGTTAGGCACGCTTAATACTATAGGTATTTCAAACGCCAGGTCCAGGTGTGGCGGGCAGTTCAGTGTCCATTGTCCAGGTAGGTCTGGAACGGACCGCTGGATGTCAGTCGACCGCCGATTTCCCATCGTCCATCACGGCTTTGCAGGCGCAGGTTCCAGGCACCCGCTGCCAGCTCCGGCAGCGCGGCGTAGTAGCGGCCATCGGAACGGCGCTGCAGCACCACTTCCTGATCAAGCCTGGCACGCGTCGCGTGGATGAACTGCAGGGTGACGCTGTTATCGTCCAGTGGTGTACTGGATGCCAGTTCCAGGCTCAGCTGCCGGCCATCGCTGCGCAGCAGGCCGGTGAGCATAATGGCACGCGCCACATCCTGGCGGTGAAGCTGGCGATTGATGGCCAGGCCTTCCTTGTAATAGTCGTCCACCACCAGTGCATGGGGACTTTCCACCGCCAGGATCAGGGTGGCGATGCCCCCGAACACCGCGCTGGCGGGCAGTGCGATCAGGAACCAGGGCCAGGCCTGGCGGTACCAGGGTCGCGGGGCAGGGGGGGCGGTTTGTTCATACATGTGGTTTACCTCGACAG
This sequence comes from Thiohalobacter sp., assembly GCA_026984515.1. GTDB lineage: Bacteria > Pseudomonadota > Gammaproteobacteria > DSM-19610 > DSM-19610 > Thiogranum. The sequence continues at coordinate 20,941 of JALSRZ010000186.1, read as the reverse complement.
GACCGGACCCAGGAAACGGGCGTTTCGGCTGCCGGTCAGATCCGGGTTGTCCTCGGCAGTCAGCGTAAATTCGATCTGGCTGGCTGCGCGCCTGAGTTGTACGGGGTCAATCTGCACCGAGACCGGCAGGCTGACTACCTTGCCGGAAGGGACCTCGGTCAGCGGCGTTTGCATGACCAGTTTCAGGTCATGCAGTCCCGCATCTTTGCCCGAGACCGCTACCCGGTAGCGATGCGGACGCTCATCCATATTGATGATTTTCAGCGTGTAGACATTCTCCACCAGGCCCTGCGGGGTTTCGCGGTACAGGCTGTTGCGGTCGCGGAGTACGTCCAGTTGCAGCGGGGTACGCTGGCTGATGGCATAGACCAGGCCAAGGCTCAGCGCCAGCAGCAGCAGCGTATATATGATCGTGCGCGGGCGTATGATGTGGGCGGGTTTGCCCTGCATGGTGTTTTCCGTGGTGTAGCGTATCAGCCCCTTGCTGTACCCCATCTTGTCCATGACTTCATCGCATACGTCGATACAGGCCGCGCAGCCGATGCACTGGTACTGCAGCCCGTCACGGATATCAATGCCGGTCGGGCAGACCTGTACACACAGTGTGCAATCGACACAGTCCCCGAGGCCGGCCTCGCGCGGGTCGAGATTTTTTTTGCGTGATCCGCGCGGTTCGCCGCGCTGTTCGTCATAGGCAATGACCAGGGTGTCGCGGTCGAACATGGCGCTCTGGAAGCGCGCATAGGGACACATATATATACATACCTGCTCCCGCATCCAGCCCGCATTGCCATAGGTGGCGAAGCCGTAGAAAAAAATCCAGAAGGTTTCCCACGGACTGAGATTGAAGTGCAGAGCGGCGCCGGTCAGCTCACGGATCGGCGTGAAATATCCCACGAAGGTAAAGCCGGTGTAGAGAGAGAACAGGATCCAGACGAAATGCTTGGTGGCCTTGGTCCGGAACTTGGCAAGGGTCATCCTGCCCTTGTCACGTTTGATCTGCTGGTTGCGCGAACCTTCGATCCTGCGCTCGATCCAGAGAAATATTTCGGTCCATACCGTTTGCGGGCAGGCATAGCCGCACCACAGGCGGCCGGCCAGCGAAGTTACATAAAACAGGGTCAACGCGGCAATGACCAGCAGCCAGGCAAAATAGAAGAAGTCCTGCGGCCAGAAGGTGAGGCCGAAGATATAGAACTTGCGCGCCGGCAGGTCCAGCAGCACTGCCTGGTGTCCGTCCCAGGACAGCCAGGCGACGCCATAGTACAGGCCCAGCAGAACGACTACGCCCAGCACGCGCAGGCTGGCGAAAATACCGTGCACCTCGCGTGGATAGACTTTTTTGTGGCGGGCGTAGATTTCTTCACTGGCCGGATCCACAGGATCCGGCGCAGTCTTGTCTGCTGTCGCTGTATGGTTGGACGACATATATCGGTCGTGGTCTTTAGGGCTTGTGGCTCAGGCTGTACACGTAGGCGGCCAGCAGGTGCACCTTGTCTTCGCCCAGGAAGTCGCGGTGTGCCGGCATACGGCCGTTGCGGCCCCGGGTGATGGTTTGCCTGATGACGCCGGCCGAGCCGCCATACAGCCAGGTGTTGTCGGTCAGGTTGGGTGCCCCCATCGCCTTGTTGCCCTTGCCGTCGGCACCGTGGCAGGCAGTACAGTAGGTTGTGAAGTGCTGTTTGCCGGCCGTTGCCAGCGCGCTGTCAACCTGCCGGCCACTGAGCGTCTGCACGTAGGCGGCCACTTCATTGACGCCTTTTTCGCCCAGTACTTCGCCCCAGGCGGGCATGGCAGCCTGCCGGCCGTCGAGGATGGTAGCCGTCAGGGTGTCCGGGTCGCCACCATACAGCCAGTCATTGTCGCGCAGGTTGGGGAAACCCGGTCCGCCACCGGCATCCGAGCCGTGACAGGCCGCGCAGTAGTTGACGAACAGGCGCTGGCCGATCTTCAGTGCGTCCGCATTGCTTGCCAGCTCGGGGATCGGTTGCGATGCGTACCTGGCGAACAGCGGGCCGTATTTCTGATCGGCGGTCTGCATTTCCTGCGCATACTGGCTTTGTTGTGTCCAGTTCAGATAGCCGCGGTAGGTGCCGAGTCCAGGGTACAGGAACAGGTAGCCGAGGCTGAACACCAGGGTGATATAAAACAGCCACAGCCACCAGCGTGGCAGCGGGTTGTTGTACTCGGCCAGTGTGCCTTCGTCCCAGCTGTGTCCGGTGACGTCGCCGGCGGCCGCTTCGTCGGGCCGTTTCTTCGAGGTCCAGCGAATCAGCCACCAACAGGCAAATATGTTGGCCAGGGACAGAACCGCGATCCAGATATTCCAGAAACCACTGGTGAAATTGAAATCATTGACAGTCATGCTGACCACCTTTGCTGTTTTCGTCGATGTCATCGTCTGCGAACGGCAGGTTCGCAGCCTCGTCAAAGCGCTGCTTGCGCTTGCTGCTCCAGGCCCAGACCCACACTGCCACGAAGGCGATCAGGGCCAGAGCGGTGGAAATGCCGCGCCACGTGTTGATGTCCATGCTGCTCACCTCCGTGAAGAAATGCTGGTGCCCATGACTTGCAGGTAAGCAATCAGGGCGTCCATTTCGGTCTTGTCCTTGAGCTCATCAGGGGCGCGCTGGATTTCCTCGTCACTGTAGGTTGTGCAACCATTGCAGGTGGCGCTGATCAGCATATTCATGACCCGCATCTTCTTCTGCGTCAGTTTCGTGTCCATCGTATTGTCCGCCAGCCAGGGGAAGCCCGGCATGATGGATTCCGGCACCACATCGCGCGGGTTCATCAGGTGGACACGGTGCCAGTCATCGCTGTAACGGCCGCCGACACGCGCCAGGTCCGGCCCGGTGCGTTTGGAGCCCCACTGGAACGGATGGTCGTAGACAAACTCGCCGGCGACCGAGTAGTGACCGTAGCGCTCGGTCTCGGCACGGAACGGCCGGATCATCTGCGAATGGCACAGGTAACAGCCTTCGCGGATATACACGTCGCGGCCTTCCAGCTGCAGCGCAGTGTAGGGTTTCAGTCCTTCCACCGGCTCCGTAGTGGTCTTGAGGAAGAACAGCGGGACGATTTCAACCAGACCGCCGACACTGATCACCAGCAGGATGAGCAGGGCCATCAGCCCGACATTTTTCTCGACTACTTCATGACTCATGAGTGTTCTCCTCGATCAGGCTGTCTGCGGCACCGGGGCGTCGACAGGGCGCGCGCCGGATATGGTTTTGATGACGTTCCAGACCATGACCAGCATGCCGGCCAGGAACAGTGCACCACCCAGAAAGCGGACGAAATAGAACGGGTGCATGGCCTGCACGGTTTCGATGAAACTGTAGGTCAGCGTGCCGTCATCGTTGACCGCGCGCCACATCAGGCCCTGCATGATGCCGGAGATCCACATGGAGACGATGTACAGCACCACGCCGACGGTGGCCATCCAGAAGTGCCAGTCGATCAGCCGCACGGAGTACATCTGCTCGCGGCCGAACAGCTTCGGAATCAGGAAGTAGACGGAACCGATCGTGACCATGGCCACCCAGCCCAGCGCACCCGAATGTACGTGGCCGATGGTCCAGTCCGTGTAGTGCGACAGTGCGTTGACGGTCTTGATCGCCATCATTGGACCTTCAAAGGTAGACATGCCGTAGAAGGACAGCGAGGTGATCAGGAACTTGAGGATCGGGTCATCGCGCAGTTTGTGCCAGGCCCCCGACAGGGTCATGATACCGTTGATCATGCCGCCCCAGGAAGGCGCCAGCAGGATCAGCGAGAAGACCATGCCCAGCGACTGTGCCCATACCGGCAGGGCCGTGTAGTGCAGGTGGTGCGGGCCGGCCCACATGTAGGTGGAGATCAGCGCCCAGAAGTGCACCACCGACAGGCGGTAGGAATAGACCGGGCGGCCGGCCTGCTTCGGCACGAAGTAGTACATCATGCCCAGGAAGCCGGCGGTCAGGAAGAAGCCCACTGCATTATGCCCGTACCACCACTGCACCATGGCGTCGATGGCGCCCGGGTAGACGGAATAGGACTTGGTCAGGCTGACCGGCACCTCGATGTTGTTGACGATGTGCAGCACCGCGATGGTGAGTATGAAGGCGCCGAAAAACCAGTTGGCCACGTAAATATGGCTGACCCGGCGCTTCATAATGGTGCCGAAGAACACGATGGCATAGGAGACCCAGACCACGGCAATCAGGATATCGATGGGCCACTCCAGCTCAGCATATTCCCGGCTGCTGGTGATGCCCAGCGGCAGGGTGATAGCGGCCAGTACGATAATCAGCTGCCAGCCCCAGAAGGTGAAAGCAGCCAGTCCGTCACTGATCAGTCGTGTCTGGCAGGTGCGCTGAACCACGTAATACGAGGTGGCAAACAGTGCCGAGCCACCAAATGCAAAAATAACGGCATTGGTGTGCAGCGGGCGTAGCCGGCTGAAGGTGATCCAGGGTATGTCCATGTTGAGCTGCGGCCAAACCAGCTCGGCGGCGATAAAGACGCCGACCAGCATACCGACGATGCCCCAGACGACGGTCATCACGGTGAACTGGCGTACAACCTTGTAGTTATACGTTGTCTGTGAGTCCATAGCGTTTTCCTGTGGGTTGGTTGAGTGTGTTCAGGTAAAAAGGCAGCGGTCCCCGGACCGCTGCCTTCAGGTGCTGCTCAGAACTTTTTACCGACGCCGAGCATGAACACCCAGGGATCGATGTCGACATCCGCCTTGCCCGCGAGCGACGGGTTACCCAGCACACCCTTTGATCGGGCGGTGGTTTCGATGTTGACGTACCAGACCTGCGCGCTGAGCAGGTAGTCATTGGCGAGGGTGTAGTCGAGGCCCAGCTCACCCGCCAGGCCCCAGCTGTTCTCGAGATCGACGCGGCTGCCGCCCAGCGTGCTGTTGTTCTTGGTGCTTTCATCCCAGAAATAAGTGTAGTTGATACCGGCACCGATGTAAGGGTGGAAGTCCGGGCCGGTGTCAAAGTGGTACTGGAGCGTCAGGGTCGGTGGCAGTGCCTTGGTGTCGGCGACCTTGTCGTCATTGGCCAGGGCTCCCTTGTCGCCTTCGATATCGACGGTGAACGGGTATACACCGAGCAGGCCGACGCCGATATGGTCGGTCACCAGGTAGGAGAAGGAGATACCCAGCGTATCGGCGCTGTCCACCTTGACCGAAGTACCCGGCAGGTTGGAAAAATCGTCCGCGCTGTCATCCGGTTCCAGGTGTGCCCAGCCGGCGCGGGCAATGAAATCCCCGGCCTCGTAGGCGCTGACGGGGCCGGTAGCGAAGGTTGCCGCCATTGCCGCAACCAGTGCGGCGCTTTTGAGTGTGTTCATTGGTAGAGATCTCCCAGTGCGTATTGAAAACCGGGGATCAACTCTGAGGGTTGAGCTGATCGTGCGCATTGACACAGATCAAATGTCTATTAGCAGAAGCTTAAATTTGTCGGGGTGCGCGCAGGGCACCGGGGGGGGCGTTAGTGCCTGGAAGATTCCCGCGGCGATTGCTGTTCGCTGCAATGGGCCCCGGAGTACGCGCACAGCCGGTCCCGGTCCAGCAGTTCGATGTGCTTGCGGTCGACCCGCAGCAGCCCGTCGTTCTGGAAGCGCGTGAACAGTCGGCTGACGGTTTCCAGCGCCAGGCCGAGGTAGTTGCCAATATCGCTGCGTGACATGCTGAGGTTGAACTGGGTGGCCGAGAAGCCACGCCGGCGGAAACGGTTGGAGATGCTGATGAGGAAGGCCGCCAGCCGCTGTTCGGCGGATTTCTGCCCCAGAATCACCATGTTCTGTTCATCATCGCGGATTTCCTGGCTCATGACGCGCAGCAGCTGGTGTTGCAGACCGCTGATCTGGCTGCTCAGGGATTCCAGGTCGGTAAAGGGGATTTCGCAGACGCTGGTGGTTTCCAGCGCCTTGGCAGCCAAAGGGTGCTGGTTTTCTGAAATGGCGTCCAGACCCACCAGCTCACCGGGCAACTGGAAGCCCATCACCTGTTCATGGCCGCCTTCCGACGTGGAATAGGTTTTCAGCGAACCGGAGCGCACTGCGTAGATCGACTGAAACCGGTCACCGACGCGGAACAGGTGTTCACCGCGCGCCAGCGGGTGCTTGCGGTCAATGATCGAATCCAGGCGTTCGAGGTCGTCGCGGTCAATACCGACCGGCAAACAGATTTCCTTGAGGCTGCAGGCCTTGCAGGCAACCCGGATATCCCTCAGTGATACGACCGATTCAAGCTTTCGAGTAGGCATGGAAAAAACACGTTCGCTGCGCTGGTTCCCCATTGGATCAAATTCATTGATCTATATCAATATTTAAAGAAGTTTATAATAGCGGTTCTCTAGCCGGCGGATTTCAGCTAGGATGCAAACCAGGTATGACTCTCTGATTTGATTGAATAAAAATGACCGACAGAAAAGCGCAGCTGGAGCGCAACACGCTGGAAACACAGATCGCAGTGAACCTGGATCTGGACGGCAGCGGCAAAACCAGCCTGGATACCGGTGTGCCCTTTCTCGAGCACATGCTGGACCAGGTCGCCCGTCACGGGTTGCTGGATGTATCCATTAAAGCCAAAGGAGATTTACACATCGATGCCCACCACACGGTGGAGGATATCGGTATCGCACTGGGTCAGGCATTCGAGCAGGCGCTGGGCGACAAAAAGGGTATCCGGCGCTACGGGCACGCCTACGTTCCGCTCGACGAGGCCCTGTCACGCGTGGTGATCGATTTTTCCGGCCGCCCGGGACTGGAATACCATGCCCGCTTTGCGCGTGCGCGCATCGGCGATTTCGACGTGGACCTGTTGCACGAATTTTTCCAGGGCTTTGTCAATCATGCCCGGGTGACCCTGCACATCGATTGCCTGCGCGGAGACAACGCGCACCACGTTGCCGAAACCGTATTCAAGGCCTTCGGCCGTGCCATCCGCATGGCAGCCGAGCCGGATGAACGCATGGCCGGGATGATGCCGTCCACCAAGGGGAGCCTGTAGCTCAACGAATGCCGCGCCTGGCGCGGCGACCGGTTAGTCAGCATGTCATCGATTGCCATCATTGATTACGGAATGGGGAACCTGCATTCCATTGCCAAGGCGGTGGAACACGTGGCGCCTGAAGCGCGCGTGCGGGTCAGTTCCAGATCCGCTGAAATACTCGCGGCTGACCGGGTCGTGTTCCCCGGTGTGGGAGGCATCGGCCACACCATGCAGGAACTGGAACGTACCGGGCTGGGCGAGGTGGCCCGCGAGGCGGCCGGTGACAAGCCCATGCTGTGTATCTGTGTAGGTATGCAGGCCCTGTTCGAGCGCAGCGAGGAAAATGGCGGCACGGCCTGCCTGGGCCTGGTGCCCGGCGAGGTGCGGCGTTTCCCGGAAGGGATGTCCGCTGCCGACGGCAGCAAACTGAAGGTGCCGCACATGGGCTGGAACCAGGTCCACCAGCAAGCACACCCGCTGTGGGAAGGGATTGCACAGGACAGCCGCTTCTACTTCGTGCACAGTTACTACACGGTGCCTGCCGTGCAGGAGCTGTCGGCCGCGACGACGGAGTACGGCATCGGGTTCTGCTGTGCGCTGGCCCGCGAAAACCTGTTTGCGGTACAGTTCCACCCGGAGAAGAGTCAGCGCGCCGGACTGGCCCTGCTGGAGAATTTCAGCCGCTGGGACGGTGGCACCTGATGATCACTATGTTCAACGGAAACCGTGCAATGAGGATAGAAGCATGTTGCTGATTCCTGCCATCGATCTCAAGGATGGCAAATGCGTGCGCCTGCGCCAGGGACGCATGGAAGACGAAACCGTGTTTGCCGATGATCCGCTGGTCATGGCACAGCGCTGGGTGGACGCGGGTGCGCAGCGCCTGCACCTGGTCGACCTGAACGGCGCCTTTGCCGGGAAACCGGTGAATGCCGATGTGGTGCACCGCATCGCAGAAGCCTTTCCCGAGGTGCCCATCGAGGTGGGCGGCGGTATACGCGATGAGGATACCGTGCAGCTGTACCTGGACGCCGGTGTGCAGTACGTCATTATCGGCACGCGTGCCGTGAGTGCACCGCACTTTATCAACGACCTGTGCCTGGAGTTCCCGGGTCATATCATCGTCGGTCTGGATGCGAAAGACGGCAAGGTGGCGATTGACGGCTGGTCCAAGCTTTCCAACCATGACGTTATCGACATGGCGCAACATTTTGAACGCGATGGCGTGGAAGCGATCATCTACACCGACATCAGCCGGGATGGCATGATGCAGGGCGTCAATGTCGAGGCCACCGTGCGGCTGGCCGGCAAGATCAGTATCCCGGTCATTGCCTCGGGTGGCATCAGCACGCTCGACGACATCCGGGCATTGCAGGCCGTGGCGGACGAGGGCATCACCGGCGTCATTATCGGTCGTGCCCTGTACGAAGGTACGGTAGATCTCGTCGAAGCCCAGAAGCTGGTCGACGGCTGATCCCGTGTCGCTGGCAAAGCGCATCATTCCCTGTCTGGACGTCGATGGCGGCCGTGTTGTCAAGGGTGTGCAGTTTGTAGATATCCGTGATGCCGGTGACCCGGTCGAAATCGCACGCCGCTATGACCAGGAGGGCGCTGACGAACTGACCTTCCTGGATATTACCGCCAGTCACGAGCAGCGGGAAACCATGGTGCACGTGGTGGAACAGGTGGCCGGTGAAGTGTTTATCCCGTTGACGGTAGGTGGCGGTATCCGCGAACTCGCCGATATTCGCCGCATGCTCAACGCAGGCGCTGACAAGGTGGCCATCAATACCGCCGCGGTTTTCAACCCGGAATTCGTGCGCGAAGCCGCAGACAAATTCGGTTCGCAGTGTATTGTGGTTGCCATTGACGCCAAACAGGTTGCCCCGGGCACGGACCGTACGCCGCCGCGCTGGGAGATCTTCACCCACGGCGGACGCAAGCCCACCGGCATCGACGCCGTGGCATGGGCCAGGAAAATGGTCGATTACGGTGCCGGCGAAATCCTGCTGACCAGCATGGACCGCGACGGCACCAAAAACGGTTTCGACCTGGCGCTGACACGTGCGGTGTGCGAAGCCGTGGACGTACCGGTCATCGCCTCGGGCGGAGTGGGTACGCTCGAACATCTTGCCGAAGGTGTGCTCGAGGGAGAGGCCGATGCGGTACTGGCTGCGAGTATTTTTCACTTTGGGGAATACAGTATTGCCGAGGCCAAGCGACACATGGCGTCGCGTGGTATCGAGGTGAGACTGTGAAAGGCTCCGGTTTGGGAGTGCGCGCCGCTGCGGTGGCGTGCCGGCCTGTCCGGGCACAGCTGCGCGGTCAGTAAAGATGTCGGCGTGGCTGGACGAAATAAAGTGGAATGACGACGGCCTGGTGCCCGTCATTGCCCAGGATGCCGCGGACAGCCGGGTACTGATGCTGGCCTGGATGAACCGCGAGGCTCTGCAGTTGACCGCGCGGGACGGACACGCGGTGTACTGGTCACGATCGCGCCGGAAACTGTGGCACAAGGGCGAAGAATCCGGGCATCAGCAGCAGGTCCGGGAGATTCGCCTGGATTGCGATAACGATGTCATCATCCTGCAGGTCGAACAAAAGGGTGGCATTGCCTGTCACACTGGCAGGCGCAGCTGTTTCTTCCGGCGCCTGGAAGACGGGAGGTGGCGGACGGTCGAGCCGGTATTGAAGGATCCCTCTGAAATGTACGGGAAAAACTGATGTCGGATACGATTATTCGCCAGCTGACGAAGGTGCTGGAAGCGCGCAGGCAGGCCGATCCGGAGAGTTCGTATGTCGCCGGCCTGTATCAGAAAGGGCTGGATACGATCCTGAAAAAGGTGGGTGAGGAAGCCACCGAGACGGTAATCGCCGCCAAGAGCGGCAATACCGACCAGCTGGTTTATGAAACAGCGGATTTGTGGTTTCATACTCTGGTATTACTGGTCCACCAGGGCGTGGACCCCGAAAACGTATTGAAGGAACTGGAACGTCGCTTCGGCCTGTCGGGCCTGGATGAAAAGGCGGCGCGCAAGGATTCCTGAGCATTCAGGGGGCAGACCCGGTGTCTGCTCCCGTTACAGGAGAGTTTTATGGGTATCAGTATCTGGCAGCTGTTGATCATCCTTGCCATTGTCCTGGTGTTGTTTGGCGCCAAACGCCTGCGTAATGTGGGCGGTGACCTGGGCGGTGCAATCAAGGGTTTCCGGCAGGCCATGAAAGAGGAAGACGACACCGGGAAATCCGGCGGCAAGCTGGAGGACCAGGGCGGCGGTAACGTGATCGAAGGTGAAGTGACCTCCAAGAAACAGGACAAGGCCTAAGCCTGCAAGGTGACTGGCGATGTTCGACATCGGCTTCTGGGAACTGGCGGTGATTGGTGTGGTGGCCCTGTTGGTGATCGGGCCGGAACGCCTGCCGCGCGTGGCGCGCACCACCGGCCTGTGGGTGGGGCGCGCGCGTCGCTTCGTTTCCGGCGTAAAGGCTGACATCGATCGCGAAATTGCTGCCGACGAATTGAAAAAAGCGCTGGCGAAACAGGCGCAGTCGCCCGCCCTGTATGACATCGTCGAAGATACCAGACAGACCATCCGCAGTGCCGGCGAGGCGCTGGATGAAACAGCGCCGACAACTTCAGAACAGGAAAACAAGGCAGTGACGCAAAAACCGAATGACGCAAGCGGATAACAATCAGCCGCCTGAGGACGGTGACGAACAGCCTTTTATTTCCCACCTGATCGAACTGCGCGATCGCCTGCTGCGCGTCGTGCTGGCCGTTATTGTGATTTTCCTGGGCCTGGTGCCGTTTGCCAACGGCTTGTTCACGCAACTTGCCGGCCCCCTGATGGCGCACCTGCCGGAAGGCAGCTCCATGGTGGCCATCGACGTCGCTTCCCCCTTCTTTACACCCTTTAAACTGGCGCTGGTGCTGTCGATCTTTATCGCCATGCCGTTTATCCTGTACCAGATCTGGGGTTTTATTGCGCCCGGCCTCTACCTGCACGAGCGCCGGCGTACCCTGCCGCTGCTGGTTTCGAGCACGGCCCTGTTCTATCTCGGTGCCGCCTTTGCCTATTTTGTCGTGTTCCCGCTGGTGTTCGGTTTTCTGACCAGCACGGCGCCACAGGGTGTCGAGGTGATGACCGACATCAGCCGTTACCTGGATTTTGTGCTGACCCTGTTCTTTGCCTTTGGTGCCGCCTTCGAAATACCGGTTGCCGTGGTGTTGCTGGTGTGGACCGGCGCTGTGCAGCCGGATACCCTGCGCGAGAAACGTCCCTATGTCATCGTCGGCGTATTCGTGATCGGCATGCTGCTGACGCCGCCGGACATCATTTCCCAGACCATGCTGGCAGTGCCCATGTGGCTGCTGTTCGAGATCGGCGTATTCATGGGCGAACGGTTTGCCCCCAAACGTGACGAGGAAGACAGTAACGATTCCGGTCACGGCGAATATGAACCGCCCACGGACGAAGAGATGGACGCAGAACTGGATCGCATCGACGCGGAAGAAGACGGCCACAGGCCGGAGTGATGCGCCTGAACCCCATCCTGGCGCGGGGATTGTTTATCGCCTGGTTTGCGGGCGCATCCGTTGTGCTGTCTGCCGCGCCGGTGTTGACAAACCAGGTGGCCGATAACCCCTCTCCCTATCTCGCCATGCACGGACAGGACCCGGTGCACTGGCAGGTCTGGAGCCGTAAGACGCTGGAACTGGCGCGCCAGCTGAACCGGCCACTGCTGGTCTCCATCGGTTATTTTTCCTGCCACTGGTGCCATGTCATGCAGCGCGAGAGTTATCGCGACCCGGCACTGGCAAAACTGCTCAACGAACATTTTATCCCCGTCAAGGTCGACCGGGAGCTCAATCCCGCGCTGGATGCCCACCTGATCGAGTTCGTGGAGCTGACACGCGGCAGTGCCGGCTGGCCACTGAACGTGTTCCTGACGCCGGACGGGTACCCTATTGTCGGCATGACCTACGCTCCGCGGGACCGGTTCTACCAGATCCTCGACAAGCTCCGCCAGCGCTGGGAAGCCGATGCCGGTCAGTTGCGACAGATGGCACGGCAGGCGCAGTCCGAGTGGCGCAGGCTTCGTGCAGGGAAAGCGGGCAGCCGGTCTTCCCACACTTCACCCGGGCACAGTATGCGCCTACAGACCACACAGATCAGGGACGAACTGGAAGGCGGTTTCGGGCAACAGAACAAATTTCCCATGGTGTCCCAGTTACGCGCACTGCTGTGGTTGCGCGAACAGTTGAACGATACCTCGGAGGACGATTTTATCCGACTGACGCTGGAGCGCATGGCGAGCCAGGGCATGCATGATCAACTGGGTGGCGGTTTCTTCCGCTACGCCACCGACCCGGGCTGGCAGGTTCCGCACTACGAAAAGATGCTCTACGACAATGCGCTGCTGGCGGTACTCTACCTGCAGGCCGCGCGGGTGTTTCATTCCGATGACTACCGGGATGTCGGGCTGGGTACCCTGGATTTCATGTTGCACGACATGTGGCGCCCCGCAGGTTACTTTATCGCCGGTTTCTCCGCGGTCGACGGGCAGGGCCGGGAGGGGTTTTACTATCTCTGGAAAGATGCAGTGCTGACAAAGCTGCTGAGTCCGGAACAGCTGAAGGCGGTCAGGGCCGCGTGGTTCAGCGACCAGGCATCCCGTTCGGAATACGGCCGTCTGCCGCGCTGGCAGGACAGCCCGGCGGTAATCGCCAGGCGCCTGGGCTGGAGCGAAACCCGGCTGCAGCAGGTGCTGGATTCCGCGCGGGAAAAACTGTTGCTGGTACGTGCCGGGCGCAGCCTGCTGCCGGACGACAAGGGGCTTGCTGCATGGAACGGGCTGGCGCTGAGCGCGCTCGCAGCGGGTTATGCTGCCACAGACGGTGAGCGTTACGGCAAGCAGGCCGGGCAACTGGCCGATTACCTCATGAGCACGCTGTGGGACGGCAAGTCCCTGGTACGCGCCCGCGACGGTGACCAGGTCATGGCACAGGCTGCGCTGCAGGACTATGCCCTGGTGGCGCAGGGGCTGTGGGACTGGAGTCGCCAGCAACCGTCGTGCAAGGGCTGCCGGAAGCGGGTCGCCCAGCTACTGCGAATTGCCTGGCAGCGCTATTTTAAAGACGGTCGCTGGGTGCAATCCGACACGCCGTTGATTCCCATGCTGGGTGGCCGTGTCGCGCTGGACGACAGCCCCCTGCCGTCAGCGACCGCCGTCATTACCCGCCTGAGCCAGCTGCACCCGGAATTGAAAAATGATGCAGCGATACAGAAACAGGTGAAGGCGCACCTGGATGCAGTCAGGGATACGCTGGGGGATTCCGTATTCTGGTATGCAAGCTACCTGGAGTTGCTGCTACCCGCTCAGCCGGCTGAATAGCGCATACGGGTGCCATGTGTCAGCGAGAGGGTAAGTTCTTCCGCGGAGAGGGCTGCAGGAAAATACGCGCCGGAGATCTTTGCGGCGTTGATACTGGCGCCCTCCAGGTTGGCTTCCGACAGGTCGACACCGCGCAGGTCGGTCTGCCGGAAATAGCAGTCGCGCAGGTCCAGGCCCTTTGCGTCCAGTTTGCGCAGGTCCAGGGTGCGGAAATCGCAACCGCGCAGGTCACAGTTTTCGCCATTGGCGCGCCGTGAGTTAAAATCGTCCACGGCGCCCTCGCGCAGCAGGCGGTACATGGGGTCGTCTTTGATCTGCGGACTCTGGTTGCTCATTGATTGCTCCTGACGCACAGCGGTTATACGCCGCACTATTAAAGCATTGAAGTGCGTCACTGCCAACCGGAGATGACGTGTAATCACGGTTACAGGGAGGCCGTATGGAACCGTATATGTTGGCGTTACTGGTGCTGTTCACAACCCAGGCTTGTGCCGAAGAGAATCCACAGACACCCGGCGCAGCGGCGATGAATAACCAGCGCCTGCAGGTGTTGATCAAAGGGGTCACCGACAAGGTGGCGGGCAGGCCGGATCAGTACCCGCGTAATCCAGCCAATACAGCCTGAAAAATGCCAGGGATCACAGCAGCTACGCTAACGAGCTAAAATGAACACAAGCTGTATAGTTTGCGGCAGCCCGGGTTCCGGCAAATCAACCTACGCCCGGCAACTGGCCGCCACCAGACATGCAACCCTACTGGATATCGACACGGTGACCGAGCGGCTGATTCGTTTGGCGCTCGTTCAGTCCGGGAACAGCCAGGATGATCGGGACTCAGCATACTTTAAACAAACCTACCGCCTGCCGGTTTACGAAACCCTTTTCGATATCGCCAGGGAAAACCTGGAATTTCAGGACGTGGTGATTGCCGGGCCCTTCACAAAGGAGATTAGAGACCCGTGCTGGCCGGCGAAACTTGAGCGGTCTCTTGGCAGTCTGGTGGAGGTTCACTACGTTCAGTGTCCACAGGAGATTCGCAGGCATAGACTGGTCTGCCGGGGAGATGCGCGTGACCTGGCCAAGCTGGGTGACTGGGAGAGCTATATTCGATACTACGGAGACGAGCGCCCGCCGGCATTCGATCATGTATCTGTTGACGGATCTAAACCGCTGGTGTCGGACAGGACGAGCCCATCGGCTACATGAGTTGTGCGGTCCGGTATCGGGTGGGTGACGGAAGTGGTAGCAGGGGGGGCTCCGCTTAGCCGCCCGTTCCCAGGGCGCTGATCAGCGGTTGCAACTGTGCCTGGTAGTTTTTCCAGCGGCCGACAGAACTGGTATACATGGGTTTTCTTACCTGGTCATAGCTTGTCGTGGTGACCAGCCTTCTGTTTTCGTGGAAGGACAGGCATGCGGCGTCCCAGTCCAGTCCACAGAACTCGACCAGCTCCCTGCTCGTGCTTTCCTGGTCGAAGACCAGGTCCTCATACTGTATTTCAAGCAACTGTATATCGAGTACGGTTCGCCAGTGAGCCATGAGACGACGGTAGTTTTCATAATAGACTGCAAGATCCTCCAGCCGATAGGAGTAGGAGTGGGGATTGGAGAAATCGTGGAAGTAGTAAGACAGGCAGGTATCCAGCGGATCACGCCGGCAATGGATAACGCGAGCACGGGGTAACAGCATCTGGATAAGCCCAAGGTACATGAAATTGGCGGGCATCTTGTCCGTAATACGGCGGGCTGAACGGTTGAGATCAGTCAGGCCGGCAATATATTTCGACCCTGCGCTGGCGAGCCCCTGGTCTGTAACACTATCCAGGCACTGGGGGTACGGTTTCGTGGTTGCGGAGATGCCGGGCAGGGCGTCGACTATCTTCTTGATGTCGGTGAGTTCACCAGCGCCGTGTACCTGCGGATGATGCGATAGAATCTGTTCCACCAGCGTAGTGCCGGAACGTGGCACGCCTACGATGAAAACCGGAACCGTTGATGGGTCACCGCAGTGTGCATGTCTGGACAGCAGGGGGCGTGAACAGTTCGATATGATGGCGTCCACATAGGCGCTATGCGTATCGGCGTCAAAATGCATATCGAGAATCCGGTGCCTGGCGTCATTGGCTTTTCGGTAGGTATCGAAGGCCGAGGCGTAATTGCCGACCCGGTCGTACAGGGAGCCCAGTTCGAACAACAGCGCGATATGATGTGTCGGTTTCGAAGGGCGGTGTCGCTGCAGGCAGTGTTCAAGGAGTTCTATGGCCTGGTGAATCTGCTCGCCATGTTTTGCCAGTGCCGAATAATGCAGCAATACATGCACGTCCGGTTGTTCTGTGCGGGTCGCTATCGGTGCAATCAGACCAAGCCCCTCCTGGATATGGCCTGCTTTCTCAAGCAAGCCTGCGCACAGGGCCAGGGCATGGATGTTGTTTTCGTCCAGGCTCAGGGCACGCCTTGCTTCCGTGAGCGCTTCCTCGGTTCTTCCCAGCAGCTCAAGGGCTTCGGCCACTTTCATGCGGGCCGCGATGGAGTCAGGTGCCAGGCGCACGGCAGCTTCGCTGGTGTGAAGCATATCCTCCCCATGCCCGGCATCGTGCTGGAGCGTTGCCAGTTGTAGACAGGCCGGAAGATTCCCGGGTGACACTTTCAGTGCCTTTTTGAAAAGTTCAATCGCTTCCTGAATGGCGCCGGTTTTTGAACAGATATCCGCCAGGGACAGCATGGCTTCCACATTGCCCGGCTGGGCTTGCAGAGTGCTGTGGCAGAGAGTTTTTATGCGATCAAAAATACCTGCCGCCTCCTGTGTTCGTCCCTGTGCCTGCAATGCGTCGGCAATCCCGATCTGTGGTTCGATGCGCCCGGCTATCAGTGTGTCTGCTGTTCGGAAAGCCTGTTCCGCATCATGGTGGCGTCCCAGCGTGGAGTGGATGCCACCCAGCAGCAACCAGGCTTCCCCGTATCCAGGATCGAGTTCAACCGCTCGTTGCACATGTGGCAAGGCTTGCTGTGGCGCCTGCTGCATGACAAGCACTGACGCGAGATAGTACAGCGCATCACAGTCATGGGGATCGATGCTGACAGCGCGCTGCAGACAGACCAGGGCCTGAGCGGGTTTGCAGAGCTCCCTGTAAATGGCACCCTGCATCATCCATGCTTCCGCCGAGGATTCGTCGTATCCGGTAATAGACTGGAAAAGGTGCAGGGCTTCAGTGAGTTGCCCCTGTTCCACCAGGTGCATTGCCTGTTTTGAAAGCCCGGTTGTATCTGTTGGAGGCATTTTTGTAGTAGTGCGGTAGACCTGATTTCAGTGAGGATACCAGATTATGGCGCGGTTGCTTAAACGTACAGTTTTATGCGATCTCATGGCTATTTGCTCAAGGCAGGTGCGAAATTGTATTGAAGCACCCGGCGTAACACCGTATCTTAAGCAATCAGAGTGGCGTGATAAATGGCTTCCAGTTCAGGCATATGCTCAGGATGGTGCCTGAAAACCCAGAAAGATAGTGAGGGCTGACCTGTTTGACGTAGTACAGATGTCCCAACAGGCATGTCTGCACGCGGGCAGCGCATCCCCTGTTATTGACGTATAATCATGCGGCGACGCAACACCTTAATGACAGTGGAAGGCAGGAACACTGAATCAAGGGGGCAAGTAGTATTTTGTGTATGTCCGGGGCACCTCCGTCGCAGTAATTGCCGGCTTTAGTGTCCGGACCTGAACGATAAAGCATACGGCCGATTATGTCATATACACATAGCAATCATGTCCACGATATTGCATTCAGTGGCATTTCCAGGCAACAGGAAAACGTTTTCTTTGTACAGATTGGAGCGGCTGACGGTAAACGTGCTGACCCTATAAGCCCTTTCGTCAAGCGGTATGGATGGAAAGGTATTCTTGTGGAGCCTTTGCCAGATCTTTTCGAGTTGCTGCAAAAAAATTATCACAGTCAGGACGGTCTGATCTTTGAGAATATTGCGATTACTGAAAGGGACGAAGTGCGCAAATTAACCAGGATTCCCATGGAAAAGATCGGAACCCGGGGCGTTCCAGGCTGGGCGTTTGGGGCATCCAGCCTGGTGCCGGACAAGACCCGATTCGCGGCGCAGAACAGTCCGGCAGAACTTCACCAGGCGCTCACCAGTGCAGCAGTCGAGGTCAGTGTCAACTGTATCAGTCTACAGGCATTACTGGACAGGCATAGTGTGGACACATTTGACGTTTTGCAGCTGGATACTGAAGGATATGATGCCAATATTCTCAGGCAGCTGGATTTTGCAAGGTACCGGCCTACGCTTATAAATATGGAATGGCAGTGGTTGACGGAGCAGGAAAGGTTGGAAGTATCCGGGTTGTTGCAGGAAAATGGTTATCATCTATATCCGTGTGAGGCGGACATGCTCGCTACGAAAATACCTGTTGAGGAGCTGTCCAGGATGCCTGATGAACTGTCGAGTGACAGCGTGCTGAAGTATTTTCCCGGCATTGTTGGCTTGGTCAGCAACATTGAAATCAGTGAGGATGATGCAGGTTGCAGATCATCTCCGGCGCGGATAGATATAGCGCGTTATCGCGGTCAGCAGTTACCTTTGACAGGTGCGCCCGGCTTTTTCAGGCTGTTGACCTCAATTGATGGAAAGCAGCGGATCAGGGATCTTGCCTCCAAAGTCGGCTGCAGCGATCAACAGGTTATAGCCTGGGCAAGAGAACTGCAGAAGGTGTTTGTTCTGGATTGAATATCCAGACGGTAACTTGGTAGTAATCAGATGGCCGGTTTTGAAACCAGCACGATGTTAAATGTCGCCGCTGCACACCTGCGGTCAGGAAAGCATGCGGATGCGGAGTCGCTCTGCCGACAGGTTATTCAGCAGAATCCCGACAATTGGCAAGCGATGTATCTTCTTGGCCGTATTGTAGCTGCAGACAGGCAATACGATAAGGCTGTTGGGTGTTTTGAACGTGTATTGGCGCTTATTCCCCCGTCGCCTGAATTATTGCTGGAGCTCGGAAGTACTCTCTACCTGGCTGGTCGACCGGTCGAGGCTGTTCCCTATTTGCGGGATTCGGTAGATAAATTAGGAACATATGAGGCTTTCAGAGAGCTGGGTTTTGCGCTGGCGGCTATAGGTGACCATGCAGACGCCGAGCGCTTCCTGCTCGATGCGCTCAGAATGAAACCCGGATGCAGTGCCTCCACTGTCAAATTGGGGGAGGTGCTGAGTATGCAGGGAAAATCTGGTGCCGTCATTGAATTATACGAGAAACTGATTGAGCGTGATCCGGATAACCCTCATTCTTATGCGGCGCTTATAGAATACTACCTGAAACAGGGTGAACCAGTAGCTGCCCTTGCGGTCTGTGATCGGTGTCTGAATATAAAGCCGGCATACAACCGGGCGCTGGCCTATAAATGCATTGCCTTGTCAGAAGCGGGTGACGAAGGAGGGCTGCATTATCTTTTTGATCCTGATCGGTATATCCAGCGGATAGCCGCTGAATGCCCATCATCTTTCGGCAACATTGAAGATTTTAATGCGTACCTGGCGGAGTACATTCTGGCCAGGGTGCAGATGAAAAAAGATGCGCCCGAGTATTCTACTGTTAATGGCTGGCATTCGGCATTCGGCGGACTGTTCGACAATAACCCTTCGCTCGGAAAAAAAATGGACGAGATGAACCGCAAAGCGCTGGATGAATATATCGTGCGTATGCCGGACGATCCCGATCACCCGGCGGTAAGGAGTCGCCCTTCAGAAACCCGTTTAATCAGTTGGGCGGTGGTTATGGATCATCTTGGGCATGAGAAGACGCATATCCACCCCAAAATGTGGATAGGCGGTGTCTATTATGTCCAGTTACCAGGCGATTTCGACGCGCAACCGGTAAAAGATGCTGGTCATATTGTATTTGGACAGGGGCCAGAGGAGTTTCATCCGCTACGCAAGCCGAGCACCGTGACGCTCAAGCCTGTTGAGGGAGATTTTGTTATTTTCCCGGGATATTTCTGGCACCTGACCGTTCCGCTTCAATCCCGTGAAAAGCGTATCTGCGTCGCTCACGACCTGCAATCAACGAAAGACTGGGGAGCGTAAGGCAATGTCGACCACCGGGACGGCTGAGCGTGGCATAGTCTATGTTGCAACCAAGGATGAGCGCTACGTAGCTGAAGCCTTTCTGTCTGCGACCAGCGTCAAGGAGCTGGCTCCTGATATATCGATCACCCTGTTTACCAATCTCGAGGATTCCATTTTTGCCAGGGATGATTGTTTCGACAAGGTGATTTGTATCGATACCATCAGAAAATACGGCAGCGCGTGGTCTGAAGGGCAGTTGGACAGGATACTGTGCCTGCCTGATTCACCGTACCAGCGTACGCTTCATCTGGACACAGATACAAGAGTAATGAGTTCTGATATCCAGGGTATTTTCGATTGCCTGGATGATTGCGACATAGCCATGGTCGAATGTGCGCCGGATGCCAGTGTAAGCCGTCAGCACTATGGGAAGCCGATGTTCAATGTGGGGTTTATTCTTTATCGGAAGAACGAAGCAGTAGGCCAGCTTTTGAGTGCATGGGGTGATTTGACTCGCAGGAATTTTGACATGGCTGCCTGTGACGAACTGCCTTATGTTGATTATCTCGCACACCTGGAAGATCCGGGCTTGCGCAGAAAGCTGCTGTTTATGGATCAGCTTAGTATGGTTCAGCTCCTTAGCCCTGAAGTCAATGTATATGGCTTAAAGTTGAAAATATTGCATGAAAGCTGGAATTTCAGGGGCGCTTCCAGAGGGCGTAGTCTGGATCAACCGCTCAGAGTCAGTCATCATCCGGCGTTGCGGAATGTGATCGGTCGCGACATTATCAATGTTGCCATGCGTTATCGGAAATCAGGCAGAACAAAGAGAGCACTCGAAATATACGAGTCCCTGTTGCTCCGCGCGCCGGACGACAATATGCTGCAGAAGTTTATTGCAGATTGCCGTAACGCATTAAAATGAATGCGGCTGAATTCGACGCGACGATATTGGCACGTAGCAGCAATATTCCACGTGTAAAATTCATACGCCTTGTTCGGTTCTATGCGCACCGGAAAAGTAGCGGGCTATGTATTTACCCCTGTTAGGCTGTAGCACGTATGAGCGGCTCATCTGAAGAATTTCATAAGTCGATGGTTTTGATTCGCCAGAATCGGCTCACGGAAGCGCTGGAAATTCTGGAGCCCCTGTGCAATTCAGGACATGCCGATGCTGAAGTCTGGTGCTGGTCCGGTATAGCACAGTTATCCAGCGGCCAGCTGGACGGGGCTGAGCTCGCATTACGTCAATCGGTGATCCTCGCTGCGCAGAATCCGGTCGCCAATTTCGCGCTCGGTACCCTGTTACGCAAGCAACAGGAATGGGATGAGGCCCTCATTTACCTGCAGAAGGCATTCGCAGGCGGCCAGGTTGCGGCAAACGTATACTGGAGCATTGGCGTCTGCCTCGTCTGGCTACAGAGGCACAGGGAAGCGATTGAAATGTTTCACAGGGGTCTGGAGATGGAGCCGGATTCAGCGA
>JALSRZ010000185.1 GCA_026984515.1 Thiohalobacter sp. | reverse complement strand
CCTGATCCCGGAGTGGAATGCGCTGGTGTTCAACGCGCACTGGCAGCGCGCGTACCGGCAACTGGATTCCACCAACAACTTCCCCGAAATCACCGGGCGCATCTGCCCGGCTCCCTGTGAACACGCTTGCACCCTGCGGCTCGCCGGCAGTCCCGTTACCATTAAATCGGTCGAGCTGGCGATTGCCGAGCGTGCCTGGCAACAGGGCTGGGTGCGCCCCGAAACCGGACGGCGCAGGAAAAACCGGCGCGTCGCCATTGTGGGTTCCGGTCCCGCGGGACTGGCCTGTGCGCAGCAGCTGGTGCGCGTCGGTTACGCAGTGACCGTGCTGGAAAAGTCGGACCGGGTGGGTGGTTTGCTGCGCTACGGCATCCCGGACTTTCGCCTGGAGAAGTCCGTGCTGGAGCGCAGGCTGGCACAGCTGGTAGCCGAAGGCGTGGAGTTCCGGACCGGTGTGCATGTTGGTGTGAACCGGACCATGGATGAGGTATGCGCGCGTGCCGATGCCGTGGTGCTGGCCTGTGGCACCGAACAGGCGCGTGAGATCAGGGTGCCGGGGTGCGGGCTGCAAGGTATTCATTACGCGATGCCGTACCTGGTCCAGCAGAATCAGCGGGTTGCGGGTATCGCGATCGATCCGGATGCGCTGATCGATGCGCGTGGCAAGGAGGTGGTGGTGATCGGCGGCGGTGATACCGGTCACGACTGTGTCGGTACCGCGATACGCCAGCAGGCCCGGCGGGTTACACAGGTGCAATACCACGAGCGGCCGTCGCGCCATACCGAGGTGCTGGACTACTGGCCAGAACCGGTGCCGCAGCTGCACATTGCCGATACCGACGCGGAAGGGTGCAAGCGGATCTGGGGCTGGGATACGGTCGCCTTCGACGGCGACGCGGGCCGGGTGTCCTGCGTGCTGTTGCAACGCCTGCAGTGGCTGCAGGACAGCGACGGCCGCTGGCAGAAACGGCCGTTGCGGGAGCCGCCGCAGCGTTTGCCTGCCCGGCTGGTGTTGATCGCGATCGGTTTTGCACACCCGGTGCACGAGGGTCTGCTTAATGAGCTGTCACTTGAACTGGATGCCCGTGGCAACGTCGCGGCGGACGATAAAAGCTACGCAACCAGTGCGGAAGGTGTTTTTACCTGTGGTGATATGCGCCGTGGCCAGTCGCTGGTGGTGTGGGCGATCCGGGAAGGCCGCCAGTGCGCCAGGGCAGTGGACACCTATCTTTCCGGTTACAGTGAACTGCCGTACGTGTAGGGCCCTTGCTGCCAGCCTGTTGTCGCGCATGCGCCCCTGTTCAGTCAAGTCTCTATAAACCCTGCCGAAACAGGAGCTGGAAGAATGGGTTGCTGATCCGTTCCACTCATGTTGGCAAGGGAATATGCTGTCCGCGCTGAAAAATCTGTTTTGTTCACCACCGCTGGCGAGCGGGCGGCCGGAGCGCCCGTCACCGCGTAATGACCGGCGCGAGCGCAACCGGAAGCCGGCCGCTGCCCCGGCCGGTGTGTCAGGCAAGGAAATCGATACCGCCTTCTACGGGCTCATTCTCGGTGTGCAGTCGCCCATCGACAGTAAACTGAACGCCTTTGAGAAACGTGTACTGCGTGAGCTCGATCAGTTGCTGGCAGCGGATGTTTCCCGCAGCAGGCAGGTGCCCAGGCTGCCGGCGGTCATGCCACGGGTAATGGGAACGTTGCGCGACAGGTCTTCTTCCGCCGCGGACCTGGCGGCCGAGATTGGTCGCGATGCCGTGCTGGTGAGTGAAGTGATCCGGCTTGCCAACAGCCCTTACTACCGGGTTGGACAGGAGATCGCCAGCCTGGAAAGGGCTGTGTTTGTGCTGGGCCAGGCCGGTATCCGTCAGCTGGTCACCAATGTGGCGTTCAAGCCGCTGATCAACCTGAACAGCGGCTACTTTACCCGGCTGTCCGGCACCATCCTCTGGGACCAGTCCGAGAAAACAGCGCTCGTCTGTGACTGTATCGCCAGGCGGGAGAAAAACGATCGCTTCAGTGCCTACCTGACGGGTATCGTACAGAACGTGGGATTCACCATCGCCCTGCAGATACTGGACCGAAATTTTGACGGCCGGCAGGCCCCGCGCTCGGAGCTGTTCCACCAGCGGCTGATCAAGCGGGCCAGGCAGCTGTCCTGGGTGATTGCCAGGGAATGGGGTTTCCCACCGGGGGTACTGGAAGCGCTGCGGTCACAGGTAGATGCCGGACACAGGGAATCCTCCGACAACATGCTGTACGCGGGTGACAAACTGTCCAAGCTGTATATTCTTTCCGCGCGTGGACGTTTTGAAGGTGAGGCAGAACGGATTATCGGTCGTATGCCGGGGGGCAGGGCGGAGGCATGCAGGGCCTGTTACGAAATGCTTTCGGATTCGTAATCCGGGGGTTTATGCGTCGCGGTTTACGGTTCCGGGTGCAGAATACCGTTCACCAGTGACTGGAAAAAAGCGGCATGGTCAAATGGCCGCTGAATACGCTTTTTCGGCAATCCCAGGCTCCAGCCAACCAGTTCCAGGTGGTCTGCCCGTACGGTTCCCATGTATTCTCCCCACTTTGCAGATGCGACGCTGACCTGGCTGTCATTGTCACCGGACTGCTGTTGCAGCAGGCGTGTCTGTTTGCGGTAGAGCAGGGGCATTTCCCCGGCCGGTCGACAACCTGCCCAGGACCGGTAGCGCACGTCGGCACGGTCGGGTATGTCGCGGTTGAACTGTGCACAGGCCTGTGGTGTCAGTTCCAGGATGCCGGGATAGAGTAAATGCCTGGCAAAGGACTGTACCAGGCCGCGGGTGCTGTCCACCCAGTGCACCAGTTCCGATCCCCGGTGCGGGCTGCCGATGGTGGTCAGCGAGCGGATGCGGTGTTCGGGGTCAAAGTGGTGGACCAGGTAGCGTGCGTCCAGGCCACCCATGCTGTGGGCTACCAGGTGGATGTGTCTGGCCTCGAGTTGCCCGATGAAGCGGCGCAGTACGCTGGCGCGGTTGGCAATGCTGCTGGCGGAGGGTGTGAGCGGGAAGTGAAGGGATGCCTCCGCAGTATCCAGTGACTTCCTGATCCCGCGGAAGTAACGGAATCCCGGCCAGGCCTTGCGGATAACATCTGCGCCAAGGATGCCGTGCAGGAACACGATGGCCGGCCTGGCGTCCCGTTCAGCAGTGTGCATGGATGATCCGGGTCCTTTTCATTCGCGGGATATCAAATACAGAACCCGGGAAGCCCTGATCCATTCAAAATCCCCGCCATTCATTGCGAAACTCCACCACCGCCTGCGGCGGTTCACAGGAACTTGCTGCGCTACGCTACGGTCACGCAGCGCGGCAATCTCCAACCGTCTGATTCCATAAACTGAGATTGCCACGTCACTTCGTGACTGGCAATGACGGATTGATCCGCGCATCCTTAAGTGATGCGGAAGGAGTCGCCAGGGCAGACACTGGCTGTTCGGCAGCAGGGCGACTGCCTGATCGTGGTGCATACGGGTCCGCTTTGCCGTATAAATCGATTCATTAACTGCTTATTATCTGCGCATGACCGCCTACCGTACCGCCCCGCTTCCCGGTCCCGGACTCCCTGCCGGTATTCCCTGTATCATCGGCAACGAGGCCGCCGAGCGCTTCAGTTTTTATGGCATGCGCGCCATCCTGGTGGTGTTCATGACGCAGTACCTGCTGAACGCCGGGGGCACGCTGGATACCATGGGGGAGGAGGAAGCCAAAGGCTGGTATCACCTGTTTGTCTCCGCGGTCTATTTTACCCCGCTGCCGGGGGCGCTGCTGTCGGACGGCGTGCTGGGCAAGTACCGGACCATTATCCTGCTGTCGCTGGTGTATGTGCTGGGGCATTTCGCGCTGGCGGTCGATCATACCCGGCTGGGGCTGGTGATCGGCCTGGGCCTGATTGCAGCCGGCGCGGGGGGTATCAAGCCCTGTGTGTCGGCGCACGTGGGTGACCAGTTCGGCCATGGTAACCGGCACCTGCTGTCGCGTGTATTCAGCTGGTTCTATTTTTCCATCAACCTCGGGGCCTTCGCTTCCATGCTGGCTACGCCCTGGTTGATGGAGCACCATGGTCCGGCACTGGCATTCGGGGTTCCGGGTGTGCTGATGCTGATTGCCATACTGGTGTTCTGGTCCGGGCGCAAACGTTTTGTGCATATACCGCCCGCGGGCATGCACTTTGTTCGTGAAGTGCTGAGCGGTGACGGACTGCGGGTGCTGGGGCGTCTGAGCCTGATCTACGGGTTCATTGCAGTGTTCTGGGCGCTGTTCGACCAGACCGGTTCGGCCTGGGTGTTACAGGCACAGAAGATGGACCAGCATCTGTTCGGGATCCATCTGCTGCCGGCGCAGGTCCAGGCAGCCAACCCGCTGCTGGTGATGGTACTGATCCCGCTGTTTTCCTACCGGGTCTACCCGGCGGTCAGTCGTATATGGCAGCTTACCGAACTGCGCAAGATCAGCGTCGGCATGTTTGTTACCGTGCTGGCCTTCGCCATTCCCACCTGGATCCAGGTGCAGATCGACCAGGGTGGTACCCCTTCGGTGGCCTGGCAGCTGCTGGCGTATGTCGTACTCACCTCGGCCGAGGTGATGGTGTCGATCACGGCGCTGGAGTTTTCCTACACCCAGGCGCCGAGAACGATGAAGTCCTTTGTCATGGCCTTCTTCATGATGTCGATTGCGGCCGGGAACCTGTTTACCAGCGCCGTTAATTTTTTTATCCGTAACAGTGACGGCAGCAGCAAGCTGGAGGGAGCCGCCTACTACGGGTTTTTTACCCTGTTGATGCTGGTGACGGCAGTGCTGTTCGTGCTGGTGGCCCGCCTGTATAAAGGGGAAACCTTTATACAGGAAGAAGCCTGCTAGCCCGCATTTCTCACCGACTTCCTGCTGCGGCGGCGTCATGCCGCGCGCTAAGCGGCGTTCACTCGGTCGGGCTGCTCGACATCGTGTCGACTATGCCTGCGCGGCCCTCGGTCGTGAACGCCGCTTATCCCACGACCTGCCACCGCCTCGCTACGGAACCCGGTGAGAAATGCGGGCTAGGAGCCTGTCGGGTATCGAGTGCTTACTCGTGGTGGTGACCATCGGGGCCGTGCACGTGGCCGTGTTCGAGTTCTTCCGGGGAGGCATCACGTACTTCGATGATTTCGACGGCAAAATTCAGTTCCACACCGGCCAGCGGGTGGTTGCCGTCCACGGTGACGGTGTCGTCTTCCACGTTGGTAACGGTGACCACGACGGTTTCACCGTTGGGGCCCTGGGCGTGAAACTGCATGCCGATCTCGATTTCGGCATCTTTCGGGAACATCTCTCTTGGTACGCTCTGGGTGCGGCTGGCGTCGCGTTCGCCGTAGCCTTCTTCCGGGGATACAGAAACACTCAGCGAGTCGCCGACCTGTTTGCCGAGCAGGGCGTTTTCGAGACCGGGAATGATGTTGCTGGCGCCGTGCAGATAGGCAAAGCTGCTGTCATTGGACTCGTCGATGACGGTTCCCTCGTTGTCGGTCAGGGTGTAGTTCAGGGTGACCACCTTCTGCGCTTCGATCTGCATGCTGCGTCCTCTGGCCGTCGCAAACGGCCCATTTTATGGAAAAGCCCCGCACCATACAGGATTGCCGGGATCATTGGAACCGGCCTGCCGCTGCCCGTGGCTGGCAGGGCGTTTCCGGCCGACTATTCCCGCGTGGCCGTAAATGCTGCATAATCAAGCGCTTTCCCATCTACCGGAGTAGCGGCGGTGAAGTTCAGCAGCGACGGCTTTCGTGCCTGGAAAAACAAGAAGGTGACCCTGCTGGGCATGTCCGGGGTGGGCAAGACCTACCTGTCGAGCCTGCTGTGCGGGCACAACTGGTTCCACTACTCGGGCGATTACCGTATCGGCACCCGCTACCTTGACGAGCCGATCCTCGACCTGATCAAGCAGCAGGCCATGCAGGTGCCGTTCCTGCACGACCTGCTGCGCCGCGACTGGATCTACATCCGCAACAACATCAAGGTCGATGACCTCGGCCCGGTGCTGAGTTTTGTCGGCAAGCTGGGTAATCCCGAGCAGGGTGGGGTGGCGCTGGACGAGTTCACCCGTCGCCAGGCGAAGTACCGTGAAGCGGAAATTGCCGCCATGAACGACGTGCCCGAGTTTATCCGCAAGTCACAGGAGATCTACGGCTACCAGCATTTTGTCAATGACGTGGGTGGCAGTCTGTGTGAGCTGGATGAACCGGCCGTGATCGACCTGCTGGTGGAGCACACCCTGATCCTTTATATACAGGTCACCGACCAGGAAGAGGAAGACAAGCTGATCGCGCGCGCACAGAGCGACCCGAAACCCCTGTATTACCGGCCGGCCTTTCTGGAAGAGCAGCTGGAAGTCTATTTACGGGAGAACGGCCTGAGCTATGCAGCGGAGCTCGACCCGGACGGGTTCACGCGCTGGATATTCCCGCGCCTGTTCCATTCGCGCATCCCGCGCTACGAGGCGATTGCAAAACCGCACGGCTACACCGTCACTTCACAGGAAGTGGCCGGCGTGCGGGATGAGGCGGATTTCCTGGAACTGCTTGAAGCCGTGATCGACCGTACGCCGTAGCGCAGGGTTCGCGAATGCCACTGGTTGCACACAACAAGTTACCGACCTTCGAGCGTCTGCGCGGCGAGGGTACCAGTGTGCTGCCACCCAACCGGGCCTCACAGCAGGATATCCGCGAGCTGCACATCGGCCTGTTGAACATGATGCCGGACGCTGCACTGGCAGCCACCGAGCGCCAGTTTTTCAGGCTCATCGGCGAGAGCAACCCGATTGCGCAGTTTTACGTGCATCCCTTTACCCTGCCGGAGCTGGAGCGCAGTGCCGATGCGCAGGCTTATGTCAACGAGTTCTATGAACCGTTTGACAAGGTGAGAGAGGAAGGGCTGGACGCGCTGATCGTGACCGGCGCCAATGTGACCGGGCCGGAACTGGCCAGGCAGCCGTTCTGGCAGCCGCTGATCGGCGTCATCGACTGGGCGATAGACAACGTGACCTCCACGCTGTGTTCCTGCCTGGCGACCCACGCCATGCTGCAGTTCCGCTACGAACAGCACCGCGTAGCGCAGCCGGACAAGATCTGGGGCGTGTTCCCGCACCGGGTCGTCGACAAGCAACACCCGCTGGTGAACGACGTCAATACACGTTTCGATGTGCCGCACTCGCGCTGGAACGCGATTACCCGCGAGCAGTTCGACGCTGCCGGCCTGCACGTGCTGGTGGAGAGCGAGCAGGTGGATGTGCACCTCGCAACCAGCGCGGATGGTCTGCGCGTGGTGTTTTTCCAGGGGCACCCCGAGTACGACACCATATCGCTGTTAAAGGAATACAAGCGCGAGGTGGACCTGTATGCGAGCGGGCAACGGGATGACTACCCGCCTTTCCCGGAGCACTACTTCCCTGTCCGCGAAAAAGCGCTGCTGAACGAGTACCGCAGCCGGGTCGATGCCGCGCTGGCCGCGAACCGGCAGCCACCGGAGTTCCCCGAGCGGTTAATCAGCCCGCGTCTGGATAATACCTGGCACGACACCGCCGAGGCGGTGGTGAGTAACTGGCTGGGCGTGGTCTACCAGGTCACGCACAGCGACCGGCGCATCCCGTTTATGGAGGGGGTCGACCCGGACAACCCGCTGGGCTTGTACTGATCCATTCGGAAACCACGTCACTTCGTTCCCCGCAATGACGAATGGATCAGAACTCCCCGTTGGCGCCACGGTTCATGATGTCGAGGATGGTCTCCTTGACCTGGATCGCTTCCTCTTTCATGGCGGGTGGCAGGGTTTTGCCGCCATAGATCATCATGTCCATATTCAGCGTGTATAACCAGAGCTTGCCGCTTTTATCCTCGACCAGGCTGATGCGGCAGGGCAGGTAGGCCGAGAAGGCGTCGCTGATTTCCAGCATCCTGGAGGCGGTCATGGCGTTGCAGAACATGTAGACCGTGATGAAGCGGAACGGGGTCCCACTCATGGCTTCGACTTCCTTGTACAGGGGTAGTTCACCGACGTTCTTGATGTTGTGTTCGTTGGCGACAAAGCGCATGGTCTCCTCGACTTCCTGTGCGCTCAGGCCGTCGGCGACCGGTATTTTCCACACGGTGGCTTCCGGTCCGCTGCCGGTTTCGATCAGCGCCTTGCCGATCTTCGCGTAGGTGGTCAGCGCCTGGTTGTCAAACTTTGCCAGGTTGGTGATCGAGGGTCCCAGCTGGATCACGGCCGCGACGATGAGGGCGAGGACGAGCAGACCAAACAGCCCGATCAGGTTCCAGATGAATCGCATGAGTATTCTCCTTTCGATACCCGGTAAGCAGGCGCCGGCTTCGCCAGAGTTTTCCTAACTATAGTGCATTTTTATTCCGCTTGCCCGGCTGGAAGGGCCCGGGCAGCAGTGCCGAGAGCAGCAACTGCCGCGGCTCAAAGGAGCGCCTGCCGATGCTGTTGAAGTCATAGGGCGCATCCTGTGCAATCGCCGCGGCCGCCAGCAGGCCGCTTCTGACGGCCGGCCCGATGCCTTCGGCCATGTCCCTGGTTGCGAGTCCGGCCGCATCGCCGCTGATAAAAGCGTTGTCGATGCGGTACAGTGGTTGTTTGCCGCGTACATAGTAGCTGTAACCCTTCGGCTCCCAGTCATGGTCGTGCACCAGTTTTTTCCGTTCCAGCTTTTGCGTGAGCCGGTCCCAGTGGGTTTTGATATCCGTACCCTGTTGCCTGAGCCGGGTGACGAAGCCACCGATGCCGATGTTGAGGTAGCCGTCGGCCTTGGGCACGTACCAGGAATAGCCGGGCAGTCCCTGGTCAAAAAACCACAGGTGGCAGCGGTCGTCGCGGTAGTCGTACGGGAACTCCTGCTCCAGCGTGACCACCTGTTTTTTCCTGGCACGGGGGCTGGCGGTGCGGAACAGCTTGCGGTACACCGGGCAGCGCGTGCCGCCGGCGCCGACCAGGTAGCGGCAGCGGTATTGTTCATCGATGATGTAGTCATCACCGTCCTTGCGTATGCTGCGCACCTCGTGGGTTTCGACGGGCGCGCCGCAGCGCTTCAGCAGCCAGTCATCGAATTCGTAGCGCCGGATCGAGTGCTGCAGGGTGCGCGGTCGCAGTCCCCCGTAGCGGAAATGGAACAGCAGTTTTTTGAATGACAGGAAGCGGTGCGGGTAGTTGCTGCTGTCCAGTTCCAGGTCCTGCACCACTTCCGGTGTGATCCAGCCGGCGCACAGCTTGGGTCGCGGGAAGGTTTCCTTGTCCAGGATCAGGCAGTCCACGCCCAGGCGCCTGAGACGCCACGCGCAGCTGGACCCGGCCGGTCCGCCACCGACAATGATGACGTCAGCGTTACGCACTAGCGGATAGACACATAGCCACCGTCCAGCCCCTTTTTGCTGAACACGATCTGCCACAGCTGGTTGCGGCGCGCCCGGTCGGAGCCGGCGGCGCCCAGCAGGTAGTAGCGCCACATGCGGTAAAAGCGTTCGTCATAGCCCAGTGCCCGGATTTCGTCGCGGTGGGTGTCGACGTTGGCCATCCAGGCCATGAGGGTAGGGTCGTAGTGCGTGCCGATGTTGTGCAGGTCTTCGAGGATGAACACACCTTCCGTGGCCGCATCGATCTGTTGCAGCACCGGCAGTACGCCGCCGGGAAAGATATACTTGTTGGTCCAGGGGTCGACACTCAGCGATTTGGTGTTGGTGCCGATGGTGTGCAGCAGGTACAGGCCATCGTCCTTCAGGTTGCGGCTGACCACTTTCATGAAGGTGGCATAGTTTTTCGGTCCCACATGTTCCAGGATGCCGATCGACACTACCCGGTCGAACTGTTCGTTCACGTCGCGGTAGTCCTGGAAGCGCAGGTCCACGTTGAGGTCTTTGTAGCGCTGTTGCCCGTACTCGATCTGTTCTCTGGAAACGGTCACCCCGACTACTTCCACGTCGTAGCGTTCGGCGGCGAAAGCGGCGAAACTGCCCCAGCCGCAGCCCAGGTCCAGCACGCGCATGCCGGGTTTCAGCCCCACCTTGCGGCACACCAGGTCCAGCTTGGCTTCCTGGGCGTCGTTCAGGTTGTCGGCTTCCTTCCAGTAGCCGCAGGTATATACCATACGCGGGTCCAGCATGAGCTGGTAGAGGTCGTTGCCAATGTCGTAGTGGTGTTCGCCAATGCGGAAGGCGCGGCCCTTGCTCTGCAGGTTGACCAGCCTGGCCTGTACCACCGGCAGCAGCAGCTTGAGCGGCGAGATACTGTGCTCCAGGTCGGCGCGCAGCACCCGGTAGATAAAGTCGTCCAGGGCTTCGCAGTCCCACAGGCCGTCCATGTAGGCTTCGCCCAGGCCCAGCGGACCGCCGCTCAGTACGCGCTGGTAAAACTGCCGGTCGTTGACCTGCAGGTCATAGTCGTTGGGTCCGTTGATTTCGATGCCGGCCTTTGCCAGCAGACCGCGGATGGTGGATTCCGCCTTGTTCACGTGCATGCTCCCGGGGGAAAGTGCGAATTCAGGGCGCCTATCATACGAGAACTGGCCGTTTATTTAACCCCGAAGCGGCAATTTCCCGGATCACGGGCAGCGCCGGCGCCTGCCCGGCGCGGCCGGGGGCAGGCCCGGCAAATAGTTGTCCAACTTGTGGCTCATGAAATGCTACCATCCGTCCGATAACCATCAAAATACAACAGGGCAGGAAAAATGGATACTTCACTCATCGTTGTGCTGGTCATTATTGCCGCGCTTGTTTTATATATTATCGGTATATACAACAAGCTGGTCACCCTCAGGAACCGCTACCAGAACGCTTTTGCACAAATCGAGGTGCAGCTCAAACGGCGCTACGACCTGATTCCGAACCTGATCGAGACCGCGAAAGGCTATATCAAGCACGAACGCGAGACGCTGGAGGCCGTGGTGGAAGCGCGCAACGCAGCGGCGAAAATGCTGTCTGATGCCGCCGCCGAACCCGGCGATGCCGACGCCATGCAAAAGCTGAACGGCGCCGAGGCGAAACTGTCCAGTGCCATGATGAATTTCAACATGGTGATGGAGGCCTACCCGGACCTCAAGGCCAACCAGAACATGATGCAGCTGAGTGAAGAGCTGACCAGTACGGAGAACAAGGTGGCTTTCGCCCGCCAGGCCTTCAATGACCAGGTGATGGAGTACAACACTTACAAGCAGAGCTTCCCGCCGGTGTTTTTTGCCGCGCGTTTCGGTCACGCCAGGGATGCGGGCCTGCTGGAATTCGAAGACAGCGAAGCCATACAGGCGGCGCCGAAGGTTTCATTCTGAGCGTTATCACCTGACTGAACGGAACCGTGAATTTCTTCGAATCACAGCACCGTGTCCGCAGGAACACGGCCTGGCTGGTGGTCCTGTTTGGTCTGGCCGTGGTCAGCCTGATTGTCATGACCAACCTGCTGGTCATGGTGAGTTTCGGTTATCTCAATACCAGCCAGCTCGCTGCCACCGGTTCCCCGTCCCTGCAGATGGACTGGCAGACCTTCCTGCTGGTCAGCGCCGGCGTAGTGGCGGTGGTAACACTGGGCAGCCTGTACAAGATGATGACCCTGTCGTCCGGCGGCAAGGCCGTCGCCGAGTCCCTGGGCGGCCGGCTGATTCCACAGAATACCCGTGACCCGCAGCAGCGCAGGCTGCTCAACGTGGTCGAGGAAATGGCCATCGCCTCGGGTACACCGGCACCACCGGTCTACCTGCTGGCCGACGAGCAGGGGATCAATGCCTTCGCCGCGGGCTTCTCGCCGCGCGATGCGGTCATCGGCGTTACCCGGGGCACCATCGAGCACCTGAACCGTGATGAACTGCAGGGTGTGATCGCACACGAGTTCAGCCATATCTTCAATGGCGATATGCGCATCAATATCCGCCTCATCGGGATCCTGCACGGTATCCTGATCCTCGGCCTGATCGGCTATTACATCCTGCGACCGGCGGCCTATACAGGCTCCCGGCGCAGCAGTGGCAAGAACGCCGGCGGCATCATGATGCTGGCCATCGGGCTGATCGCGATCGGTTTTGCCGGGACTTTTTTCGGCAACCTGATCAAGGCGGCGGTCAGCCGCCAGCGTGAATACCTGGCCGATGCGTCGGCTGTCCAGTTCACCCGCAACCCGGGTGGTATCGCCGGGGCGCTGAAAAAAATCGGTGGCCTGGCCTACGGGTCGCGGGTGGAGACGCCTGCTGCCGCAGAGGTCAGCCACGCTTTTTTTGCCCAGGGACTGTCCGGTCTGCAGTCGCTGTTTGCGACCCATCCGCCGTTGAAGAAACGCATCCTGCGCATCGATCCGCACTGGGACGGACGTTTTGAATCCGCTGTACCCGGGCATGACACCACGACGACTGCACCGCAGGATGAGCCAGGCAGGGACGCGCGTTCTCCCGAGGCCGTCGCGCGCACCGCCGCTGCAGTGGCGGCCGGTGCAGCCGTTGTGGATGTCATGAACTCGATTGACCGGATCGGCAACCCGGCTGCGGGCACCATCGAGTACAGCCGTGCGCTGGTGGCCGCCTTGCCTGACCCGGTAAAGGATGCCGCGCACGAACCGTTCGGCGCCCGGGCAGTGATGTACTGCCTGGCGCTGGACAAGGGAGCGGAGGACCGCGACCGGCAGCTGCAGTACCTGGAACAGCAGGCCGACCCCGGCGTCTACCCGCTGGTGCTGGACCTGTTGCCGGAAGTGGCCGGGCTCGATGCCCGCTTCCGTTTGCCGCTGGTGGATATCGCCATTGCGGCGCTGAAACAGCTGTCGTTGCAGCAGTACGAGCTGTTCAAGCGGAACCTGAATGCGCTGGCCAACATGAATGCGCAGGTGGATTTCCTGGAGTGGTCGTTGCAGAAGATTCTCTTCAACCACCTGGACGCGCAGTTCTTCAGGCTGACGCACGCCCCGGTCCGGCATCATGATCCTGAACAGCTCCGCGGGGAAGTGACACTGGTCCTGTCGGCGATGGCCTGGGTGGGGCAGCCCGACCGGCATAGTGCCGAGCAGGCTTTCCGGGTGGCGGCGACGGTGCTGGATATCGGCGCGCTGGAACTGCTGCCGGCCACCGAAATCAGCCTGACGGCGCTGGATGTGGCCCTGGACCGGCTGGCTACGCTGAAACCGCTGCTGAAACCCCGCCTGTTGAAAGCCTGTGTCGCCAGCATAGTGCAGGATCAGAAAATCGCGCCGGTCGAGATGGAGCTGTTACGTGCCTTTTCGGATGTGCTGGATTGTCCCATGCCGCCCGTGGCCTGAGGGTAGAGGCAGTCCGGGGGCATCTGACCGGGGCAGCATGTGGCGACGGTTTTTTGTCACGGGATCGATCCGTTTTTCCTGGAGCGTCAACTTTTCAACAGCCTGCTAAGCCTTTGAGTAAGAAACCCCTGTAAGCAGCGGAGTTGGCGTGACTATTGCCTTATTATAGTGTCACGCCTGGAAGGCGGATCACGGGTATCCGGGGAACCACAGAATGGATGAGGTGTTCAGACCAAAAAGCCTGCAGGAATTCTGGCAGAACTCGCAGCTGGCGGGACACAATGCCGCGTACCTTGAGGCGCTCTACGAGCAGTACCTGGATGATCCCGACCAGGTTTCGGGTCAGTGGCGACATTATTTTGAAACCCTGCCGCGCGTAAACGGGCACGGCAGCGAAGCCGTGCACTCGGCGGTCCGGCAGGCCTTTCGTACCCTCACGCAGCAACCGGCCATGCCGCGACCCGCAACGGGCAGTGCGCCCGGTACCCGGGCGCACGAAGAAAAGCAGATCCGGGTGCTGCAACTCATCAATGCCTACCGCTTTCGCGGTCACCAGGTGGCGCGCACCGATCCGCTGGAACTGCGCGAACCCCCGGTGCTGCCTGAACTGGACCCGCAACACCATGGCCTGGGCGAAGCGGACCTGGATACGGTGTTTGAAACCGGTTCCTTCGCCAGTGTGGAAACGGCTACCCTGCGCGAATTGCTGGAACAGTTGCAGACCATCTACTGCGGCAGCATTGGCAGCGAGTACATGCACATCACCGAGACGGCGGAAAAGCGCTGGTTGCAACAGCGCCTGGAGCACGCCGGCGGGCAGCCGGCGTTCAGCGCCGAAGAGCGGCTGCGCATACTGGACCGGTTGACGGCAGCGGAAGGGCTGGAACGTTACCTGCACACCCGCTACGTGGGCCAGAAGCGGTTTTCGCTGGAAGGCGGTGACAGCCTGATTCCCCTGCTCGATGAACTGATCCACCGTTGCGGTGCGCACGGTGTGAAAGAGACCGTGATCGGTATGGCGCACCGCGGCCGCCTCAATGTGCTGATCAACATCGTCGGCAAGACTGCCGCCGAACTGTTCCAGGAATTTGAAGGTACCGCCGGAAAGTCCTCCAACGGCTCCGGTGACGTGAAATACCACCAGGGTTTTTCCTCCGACCTGCAGACCGCAAAAGGCCTGGTGCATGTCACGCTGGCATTCAATCCTTCCCACCTGGAGATCGTCGACCCGGTGGTGGAGGGGTCGGTGCGCGCCCGCCAGCAGCGCAGCGGCGACGAGACGGGCGACCAGGTGGTGCCCATCCTGATCCACGGGGATGCGGCTTTTGCCGGGCAGGGTGTGGTGATGGAGACCATCAACATGTCCCAGTCGCGCGGGTTCTCTACCAAGGGCACGGTGCACATCGTGGTCAATAACCAGATCGGTTTTACCACCAGTTACCAGGCAGACGCGCGCTCGACCCTGTATTGCACCGATATCGCCAAAATGGTCAACGCGCCGATTTTTCACGTCAACGGTGATGATCCCGAGGCCGTGATCCGGGTAACGCAGATGGCGCTGGATTACCGTATGAGTTTTCACAAGGATGTCGTGATCGATATGGTCTGCTACCGGCGTCACGGTCACAGTGAGGCCGACGAACCGACTGCGACCCAGCCGATCATGTACCAGGCGATCCGTGATCGCCTGACGACCCGGGCGCTGTACGCCGAAGCGCTGGTCCGGCAGCAGGTCTGTGACGAGGGACAGCCGCACCAGCTGATGGACGACTACCGGGGCCGTCTCGACCAGGGGGTTTCGGTGGTTCCGGAACTGGTCCCGAAGGAACAGGCCAGCTATCCCTACGAGGTGGACTGGGAACCCTACCTGGCGCAGGCCTGTACCGCTTTCCTGGATACGTCCATTCCGCTGCCGCGTTTGCGGACGCTGTGGAAAAACCTGTTGCAACTGCCGGAAGGATTCGAACTCAACGGCAACGTGGGCAAGATCATGGACAACCGTCGCAAAATGGCCGCGGGAGCATTGCCCGTGGACTGGGGCTTCGCGGAAATCACCGCCTACGCATCGATCGTAACGGATCGTTACAATGTACGCCTGTCCGGGCAGGACAGCGGGCGCGGCACGTTTTTCCATCGTCACGCGGTGTTGCACAACCAGAAGGACGGTTCCCTGTACGTGCCCCTGCGGCATGTCGCCGATGACCAGGCGGACTTCCTGGTGATCAATTCCCTGTTGTCGGAAGAGGCGGTGCTTGCCTTTGAATACGGCTATTCGACTACAGATCCCAACACGCTGGTCATCTGGGAAGCGCAGTTCGGCGATTTCGCCAATAATGCACAGGTGGTCATCGACCAGTTCATCAGCGCCGGCGAACAGAAGTGGAATCGCCTCAGCGGGCTGGTGCTGTTCCTGCCGCACGGTATGGAAGGGCAGGGACCGGAACATTCCTCGGCGCGACTGGAGCGTTATCTGCAGCTGTGTGCCGAGCACAATATGCAGGTCTGTGTACCCACCACGCCGGCGCAGATCTTCCACCTGTTGCGCCGCCAGATCCTGCTGGAATGCCGCAAACCGCTGGTGGTCATGACGCCCAAAAGCCTGCTGCGTCACCGCCTGGCGGTGAGCACGCTGGAGGACCTGACCGGCGGCGAGTTCCAGCCGGTGCTGCCCGAGGTGGATGCGGTGGATGCCGGCAAGGTGACCCGGCTGGTGATGTGCAGCGGCAAAGTGTATTACGATCTGCTGGAAAAGCGGCGTGAGCAGGGCCTGGAGCACGTGGCGATCCTTCGTATCGAACGCCTGTATCCCTTTCCGAAGGAAGCCCTGCGCAAATTGATCGAGTCGTACCCCGCTGTCACGGAATACATCTGGTGCCAGGAAGAACCGCAGAACCAGGGCGCCTGGTTCTCCAGCCAGCACCACATGCGCTCGGTGTTGCCCGAATCCGCCTCACTGGAGTATGCCGGGCGTGCATTCTCCGCGGCTCCCGCCGCGGGTTACGCGTGGCGACACCTGCAGCAGCAACACCGCCTGGTGGCACAGGCGCTGGGCCTGAACATGGAAGAGGACTGAAAACAGCATGTCAATCGAACTCAAGGTACCGGTGTTCCCGGAGTCGGTTTCCGATGGCACCATACTCAACTGGAACAAACAGCCGGGTGATGCGGTAAAGCGGGATGAATCCATTGTCGATATCGAGACCGACAAGGTGGTGTTCGAAGTGCCGGCACCCGGCGACGGTGTGCTGGAAGAAATCATCGAACCGGAAGGCACGGTGGTGGAATCCGGCCAGCTCATCGGACGCATGCGCGAAGGGAAGGCGGCACCGGCAGCCACGGCTTCGGCCGGCGATTCATCCGTTGCGGAAGACAGGGGTGCCGACGTCTTTGCAACGCCGTCGGCACGTCGCCTGATCGAAGAAAATGACCTGGATATCGCGCATATCCAGGGGTCCGGCAGCGGTAAGCGCATCCTCAAGGAGGATGTGTTGCGGGTGCTGCAGGAGACACCGGCAAAGCCTGCCCCGGCGCCGGCAACCCCGAGCGCATCGGCCGCGCCGGATAAAACGCCCGCAGCCGTGGCTGTGGATACGGCCGAGCGACCCGAAAAACGCGTACCCATGACGCGCCTGCGCGCACGTATTGCCGAACGTCTGCTCGAAGCCCAGCAAACGGCAGCGATCCTGACCACGTTCAACGAAGTCAACATGCAGCCGGTGATGGATCTGCGCAGCCGGTACAAGG
The DNA here is from genome assembly GCA_026984515.1 of Thiohalobacter sp. Lineage (GTDB taxonomy): Bacteria > Pseudomonadota > Gammaproteobacteria > DSM-19610 > DSM-19610 > Thiogranum. The sequence continues at coordinate 10,579 of JALSRZ010000185.1, read as the reverse complement.
ACCGGTTTCTAAAGACCCACGAGGTCAAGCTCGGCTTCATGTCCTTCTTTGTGAAAGCGGTGGTCGAAGGGCTGCGGCGTTTCCCGGAACTGAATGCCTCGGTGGACGGCACGGATATCGTTTACCACGGTTTCTTCGACATCGGTATCGCGGTCGGGTCGCCGCGTGGCCTGGTGGTGCCGATACTGCGGGATGCCGACCAGTTGACGATGGCCGGTATCGAAGCGGGTATCCGGGATTATGCCAGCCGGGCGCGGGAAGGCACGCTGGCGATGGAAGACATTACCGGTGGCACCTTCAGTATCACCAACGGCGGCGTGTATGGCTCCCTGCTGTCTACCCCGATCATCAATCCGCCCCAGTCCGGTATCCTCGGCATGCACAAGATCATGGAACGCCCGGTAGCGGAAAACGGCGAAGTGGTGATCCGGCCCATGATGAATATTGCGCTGTCCTACGACCATCGCCTGGTGGACGGGCAGGGCGCGGTGCAGTTCCTGGTGGCGGTCAAGGAAGTCCTGGAGGACCCGGCGCGTTTGCTGCTGGGTGTGTGAGACGCTATGGCAGATCAGTTTGACGTGGTGATCATCGGCGGCGGGCCGGCCGGTTACGTGGCGGCGATCCGCTGCGCCCAGCTGGGTCTGAAAACAGCCTGTGCAGACCAGTGGATCAATGCGGCGGGCAAGTCTGCGCTGGGCGGCACCTGCCTGAACGTGGGCTGTATCCCTTCCAAGTCGCTGCTCGAATCATCGGAACGTTTTTTCCAGGCGCAGCACGAGTTGGCCGACCACGGTGTGAAAGTGAGCGGTGTCAAACTGGACCTGGCGACCATGCTGGCGCGCAAGGAGCGGATTGTGCGGGACCTCACCGGGGGTATCGAACAGCTGTTCAGGGCCAACGGCGTCACCTGGGTTCAGGGGCGCGCGCAACTGCTGGCCGGCAAGCGGGTCAGGGTCAGCCCGGTCGGAAAGAAAACCGCGCGTGACCTGTCGGCCGCGCATATTATACTGGCGCCGGGGTCGTCACCGGTGCAGCTCGACAGCGTTCCCCTGCAGGGCGACCGGGTCGTGGACTCCACCGGCGCACTGGAATTTAACGAAGTGCCGAAACGCCTGGGCATTATTGGCGCCGGTGTGATCGGCCTGGAACTGGGCAGCGTGTGGCAACGCCTGGGGGCGGAGCAGGTCACCTTGCTGGAAGCGCAGGATACCTTCCTTTCCATGGCCGATGAACAGGTGGCCAAAGAAGCCTGGCGCGCGTTTACGAAGCAGGGGCTGGATATCCAGCTCGGCAGCCGTGTCACCGGGTGCAAGGTGAGTGGCAAAAAAATAGACCTTGGCTACCAGAACGATGACGGAGAACACAGGGTACAGTTCGACCGGCTGATCGTAGCCGTGGGTCGGCGCGCCAACACGCACGGGCTGGCAGCGGACGAGGCCGGGCTGCTGCTCGACGAATGGGGGTTTATCCATGTCGACGAGCAGTGCCGCACTAATCTGCCGGGTGTGTACGCCATCGGTGACGCGGTGCGCGGCCCCATGCTGGCGCACAAGGGTTCGGAGGAAGGCGTCATGGCGGCGGAACTGATCGCCGGGCGTGCCGCGCGCATCAATTACGCCGCGGTGCCGTCCGTGATCTATACCCGGCCCGAAATTGCCTGGGTCGGGGAAACGGAACAGACCCTGCGTGCCAGTGGCGTAGCGTACCGCAGCGGTGTTTTCCCGTTTGTCGCTTCCGGCCGGGCGCGTGCGCTGGGCGATACCGGCGGTTTTATCAAGCTGCTGGCCGATGCAAAAACCGACCGCCTGCTGGGTGCGCACATGATCGGCCCGCAGTGTTCGGAGCTGATTGCCGAGGCCGTGATCGCCATGCAGCTGGGCGGCAGTGCCGAGGATATCGCGCTGACCATGTTTGCCCATCCGTCCCTGTCCGAGAGTGTCCACGAAGCGGCGCTGGCGGTGCACGCAAGGCCTCTTCATATTGCCGCCCCGCGCCGCAAAAAATCGTAAGACACGGAAGCCCCGGTTCATGTCCTTCCCGTCACACAGGGGGCAGAAGCAGGTATCATAGCCCCGGCCCGGGTGGTCCGGACTCAGGTTACCAGGTATATGCATTCCAGTTCAGCAGCAGGCCCTGCCGCGCTTTCCCCGCGCTTGATCGACACTGCCGGTGCATTGCTCGCTGCCGCGGGGCGCCGGAAGCACCGTTGTGCCATGGTGTTTACCGGCACGCGAGACGGGTGTCGGGCGGCGGCGGAGCAGTTGCTGGCGCTTAGCGGTCTGTCGGCGGTGCACTGGTTCAGCGATCGTCCCCCGCGGGGCGCCGAAGCCAGCCAGGGTACGGCCGCTTTACGGCTGCTGGGCACCGAACTCGATGCGCTGGTATTCGACGCCTGGTCCGGTTTCGATCCGAATGCCTTTGGCGCGTTGAGCGGCACGGTTCGGGGTGGCGGCCTGCTATTGATGCTGGCGCCGGTATTGCGGGACTGGCCTGCGTACGCAGACCCCCAGAACGAAAGAATCACGGTTTTCCCGTATACGGCTGAAGCGCTGAACGGCCGTTTCGTGGCGCGCCTGGTGCGGGTGATCGAGGATGATGAGCAGCTCCTGTATATCGAAAATGGTGTGATACGCCGTTCTCCAGGCCTGTTGCCGGAGGTGCCACTGGTCGAAGATGCAGTCGCTCCGCCGTGCAGGACCGCTGATCAGCAACGTGCGGTGGACGCGGTCATCCGGGTGGCCACCGGTCACCGGCGCAGGCCGGTGGTGCTGACCTCGGACCGTGGCCGTGGCAAGTCGGCGGCGCTGGGTATCGCGGCGGCGCAGCTGATACGGAAAGGACGTGAACACATTCTGCTGACCGGTCCCGGGCGGGAGTCGGTGGATGCCGTCCTCCGGCATGCCGGTGCCCTGCTGTCGGGCGATACCGGCAGTATCCGTTTTGTCCCGCCGGATGAACTGCTGCGTAACCCGCAGACGGCGGGCCTGCTGCTGGTCGATGAAGCCGCCGCGATCCCGGTGCCGCTGCTGGAGTCGCTGTTGAAGCGCTATGCCCGTATTGCTTTTGCCACCACGGTACACGGCTACGAGGGCACCGGGCGCGGGTTTGCGCTGCGCTTTTCGCGCCTGCTGGATGCACACACTAACCGCTGGAAAACGGTGTTCCTGGAAACCCCGGTGCGCTGGGCAGCGGACGACCCGGTGGAACGGCTGGTGTTCCGGATGCTGGCGCTTGATGCGGAAGCAGCGCCGGGGGAGACGCTGCAGAACGCGGGTGTGGATACGGCCGTGATCGAACGCCTGCGGCGGGATGAGCTGGCGGCCGACGAAGCTGTGCTTTCGGAGCTGTTTGGTTTGCTGGTACAGGCGCACTATCGCACCCGCCCACTGGACCTGCGCCACCTGCTGGACGGCCCTAACCTGTCGGTATACGTGGTGCGCATGGCGGGGCACATTGCTGCCACGGCGCTGGTTGCCGAAGAGGGCGGGTTTGACGCGGTCACCGCCGAGGCTGTCAGCGCCGGCAGAACCCGGCCACACGGACACCTCCTGCCGGAAGCGCTTGCCGCCTACCAGGGACTGGTGCAGGCGCCACAGTTGCGTTGTGCCCGTATCATGCGCATCGCCGTTCACCCGGCTGTGCAGGGGCTGGGCCTGGGTACGCGGCTGGTGGAAAGCGTGACCGAACAGGCGCGTTCCAAAGGTCTTGACTATATCGGCAGCAGCTTTGCCGCGACGCCGGAACTGCTGGACTTCTGGACCAGATCGGGCTGGTCGGTCGCGCGCCTGGGTATCCAGCGTGGCGCCATCAGTGGCAGTCATTCGGTGGTGATGCTGCGCGGTCTTTCGGAACAGGGGCGGGCCTTGAGCCGACGGGCCGGGGAACGTTTCCTGGCGCAGTTCCCGCAGCAGTTGTGCGACAGCCTGCGCGACCTGGATGCAGCACTGGTGACGCGGCTGTTGCGGCAGCGCACCGGAGCATGCCCTGTCGAGCCGGATGCGGCTGACCGGCAGGACGCGAAGGCCTTCGCGTTCGAGCAGCGGCTGCTGGAGGTATCCATCGGATCCATCTGGCGGTTGACCTGCCATGCCCTGATGACCGGGCAGGGTATCGCGGAGCTGGATGAAGACCAGCTCGAGCTGCTGGTTGCGCGGGTCCTGCAGAAACACGACTGGCCGACCTGCGCGCAACGGCTGCAGCTGCCCGGCCGCCCCCAGGCGCTGTCCCTGTTGCGCGGGGCGGTGGCAAAGTTGATCCGGTGACGGGTTTCCTTTGGTATGATGCGATTTCCCTGTATACAGGTATTCCATGAACGATCTGCACGCCAAGCCGGACTTTCGCCACGATAGCGCGCCCTGTACCGGTGTGCTGCTGGTGAACCTGGGCACACCGGACACCCCGGATACCGGTGCCGTGCGCGACTACCTGGCGGAATTCCTGTGGGACCCGCGCGTGGTCGACGTGGCACGCCCGCTGTGGTGGCTGGCATTGCACGGTGTGATATTACGGATCCGGCCGGCCCGGGTTGCAAAGGCCTATCAGTCCATCTGGACGGAGGACGGGTCCCCCCTGTTGTCGGTATCCCGCAAGCTGACGGCACAGCTGCGTCAACGGTACGCGAAGCGCGACAGCGCACGGGTGGAGATCGCGCTGGCCATGCGCTATGGCCGACCGGCCATCGAAACGGCATTGCTGGAGCTGGAAAAAAAAGGCATGCGCCGCCTGCTGGTGCTGCCGCTGTACCCCCAGTATTCGTCGACCACCACGGCTGCCGTCTTCGATGAGCTGGCGCGGGTACTGGGCCAGTGGCGCTGGCTGCCGGATATCCGTTTTGTGCAGCATTACCACGATCACCCGGCCTACATCGCAGCTCTCGCTGACAGTATTCGCGAACACTGGGATGCACAGGGCCGTTCCGGGCGCCTGCTGATGTCGTTTCACGGCATCCCGGAGCGGATGTGCCGGTCGGGCGATCCCTACTATTGCGAATGCGTAAAAACCGCACGCCTGCTGGCGGCCAGGCTCGAACTGGCGGAAACACAGTGGCAACTGACCTTCCAGTCCCGTTTCGGTCGCGAACCCTGGCTGCAGCCCTATACTGACCTTACCCTGAAGGAATGGGCTTCACAGGGTGTGCAAAGCGTCGACGTGGTCTGCCCCGGTTTCAGTGCCGATTGCCTGGAGACCCTGGAGGAAATCAACGGGCAGAACCGGGAGCTGTTCCTGGCAGCGGGTGGTAAACGGTTCAGCTACATTGCTGCACTGAATGACCGCCCGCAACACGTGGATGCGCTGGCGCAATTGATCGATGCACAACTGCAGGGCTGGCAGCCCGCGCTGGACGATGCCCCCGCAGCGCTGGCGGCCTGTCGTGAACGGGCGCTGGCCGATGGCGCCGGGCAGTAAGCGCCCGCTGGTGGCGATCAGCAGCTGCCTGCTGGGGGAGAATGTACGTTACGACGGCGGGCACAAACGGGATCCCTGTATTGCGCAGTATCTTTCCGCACACGTGGACTGGAAGCCGGTCTGCCCGGAAGTCGGTGCCGGCCTGGGTGTACCGCGCCCGGCGCTGCAACTGGTTGGCGCTGAAGACCGGCCTGCGGCACTGGGCGTTGAGAACAGCAGCCTGGAGGTTAGCGCTGCACTGCTGGAGTATGCACAGCGCATGCTGCCGGAACTGCAGGCGGTGAGCGGCTATATCTTCAAGAGTCGCTCGCCGAGCTGCGGGCTGGCGGATACGCCGTTGTTCGATTCCGAAGGTCACCGGCAGGCACTGACTGCGGGGCTGTATGCACGAGTGATCGTGGCGACCCTGCCGGGTTTACCGGTCATCGATGAGCAGCAGCTGCGCGATGCGGGACGCCGCACGCGTTTCCTGCAGCAGGTGCAGGCGTGCTGGCAGCAGCAGAAAAACGCAGGCTCCTGAACGGTATTCGGTACCATGCCCGTCACGCTCCTGGAAATACGTCGTGCACAGCGGCTGCTGGAGGACTTTTGTCAGCAGCGCAGTGCCGCGCCAGGATCTAATACGCGCCTGGGTTGTCAACAAAAAGGGGACAGTCTGCTGATCGGTGTGCTCGGAGAGCCGTTCCGGCCGCTGGTCAAACTGGTGTACCGCGAGCAGCGCTGGTTCCTGTACTGGCAGTCGCGCAGCGGTGACTGGCAACCCTGGCCGCACCTGAATTCAGCCGGTTCCTTTCAGGCGGTCATCGATGAACTGGAACAGGCGCCCCTGCACGTGCACTGGCAGGCGGACTGACGGGAATCCTGTAATGCAAAATCACGCCATTCATTCCAGCCTGCTGGCCGCGTTGTTGCTGCTGGCCCCGGCCGTCTTCACGGCGCAGGCGGACGAAGTCGAGAAAGTGCTTTTCCTGGTGGTGGAAAAGGATGATGTCATTGCCTCCAACACGCGCTCCGGGCGTTTCGACCGGCTGGACCTGCAGGCCAAGGAACACATCAGGGACTACAGGGTATCCAGTGCCGTCGCGGTGGTTGTCACCAACCAGCGCCTGGTTGCCTATGGTGTGCAGGCCGGCGGCTGGCAGGCGACCCGTATCGAGGCCGGTGAACGGGTGGAAAGTATTGAAGTCGAGGACTACTCGGCAACCGTGGTCACCAACGACCGGATTCTCAATTTTTACGGGCGCAGTGGCGCCTGGTCGCACGTGCGACGTGGTGTCCAGTTACGGTAACGGGTCTGATCTCAGGTGCCGGTCTGTTGCGTGACGTCAACATACAGCTTGATGCGCTGGCCCGGCTGCAGGTAACGTCCCTTCGGCAGGGTATTCCACTTGCGCAGGTCGGCTACCGATACCCTGAACCTGCTGGAAATCCGCGACAGGGAATCACCCTTGCGCACCCGGTAGTAGATCGGGCGTATCTGCGAGCCGGGATGAAAGCGCTTGGTGGAAGAGGCGCGGGTCCAGACCACCAGTTTCTGTCCCACCCGTAACGGGTCACCCGGCGCCATGCCGTTCCAGGAGGCCAGTTTGCGGACACTGACCTTGTACTCGCGGGACAGGTCCCAGAAGGTATCCCCCGGTGATACGATGTGGCGGGTCTTGTACCCCTTGCGCCGGTGTGACTGCTTGCTTTTGAGGCGCTGCCGGGCACTCAGCCGGTAGCTTTCCTGTCCCTTGCTGGATACGGGCACCAACAGGTGCTTGCCGGCCCGGATCGAGGTGCCGCTGACTCCATTGGCGGCTTTCAGCGCCGCCGTGGTGGTGTGATAGCGTTTGGCGATCTGGCTGAGGGTTTCCCCTTTTTTAATCTTGTGACGCAACCACTGCACACGTTTTTCGGGCGGCAGTGCAGCGATGGCCTGGCGGAAGTCACTGGCCCGGTCCACTGGAATCAGCAGCCGGTGCGGGCCCCTGGGGGAGGTGGCCCACTGGTTGAAACCCGGGTTGAGCCGGTACAGGTCGTTGAGTTCGATGCCGGCAAGGTCGGCGGCGATCGCCAGGTCGATCTGGCCGTTGGTTTTTACGATCTCGAAATAGGGTTCGTCCGGCAGCGGGCCGAGATCCACGCCATACCGGTCGGGGTGGTTCACGAGTTGCTTCAGGGCAATCAGCTTGGGTACATAGGCACGGGTTTCCTTCGGCAGCTTCAGGTCCCAGAAGGTCACCGGTCTGCCTTTTTTCCGGTTCCTGCGCACCGCTTTGGAGACGGTGCCCTCGCCCGAGTTGTAGGCGGCCAGCGCCAGCAGCCAGTCGCCCTTGAAGCGTTTGTTGAGGTATTGCAGGTAATCCAGCGCGGCGTTGGTGGAGTCCAGCAGGTCACGGCGGCCGTCGTACCACCAGTCCTGTTTCAGCTTGAAACGTTTGCCGGTCGCCGGGATGAATTGCCACAGTCCGGCGGCGCGGCCGTGGGAATAGGCAAAGGGGTCATAAGCGCTTTCGACAATCGGCAGCAGGGCAATTTCGGCCGGCATACCGCGCCGTTTTACTTCCTGGTGGATGTGCCAGGCGTAACGGCGCGAGCGTTCGGTGACGCGCTGCAGGTACTGCGGGTGTTTCGCGTACCAGTTGCGCTGCACGCGTACGCGCTCGTTATCCGGGTCCGGGAGGGAAAATTCCTGGCGCAGCCTGGCCCACAGGTCGGCGGGAACACGTTGTTCGTAGGGGGCTACCTGGATGCCGGTGACCGGACGGGCAGCGGCCAGCAGGGTGCGTGATGGCCGGTTTTCCTGGCGGGTGTCACCGGGCGGCCGGGTGTGGCCGGATTGCGGCCGGCTGACTTCGGCCGGTGGTGGCAGCGCGGCGCAGGCGCTGAGCAGCAAGGTGGCGAACAGTAGAGATCGGGTAGCCATAAGTACTTATCGGCGCGACCGCCGCGGCTTTTACCTCAAAGTTGGTGAATAAACGCGATTTTTCTCCCGGCCCGCAATGCTGACAGGGACAGAATAATGCGTCAAGCACTGTGGATGCCGGCCGTGGATGCGTTATGATTGAACGACTTATGAGAACTTCAACGGTATCGGCCGAAACCGCGCGGCAATTGCCTGAACTTCGTCTCTGGTGCCGGCGACACCTTGGGCAGCAGCTCGCCGCGGCCGAGCAGACGGCCCTGCGCGAACTGCTGAGCGACATATTCGGTTACCACCTGGTGGTGCTGGACCCGGGGTGTCAGCCGCAGGCGCTGGGCGCCAGCCGCATCATGCACCGGGTGGTACAGTCCCGCACCGGCGAGGGGCTGGATGAAACGCCCGCCATCCTGGCCAGCAGCGAACAATTGCCCATCCAGTCCGACAGCATCGATGCGTTCGTGTTGCCGCACGTGCTGGAGCTGTCCAGGGATGCGCACCAGGTGTTGCGTGAAATCGACCGTTGCCTGGTAGCCGAAGGACATGCCATTATTCTTGGTTTCAATCCCTATGGCTGGTGGGGACTGCGGCGCCTGTTACTGGGCTGGCGCGGGCACGTGCCATGGTCACTCAAATTCTACGGGCTTGCACGCCTGAAGGACTGGCTTTCCCTGCTGGGGTTTGACACGATCCATGCCCGTTACCTGTTTCCACATCCACCGTGGCAGTATGGCAGCGGTACTTCACAGGGGAAGCTGTTGCAACGTTTACACCGGGATCGATGGCCGTGGCTGGCGGCTTCCTACGTGCTGGTGGCGCGCAAGCGTGTGGCGACGCTGACGCCTATCAAGCCGCGCTGGCGGCCGCGTCGCTCGGTATTGTCAGCCGGAGTCGCCGAAACCAGCCAGGGAGGGTTGCAGCGCGATGGCTGACGTGGAAATCTTTACCGATGGCGCCTGCCGGGGAAACCCGGTCCGGGTGGCTGGGGCGCCCTGCTGCGCTATGGCAAGCACGAAAAGGAACTGTTCGGCGGTGAGGCCGAGAGTACCAACAACCGCATGGAACTAATGGCGGCCATCAGGGCGCTGGAAAGTCTCAAACGACCCTGTACAGTAAGCCTGACCACGGACTCCAGTTATGTCCGGAACGGGATTACGCAGTGGTTGCCGAACTGGAAGAAGAAAGGCTGGAAGACGTCAGCGCGCAAACCGGTGAAAAATGCCGACCTGTGGCAGCGCCTGGACCGGGCCGTGCAGGCGCACCAGGTGACCTGGCACTGGGTCAAGGGTCACAGCGGTCACCCGGAAAACGAACGCGCCGACCAGCTGGCCAACCGCGGCATCGAGGCCCTAGGAGTCTGACATGAGACAGGTGATTCTCGATACGGAAACCACCGGACTGGAACCCCAGCAGGGGCACCGCATCATTGAAATCGGCTGTGTGGAAATGGTGGACCGCAAGCTGACCGGGAACAATTTTCACCAGTACCTGCAACCGGACCGCGAAATCGATGCGGGCGCCATCGAGGTGCACGGTATCAGTAACGAATTCCTGGCCGACAAGCCGCGCTTTGCGGATATCGTCGATGATTTCATTCGCTACATCGACGCTGCGGAACTCGTGATCCACAATGCGCCGTTCGATGTCGGTTTCCTCGATCACGAATTCAGGCTGTGCGATACCGGCAGGCAGGTGAACGATATCTGCACGGTACTGGACACACTGACCATGGCGCGCAAGATGCACCCCGGGCAGAAGAATAACCTGGATGCGCTGTGCCGGCGCTATGAAATCGACAATACCCACCGCGAGCTGCACGGCGCCTTGCTGGATGCGGAAATCCTGGCCGATGTCTACCTGGCCATGACCGGTGGTCAGGTGGCCCTGCAGCTGGGAGCGGGCAGCGAAGCGGCCAGTGACAGCCATGAAGAAACCATCCGGCGCCTGCCTGCTGACCGGCCGGCACTACGGGTGATTCGGGCGGATGACAGTGAGCTGGCCGGGCACCGGGCGCGGCTGGAGGCGATCGCAAAGGCGGCGGGTGGCCCGTCGCTGTGGGATCAGCTGGAAAAGGAACCGGGGGCCTGAGGCGGGCGGTGCCCATGTAAGAGCCTGCTAGGAGCCTGCCGGGTTTAGGAACAATCTACTGCGCTGGCGGGAGAGCGGCCCGGATTCCCGCAATTTTTCGTTGCGTAGGTCCACTATGCGCCTCAAAATTGCGAACATCCGGACTCGCTCTCCCACCATGCTCGCTACGATTGCCTAAACCCG
>JALSRZ010000184.1 GCA_026984515.1 Thiohalobacter sp. | reverse complement strand
AGCCTGGCGCTGGATTACCTGATCCGCAATCGCCCCGATGTCATCTTCATGGACCACATGATGCCGGGCATGGACGGTTTTGAAGCCATCAGGGCCATCAAGGACAACCCGGCCACCGCCACCATCCCGGTTATGATGTACACCTCCAGGGGGGGTGACCTGTACCTGGGACAGGCGCGTGCGCTGGGTGCCGTCGGCGTGCTGCCGAAAACCGTGGCACCGGCCGAGCTGTTCAGTTCGCTGAAAAAAATCGGCCTGATCCGGGACCGGCGCAAGGAAAAACAGCAGCAAGACGAAGAAGGCGCCTCGGAACGCGCGGAAGACCTGCAGGCCGTGCCGCTACCGGCCCGCACACCCCGTTTTACCGAACCCGGCATGCCGTCGGGTACTGCACCGAAAGATACACAGGAGCTGGATGCGCAGATACGCCGGCTGCTGGAAGAACAGAGCGTGGAATTCCGCAAGGATGTGTTGCTCAGCATGGAAACCGTTGCCCGCCAGACCGGGCAGCGGCTCAACCGGGAACTGGAGGAGAAACTGGATGCCCTGCAGCCGGACACGACGCGGCGCGCAGCGGGCGCATCACCGCTGTTGGTGGTGCTGGCCCTGCTGTTGCTGGCCTCCCTGTTCCTGAACATCTACCTGCTGGCCGGCAAGGACACCCCTCCACCGACAGCCGCCGCGGACGACCGTGTCCCGGCCGCCGACCTGCAGCTGGCCTCGAAAGCCGTGCGCGATCTCGAAGCCAGAAACGCCGGGTATACCGCCAGCCTGAAACGGTCCTGGCTGACGACCGGCTGGGCGCTCAACCAGGAGCTCAGCTACCCTTTCAATGAAATCGCGCTCGACGAACAGCGCGTGGACATCATTGCACAGCTGATGGAACAGCTGTCTGCCACCGGCTACCGCGGCACGATCGTTCTCGAAACACACGCCGGTGAGTTCTGTCTGCTGGGCGACCAGGAATCCGGTTTCCGTCTGCCGCCACCGGAGATGACCCTCGACCAGTGTGCATTTACCGGCAACCCGGTGCAGCCCACGGACTCGGCCGCCGCGCACCAGTCGCTGCGCTTTGCCAATTTCATCAACAGTTCGCCGCTGCTGGAGGAAGGCAGGCTGTCCATCGAAGTGGTCGCGGCTTCGCGCGAGGATCCGTTGCACGCCTACCCGGACAAATCGGACAAGACTACTGCGCAGGAGTGGAATCGGGTTGCCAGGGACAACAATCGCGTGGTGGTTCGGCTGGAGCCGGAATAGACGGGGTGTTTTGCCGGATTACACTGCGCTGATCCGGCCCGCTGGTACGGGCGGATGGTTCGGATAGTTCCGCTGTGCGGGGCGCCGGCCCTCGGCGCGAAAATCGGGGTCTGCTTTCGCGGTCAGAAGACCGCTGCTGCGCGTATACTTTCAGGTTTTCCTGTAGATCTCCGCCCCGCCTTTAACGAACTCCACGGACTTCTCCTGCATGCCCTTGTCGAGCGCCTCGCCCTCTGACATACCGTGTTTGCGCGCGTAGTCACGCACGTCCTGGGTGATCTTCATGGAACAGAAGTGCGGGCCGCACATGGAGCAGAAGTGCGCTACCTTGGCGGAGTCCCTGGGCAGCGTTTCGTCGTGGAAGGCGCGCGCCTTTTCCGGGTCCAGGCCGAGGTTGAACTGGTCTTCCCAGCGGAATTCGAAACGCGCCTTGGACATGGCGTTGTCGCGCACCTGCGCCCCCGGGTGCCCCTTGGCCAGGTCGGCAGCGTGGGCGGCAATCTTGTAGGTAATGATGCCTTCGCGCACATCCTCCCGGTCCGGCAGGCCCAGGTGTTCCTTGGGCGTGACATAACACAGCATGGCGGTGCCGTACCAGCCGATCTGCGCGGCGCCGATGGCCGAGGTGATATGATCATAGGCGGGCGCAATATCCGTGGTCAGCGGACCCAGGGTGTAGAACGGTGCCTCATAGCAATCGCGCAGCTCCTTGTCCATGTTCTCCCTGATGAGCTGCATGGGCACATGGCCGGGCCCTTCGATCATGACCTGCACGTCGTGCTCCCAGGCAATCTTCGTCAACTCGCCGAGCGTCTCCAGTTCCCCGAACTGCGCGGCATCGTTGGCATCCGCCAGTGAACCGGGGCGCAGACCGTCACCCAGCGAAAACGACACGTCATAGGCTTTCATGATGTCGCAGATATCGGCAAAGTGCGTGTAGAGAAAACTTTCCTGGTGGTGCGCAAGACACCACTTTGCCATGATCGAACCGCCGCGTGACACGATGCCGGTCACGCGCCCGGCCGTCAGCGGTACGTACTGCAGGCGCACGCCGGCATGAATGGTAAAGTAGTCCACCCCCTGCTCGGCCTGCTCGATCAGCGTATCGCGGAACAGTTCCCAGCTGAGCTCCTCGGCCTTGCCATCCACTTTTTCCAGCGCCTGGTAGATCGGCACGGTACCCACCGGTACCGGTGAATTGCGCAGGATCCATTCGCGGGTTTCGTGGATATTCTTCCCGGTCGACAGGTCCATGACCGTGTCGCCGCCCCAGCGCGTGGACCAGACCATTTTCTCGACTTCCTCGGCAATGGACGAGGTCACCGCCGAGTTGCCGATATTGGTATTGACCTTCACCAGGAAATTGCGGCCGATGATCATCGGTTCGAGTTCCGGGTGATTGATGTTGGCGGGAATGATGGCGCGACCGCGGGCGACTTCATCGCGCACGAATTCGGCCGTCACCCGCTGCGGTATGCTGGCACCGAAACTCTGCCCGGTGTGCTGCCGCAACAGGGCGCTGTCCCCGAGTTCTTCCAGCCGCAGGTTTTCACGAATCGCGACGTACTCCATTTCCGGCGTGACGATACCCTGGCGCGCGTAGTGCATCTGGGTCACGTTGGCACCGGCCCGGGCACGGCGCGGCTTGCGGATATGCTCGAAGCGCAACGCGGCCAGTTCTGCATCGGCCGCACGCACCCGGCCAAACTCGGAGCTGGGCCCGTCCAGCCGCTGTGTATCCGCGCGTTCCTCGATCCAGTTGGCGCGCAGCGGCGGTAATCCCTGCAACAGGTCTACCTTCATATCCGGATCGGTATAGGGACCGGAGGTATCGTACACGGTAATGGGCGGGTTGCTTTCGGCACCCAGGCTGGCCGGCGTATCCGCCTGGCGGATTTCACGCATGCCGACACGCAGGTCCGGGCGCGAACCCTGGACGTGGATTTTCCGCGAACCCGGGAACGGCTGCGTCACTTCGGCGGACAGCTCGCTGGTTTTGCGGACGAATTCTTCGGGAATGGCGCTCATGATCCTTGCTCTCTCTTCAGGTCCGGGCGCGGGAAGGGCTGATGCAGAATTCAGCTTCCCTGCGCAGGTATTAACCGGATCAGGTTCAAAGGGTGTTTCTCAGCCCCTCTATGGAGGAGCACCCCTAGCTGCAGGCCACCGAAGGTAGCTAATAGACGTACGCATTGCAAGGCCGCTTGCCTGCCCTGCGTAAAGACCGTACCCTTTGACGCTATTGGCACCGGAAATACCATGATGAATACGATGAATCTTGAACAGGCCCGCTTCAACATGGTCGAACAGCAGATCCGCACCTGGGACGTGCTGGACGACCGGGTCCTCGATACCCTTGCCGCAACACCGCGCGAAGACTTTGTGCCCGAACCGTACCGGGCGCTGGCCTTCACCGATATCAGCGTGCCGCTGGCACACGACCAGGTAATGATGCCGCCGAAACTGGAAGGCCGGACGCTGCAAAGTCTCTCCATTCAACCCGCCGACCGGGTGCTGGAAATCGGCACGGGCAGCGCCTACCTGACCGCCTGCCTGGCAAAACTGGGTGGCAGCGTACTGTCCGTGGACCTGTACGAGGATTTTACCAGCCGGGCGGAAACCCTGCTGAAGGAACACGACATCGACCATGTCAGCCTGGCTACCGGTGACGCCGCCAATGGCTGGGACGATGCCACCGGGTTCGACGTAATCGCAGTTACCGGGTCGCTGCCGGTACTGCACAAAGGCTTCCACACCCTGCTCCGGCCCGGTGGTCGCCTGTTTGTCATCGTCGGCCAGCCGCCCGTCATGGAAGCGCTGTTGATTACGCGCGTGGATGAGCAGGAATGGAACCAGGAAAGCCTGTTCGAAACCTCCCTGCCGGCACTGGTCAATGCGCCCCGGCCCGAGGCATTCCGTTTCTAGACGTAACGCCTATGCGTGAATGCACCGCGCCTGAACTCCGGGCTCACCTGGATTCGGCGGCAACGCCGCCGCTGTTGCTCGATGTGCGTGAGTCCTGGGAATTTGACAAGGCCTGTATAGAAGGTTCGATACTGGTGCCCATGCGAGCCATACCCCGGCGACTGGAGGAACTCGACCCCGGGCGCGAAACCGTGGTGATCTGCCACCACGGTATTCGCAGCCGCATGGTGTGCCTGTTCCTGGAAAACCAGGGTTTTACCCGGGTGGTGAACCTCAGCGGCGGAATCGATGCCTGGGCGCGCGATGTCGACCGGCAGATGCCTACCTACTAGGGCCTGACACTTCCCAGCCAGCATGTTATCGAAAATCATTTACCTACTCGCACTGTTCGTTACAGTCAGCACCGCGCAAGCCACCGACCTGATCACGGTATACCGTCAGGCCGCACAGACCAACCCGGAGCTGCGTGCTGCGGCCGCCAGTCTGCAGGCCGTCCGGGAACAGCGTCCGCAGGCCATCGCCGGCCTGTTACCGACCCTGGACGCCAGCGGTTCGGTCAAGCGCCGGCGTTTCAAGGAACGCGACCCCTCGCAGCCCGCTCGCTACAGCACCGACAAGGTCGCCAGCCTGGACCTGCGGCAACCGCTATTCCACTATGACACCTGGGTGCAGCTGAAACAGTCGGACAGCGAGATCGCGGCTGCGGAGGCCGACTACGCCGCCGCGGAACAGAAGCTGATGGTGCTGGTAGCGGAACGCTACTTCTCGGTACTCGATGCCCAGGACAACCTGGAATTTGCCCGCGCGGAAAAAAGCGCCATCGGGCGCCAGCTGGAACAGGCAACCCAGCGCTTTGATGTCGGCCTGATCGCCATCACCGATGTCAAGGCCGCGCAGGCCCGCTACGACCTGTCCACCAGCCGGGAAATCCAGGCAGTCAGCAAGCTGGTGGAAGCCAAGGATGCCCTGCGCGAAGTGAGCGGGGTTTTCTACGACAACCTGGCGCCACTGAAGACCGACCTGAAACTGGAACGACCGCAGCCCGACTCGCCGGAATCCTGGATCGAGCGGGCCGAAAAGCAGAACCTCAACATCATGGCCGCACAGGCCCGCACCGAGACCGCCCAGCAGGAAATACGCCGCCAGCGCGCCGGGCACCTGCCCACCCTGGACATCAACGCCAGCGCCAGCTACATCGATCTCAACTTCGGCGGTATCGCCCCGCTGAAGCGCGAAGACAGTGAGATCGGCGTACAACTGAACGTACCCCTGTACCAGGGCGGGCTGGTCAATTCGCGCACCCGGCAGGCGCGCAGCCGTTTCCAGGAAGCCACGGAAAAGCTGGAGCAGGAAATCCGCGCCGCCGAGCTGGAGACCCGCAACGCCTACCGCGGGGTGCTGACCGATATCGCCCAGGTCAAGGCGCTCGGCGAATCACTGGAATCCACCCGCATTGCCGTGGAAGCCGAGCAAGCCGGCTTTGAGGTCGGGACGCGCACCATTGTCGATGTGCTCAATGCGCAGCGGGAAAAATTTCTCGCCAGGCTCAACTATTCACGCGCACGTTACCTGTACGTGGTCGATCAGCTCAGGCTCAAGAAAGCCGCCGGGATACTGGACAGCGAGGATATACTGGAAGTGAACCACGCGCTTGGAACCACAACCACCACAACGGCACCAAGCAGCCGCTAATGCCATGCATGATTCACTGATTACCGAACTGCCCGATTTTGACGACCCACTCGGCGTGCTGCGCGCCTGCCATGAACGCATGCTGGCGCAGTGCGACACCCTGCAGGCGCTGGTGACGCACCTTGCGGCCAACGGCGTCGACGAGGAAGCCCGCCGCGCCATCGCCAGCGTCATCCACTACTTCACCACCAGCGCGCTGCACCATCACCAGGACGAGGAACAGGACCTGTTCCCGTTACTGAACCGTCAATCGCTGAAAATCGCCGAAATGGTGCACCGGCTGAAGCAGGAACATGCCTCGTTGACGCAGTTATGGGAAATCCTGCTGGAAGATCTTGGCAAACCGGCTGCCCTGACTAAGAACCCGGAGTTTGAAGCACACGTGGAACAGTTCTGCTCCGC
>JALSRZ010000183.1 GCA_026984515.1 Thiohalobacter sp. | reverse complement strand
AGAAACAGCGTCGGTACAACCAGGTCCTTGACCGGGCTGATCGCCTGCACATCAAAAACCAGGCGATAGATCAGCATGGCTGTCGCCGGGGTAAACAACAGACAGCCGTATTGACGCCAGCCCGGCCGGGCTGCCCCGAGTTCCCTGATAATATTCCCGCGCCGTTCCAGCTTGCGGTTGCGGTACAAGGCATACAGCACTATCCCTGCCAGCGGCAGAATCAGCAGGGGAAGCCCCCCCGCGGCAAAGGTCATGTATACAAACAGCAGCGCACAAAGAGTTAGCAGGAAAACCGTTTCCACCCGGGTCGGCCGGAATGTCCGCCTGCCCGCCCTGTCCGCGAGTATGGTGCCGCTCACCCAGATAACCGAGCTAGTCAGCGTAAAGACTGTAAACTCATCCGGGGTGATACGCCGCTCGCCCTCACCGACCCAGAACCAGGTGGCCCACACACCCCAGGCAAGGCCGAGCAACACCGCCATGGCGATCGTCAACCGCGTATTGTTGCGTCGCAGCAGGACGCGGATGCCATACCAGCCGAGCAAAACGTCCACCAGCACGTGCCCGATACTCGGCCAGACGAAGGATGCCGGTATATTTTCATACAGGACCGGTATAAACAGGCCCTCGACCGCCCAGCCATATATACATCCAGCCAGAAACAGCGCGCTGAAGGTATGTACCCGGTAGTAACTGATGACGAGAAGAAACAGGCCGGTTACCAGCCCGTACCAGAAAAACATTTCCAGCAGCATCCAGACCAGCCTGTCCGGCGCCGCCAGATGATCGATAAAGGCAAAGGAAGGACCTTCATTGATAAAAAAATATTCGGAAAAAAACCACAGGATCAGCGTGTTACCTGTCACACAGGCCATTCTTTGCCATACTGTTTCGTTTCCGGACATGTTAAATACGGGCGAAGTCCCTGCTATGATCGTGCACCGTGCCATATACAAAACAGGCTGGCGCCTGATTACCGGCAGACCACTATACAAACATAACCTTCTGGAATGGGAACAACCATGCGTCGATTATTAACGAATATCCTGTTTTTACCCCTGATGATTCTGTCGGTCTCCTGCGCAGAAGGAGACCCTGTTACTGCACCATCGGCCACCCTGTCACCCTCAGCAGCACCGGGGCCTGCAGGCAGTATGCCGCTACTGCCGGCGGGATCCCACCTCGGACTGGTCGTCAGCTTTGAACCTGTACCGCGCTCTATCCGCGGAAAGGTAAACCAGGAACTCGACACCGCCTACAGCAAGGGCATGAAAATTACCCGGGTAATGGCGGACTGGGCCGACCTCGAACCCAGCCCGGGAACATATGACCTGGATGACCTCAGGGAAGCCCTGGAAGAAAATTCCGGAAAAGGGCTATACACCTTTGTCACCATCTCGGTACTGGATTCCGAAGGCATGGTGGCACCGGAATTCCTCATGGATGATGACGATTCCGGCCGCCTCAGGGACGGCATGCGCTTCAATGACAAGGAGGTAGTGAAACAGTTCTCGGCGTTGCTGGATCATATTGTCCCGCTGATGCTATCCAACCGGGTTTTTGCCGTGGCACTCTCCAATGAGCCACAGGCCTACCTTGAATCACACCCCGGGGAGCTGGCGGATTTTGTTGCCTTTATCCGTGCCGGGCGCGACAAGGTCCACGCGCTCGAACCACGACTGGCAGTAACCGTCGTGAACGTGGGCCGGATCACGAATACACCGCTGGCTGAAAACCCGTTGGTTGCCGACCTGATCGCTGTATCGGATGTAGCAACCTTCAACTATGGCCCGTTCACCAGCAATCCGGAGGAAATTGCCATCGACAAGCCGCAACGGATACCGCGGGATATCCGCGAACTGGCAGCGGCTGCCGGCGGCCGTCAGATCATTATCCACGAACTGCATTGTCCTTCCGGGTACCGGTCAGGTAAAAGCCCCATGAACACCAGCCAGGCCAAACAGAGCGAATGCCTGCGCACCAGCCTGGATTCCATGCTAGAGATGCCGCAATTCAGGGCGGTCTACTTTGCCTCCATGCTGGACTGGTCACCCAGGCTTGTCGGCATGTTCACGGACCCGCTGAGGGACGAATCCTCGATACCCCGGCTTTATGTCGACCAGTTCGCCGAATGGTACGCGACCATGGGCCTGGTCTGGTATGCGGATGGCACCCCCAAACCGGCCTGGAACATCTTCCTGGAAGGGCTGGATAAACGCTACAGGCAGGCTGCCGTTCAGAATGACAGCCCGAGCTGATCGCCGATACACCTGAAGCGGGCCAGCCAGGTATGGTCACTCAGGGAACGTGCGCGCGCCTGATCGCGGATCCGCTGCCTGGCCTTGTCCTGGTCCGCGCGCAGGTAAAAGCGCGCCTTGTCCACCAGTTCTTCCAGGGAATCGTAGTACAGCATTTCCCTGTCCGGCTCGAAGTATTCTTCCAGCTCGGGGAAGCGGTTGACCAGGTGCACACCGCCACTCATGGCGACTTCGAATTCGCGCAGACGGATAAACAGCAGCGGTTTTTTATAAACGTAGCTGCTGCACAGTTCGATGGAGCCAAGGCTCAGGGCCATAGCGCTAATGCAGCGGCTGAAGTCCTCGAAGCGCGGTCCGGGAAGGTATTCGACCTTGCTGTTGTCCAGCTGCTTTTCAGGCAGGCTGCCGAACACCTCCAGCACCGAACGCCAGATGACACTGCTGATGCAGGTGCGACCGGCGGAGAAACCGATACCGTCACGCACCCGCTGCCATGATTCGGAAAAGTTGCCAAGTGCCCGGGACAGGGGGTTATTGACCCTGGAAGTCGATTTGTAGAAAGCGTCCGGCGCACTGCCGTGCACGCGTACCGGCACACCCGCCTGCTGCAGCACGGCGATATTGCGTGCGCGTGCTCCATAAGTCGTGCCCATGAAACCGATCAGCCGGTCTTCCGGCACCCGCACCGGCGTGAACACGCGGGGGTTGGCGCCCCACGGCATCATGATGACGTTGGCGCCATAACTACGGATAATATCCAGATTCTCACGCACGGTGCTCCAGTTGATATCGAAACGGCCGGCGACATTGCGTACCCGGAAGGGATGGGAATAATCATCCGTAGACAGGTTTACCGTAACGATGCCGCGTGCGCGCAGGTCGTCAATCGCTTCCGGCAACAGGGTGGCATCGGTAACTGTCCCGAAGAACAGGTCAATGGCACCTTCCCGTAACAGGCGTTCGACTTCATCACGCAATACCTGTGAATATTCCTGTGCGCTGCCGCTTCTACCCATGATCTCTACCGGGTTGCAGTAGATGACTTCGTGCCCGGCACAGCGCAACTCATCCACCATGTGGTAGAGGTGCCAATCGTAGATAAAACCGCCGGAATGTGCGCAGTAGTGCAGGATTCTCATAAGCTGTATTCCGTACTGCCCTGTCAGAGGCTGAAAACCATGTTTACCAGGTAACGGTTATTGCGGATCGTCGTTCCCGAAACCTCCTGGCTGTTGTGACTGTAACGGGCACGCACCCAGATCCTGTCAGTCAGGGCATAAGAGAGAAAACCCAGCACGTCTACTGAATCGATACGGGTCCTGAACGAATCCTGGATCTTGAAGCGGGTCTTGCCGAGTTCTGCACCAAAGCGCAGGCCGGGACGGATGCGCAGCAGCAGGTCCATGTTTACCGTATTCTCCAGCAGGGGTGCGCCGACACCGGCGCCCAGCAGCACATCGCGATTGTAGTTCAACCCTACCAGCAACTCCTTCAGCACGGACGCCTGCGCAGAAAGCCTGGCGCGCCAGGTATCAACATCGAATGACTTGTTTACCGTCAGGTAGCCGGCGCCACCCTCCAGTGACAGACGTCGACTGAACTGCCTTCGGTACAGGGCAAGCACACCATGCCCTGTGGCTTTATCCACCTTGTTAAAATCCATTACGCGGCCTTCATATTCAAGGCCGATGGTATCGCGCGGAGTGATTCGCCAACGCAAACCTGTGCTGGCCTCGTTGGAGCGAATGTCCGTAGCAGCAGAATCATTGGTCAGGATAACCCGGTTGGAATAGCTGATACTGGTACGCACATTTGGGGTAAGCGCGTACGCCAGTTCGGTGGACAGGTCATTGCTGGTCACCGTGGTGGCCCCGATCAGGACCCCCGGGATCAGCTGGTCGGTGGTGTCACGCGATTCGTAAAAGTTGTCAGACAGCCCTGCCGTCAGGCGACGGGACAGTTCCCGGTTAGCAAACAGCAGGCCGGACTGGGCGTCAAACACCTTGTTCAGTTTCGAGTTGTCGAAATACCTGGCTGCCTCAAAGCCGTAGTCCGCCTCCAGGTTCCAGCCCTTGCCACCATTGCTGTAACGCATGCCGGGTGACAATACCGCGATCACATCATCACGCTGGTTGTCATTGGTAAAGAACAGGTTATCCTGGTATTCCACGGCCGCACCAATGCGCGGCGTAAAACCCCTGTCTTTCGTCCTGGGGGGGATCAGGCCGCGCTGGGCGCCATCCTGCAGGCGACGCTCCCGCAACGGCAGGCGCCGTCCGGCTGCCGGGAATAACCAGCTCTGCACAGCGCTCTCCGGCTCATTGTTGCCTTCCAGGGCTGCAGAACCAAACAGGTACTCCCGCCCGGCTGCCGCTGCATGCCCGGGTGTCATCAACAGCACCAGCGGTAACAGCAGGGCCAGCGTACACACCAGGTCGCGGCAGGGGCGAAGGGCATCGGCCCGGGCAAACACGTTCACGAGTTGTCGAGGAGACTCAGCGTACAATTACAGTGTCACCGGGAATCAGCACGAAATCTTCCGCTTCGCTCTTGCCGGCAATGAAACTGTCGTAGTCAAACACCAGGCGTGACTTCCTGTTAAAGCGGTTGTAGACGATGATATCGTTACGCGAAGCAAACGCCGTGAAACCACCGGCCATCGCGATCGCCTGTACCACAGTGACTGCCCCGGTGGGCTGGAACAGTCCGGGACTCATCACCTCACCGGTGACGAACACGTTGTAGCTGCGAACCTGCCGCAGACTGACGGTCACCTGGGGATCTCTCAGGTGCTTCCGGAACTCACGCTCAATGGTCTTGCGTAATCCACCAACAGTGATCCCGGCAGCCTGGATCTCACCAATCAACGGGTAACTGATGTTGCCGTCCGGGCTGACGGAAATCTCCTGCGACAGCTCCGGGTTTTTCCACACGAATACACTGATGATATCACCCGGACCCAGCTGGGACAGCTCCATGGGCAGCTCACTGGATGACCACTCGGCCTGCGCCCCCCGGGGTGACAGTGATATCAGCACTATGATTGCCAGTAACTTGAACCGATCGATCAGCTGTAAGTACATAAAACATTCCTCAATGTTGAATCAGACAGGTTGTGCAGATCAGACCCGGGCGAATCTTTCGTAGACCATTCGTCGCCACAGCTTAAGCAGGGGTCCAAACAGTTTGTGGTTGTTGACTTCTTCCAGAGCGGCCTTGTAGTCGCCCGCCTCTTCCAGGGCATCGGCGTAACGCGACAGCAGTTCATCGAGTTTCTCACTGTCCGAATCATCCAGCAGTGACCCCCAATGCTTGCGCACCAGGCGCTCGGTATATTGCCTGCGCTCTTTTTTCGAAGCCGACATGAGCGAGATACTCTTGGCAGCCGCGTGAAAGCGGTAGGCGCCAAGCACCTTGTCCGAGATAAGCGGCTCGCTGACGCAATACATGCGTTCCCACAAGGCCAGGTCCATCACGTAGTGAACATCTTCATCGAAGGGTCCGGCCTCTTCCCACATGGCGCGGTTCCAGAACGTAGACTGGGTGGGTATCCAGTTCGAGGCCCAGCGAAGGAAGGTATCCTGATTGACCACTTCCGGGCGACGATACCTCATGGTACGTTTTTTACCATAGAACAGTCGCGTCGCTCCTACCAGCCAGGCCGGCCGGGCACCTGTCGGCAGCAGCTCGGCAACCTGCATGAGCGCACCCGGCTCCAGCAGGTCATCCGAACAAAGCCAGTAGTGCAGATCACCAGTCGCACGTGCAAATCCCTTGTTGATGGCGTGGCACTGGCCGTTATCCGGTTCACTGACCCAGTAGGCAATTCTGTCCTCGTTGCGCCTGATCACGTCCAGTGTGTTATCGGTGCTGCCACCATCAATAATAATATGTTCAACATCGGGGTAATACTGGTTCTGGACGCTGTCTATGGTTTCCTGGAGGTAATTCCCCTGGTTGTAGGATGGCGTGACTACACTGATTCTGGGTAACTTCCGGGAGCTCATGGTTTGGTTTCCAGTCATCGGGTTTCCGGTATGGCTGCTGTCACGG
>JALSRZ010000182.1 GCA_026984515.1 Thiohalobacter sp. | reverse complement strand
CCTTCTATTTGTTCAACTGTTAATAGACGGCATACGCCGCATAAAAATTACTCGACTCTTCCGCTGTAAAACACCCGCATCAGTGGTGATACCCGGGAAACGTCATATGTCATCGCTACACTTCACAAATTGATTTCACGCTATCCCGTTATTTCTTTTAATCAATATTGAGCAGACATTCAAGCTGTCATTGTCAGGAGGCCTGATCTGCGCGAACGGCGATAGCGGATCAAATATGGCTGGCGCCGTATAACAACTCCCTTAAAAGGCGATATCAAAGCGCCGCATCAGACTGAAAAGTTGTGAAAAATTACAAATGCCTCGATAACAGCGGTGTTAGCAAAGCACGAATGACGACTCGCTGATTCAGGAGTGTTATATGGCGTGTTTACACGACAATGATACGCGGGAACGGATATGCGCCGAAGCGGGGGAAACGGTGGCGGGTGGCGGGTTTATTCCACCGTAACGGATTTGGCCAGGTTGCGCGGCTGGTCTACATCGGTGCCTTTCAGTACTGCCACGTGGTAGGCCAGCAGTTGCAGCGGGATGGTGAATACAATCGGGGCGACGCAATCGCTGGTGGGTGCGACGGGCAGCACGGTGCTGGTTTCGTCCGACGCCATGCCGGCTTCCTGGTCTGCGAACACCAGCATTTCGCCGCCGCGTGCGCTGACTTCGTGGAGGTTGGATTTCAGTTTTTCCAGAAGCTCGTTGTTGGGGGCGACCACGATGACCGGCATGGATGCGTCCACCAGCGCCAGCGGGCCGTGTTTCAGTTCGCCGGCCGGGTAGGCTTCGGCGTGGATGTAGGAGATTTCCTTGAGCTTGAGTGCGCCTTCCATGGCGACCGGGTACTGGGCGCCGCGTCCCAGGAACAGGGCATTGTCCTTGTCGGCGAAAGGCTCGGACAGCAGCTGAATTTTGTCATCCAGCGCCAGCACGTCCTCGATCTGGCGCGGCAGGTGTTCCAGTTCGTGCACCAGTCTGCGTTCGGTTTCTTCGCTCATGCCGAAGCGCCGACCCAGTGCGATGGTCAGCAGCATCAATGCCGCGAGCTGGGTGGTAAAGGCTTTTGTCGAAGCCACGCCGATTTCCGGGCCGGCCCGGGTCATCAGTACCAGGTCGGATTCGCGTGTCAGCGAACTCTCCGGTACGTTGCAGATGGTCAGCGACTGTCCGAATCCCAGGCGCTTCGCTTCCTGTAACGCGGCCAGCGTGTCGGCGGTTTCACCGGACTGGGATATGGTCACGATCAGGGAGCTGTTGCGCACCACCGGCTTGCGGTACCGGAACTCGCTGGCGACTTCGACACTGCAGGGTATGCCGGCCAGTGACTCCATCCAGTAGCGCGCGATCAGGCCGGCGTGGTAGCTGGTGCCACAGGCGATGATGTGCACGCCCTGCACCCTGGAAAATATCTGTTCAGCCTCCGCGCCGAAGGCGGCTTCCACTACACGTCCCTGGAAGATACGTCCTTCCAGGGTATCGGCGATGGCGCGCGGCTGCTCGTAGATTTCCTTGAGCATGTAGTGGCGGTATTCGCCACGTTTCACGGCGTCGGCTGACAATTCCGAATGGCGCTCGGGGCGCTCGACCTCTTGACCTTCGCTGTTGTAGATCACCATGCCCTGGCTGGTGAGGTCGGCGATGTCACCGTCGTCGAGAAAAATGAAGCGTTGCGTGACCGGCAACAGGGCGGCAACGTCAGAGGCAATATAGTATTCGCCGATGCCGATGCCGATCACCAGCGGGCTGCCGCGACGCGCCGCAATGAGCCGGTCCGGTTCGGAGATACTGATGATACCCAGCGCATAGGCGCCTGCCATGTCGTTGCAGGTATGCCGGACGGCATCCAGCAGGTTATCGCCCTGTTCCAGGTGGTGGTATACCTGGTGCGCCACCACCTCGGTGTCTGTATCGGAAGTAAAGGTGAAACCCTGCTGCTTCTGTTGAACGCGCAGGGCTTCATGGTTTTCGATAATACCGTTGTGAACCACCGCGACGCGGTTTCCGCAGATGTGGGGATGCGCATTGCGCTCGGTGGGTTTGCCGTGGGTTGCCCAGCGCGTGTGGGCGATACCCACCACACCCTGCACCGGGTTACGGTCATAGGCGTTCGCGAGTTCAGCAACCTTGCCCGTGGTGCGCAGGCGTTCCAGCTCGGCGCCCCTGTTGACGACGGCCACGCCGGCGGAATCATAGCCACGGTATTCCAGGCGCCTCAGTCCCTCCAGCAGGATGGGGGCCACTTCACGCTGCGCAACGGCGCCTACGATTCCACACATGATTACAATCCTGACTTACATCTGTACGGTAAGCTAGCGGACATTATTCGCTTTTCTTGACCGGGCGCTGCCAGCCGCTGCGCGTCTGCTGGGGGCTGCGGCTGAGGGTCAGTTCGCCGGGCGGCACTTCCCGGGTAATGGTTGAACCGGCGCCGATGGTGGCGCCATTGCCTACCCTGACGGGCGCGACCAGCTGCGTATCGGAGCCAATGAACACGTTGTCGCCGATTTCCGTCAGGTGTTTATACGCCCCGTCGTAGTTGCAGGTGATGGTACCTGCACCGACGTTTACTCCGGAACCCATGTGCGTATCGCCGATATAACTCAGGTGGTTGACCTTGGAGCCGGTGGCGATGCGGGATTTCTTGATCTCGACAAAGTTGCCAACGTGCACCCGTTCCGCCAGTTCGGTTTCGGGGCGGATGCGGGCAAAGGGCCCGATATGCGCCTGCCGGCCGATCATGCCGGAATCGATGACGCAATTGGCCAGGATCTCGACATCATCACCAATCTCCGCGTTCCTGACCTGGCAGTTGGGTCCGATGCGGACTCGTTCCCCCAGCGTAACCTGACCCTCGAAAACGCAATTGACGTCGATAAAACAATCCCGGCCTGTTACCAGTTTGCCGCGCACATCGATGCGCCCGGGGTCTGCGAGCGTGGTGCCGTCGCGCATCAGGCCTTCCGCCAGTCGACGCTGGTATTCGCGCTCCAGCACCGCGAGCTGCGCGCGATCATTGACGCCGAGAATTTCAAATTCGTCTTCAGCGCTCGCGCTGTCTATGGAATATCCTTCACTGGCCGCGATGGCTACCACGTCAGTCAGGTAATACTCACCCTGGGCGTTACGGTTATCCAGCTGTTGCAACCAGGCGCGCAGCTTTCCTGCCGGCGCAGCCAGGAAACCGGTATTGATTTCCTGGATGTTCAACTGTTCTTCACTGGCATCTTTCTGTTCCACGATGCCCGTCAAGCGCCCATCGTCTGCGCGTAACATCCGACCGTAGCCGAATGGCTCATCGAGTGTGGCTGTCAGAACCGACAGGGCGCCCTGTTCGGCCTGCTTCACCAGGTGTTGCAGGGTTTCGGCGCGGATCAGCGGTACATCACCGTACAGTACCAGCACGATCGCATCGTCCTGCACGGAGGGCATGGCCTGGTCGACCGCGTGCCCGGTTCCCAGCTGGCGGTCCTGCAGTACCCAGTTCACGCCTTCCTGCGCCAGCGCTTCGCGTACCTGTTCGCCACCGTGGCCGTAGACGATGTGGATGCCCGCCGGTTGCAGTGAACGGGCCGTGCCGATTACGTGTTGCAGCAGGGGCACGCCACCCAGTGGATGCAGGACCTTGGGCAACCCGGAACGCATGCGCGTTCCCTGACCGGCGGCGAGGATAATGACGCTGGGGCTCATGACAAAAACCGGTGCTTCATGGACGTGGCTGTCCCTGTTTGACCCTGATGGCGTTATGATACTTCAAATGAGCGGTGCTGCAGCGGCCACTCTCAGTGCATTACCGGCCTGGAAACACCCTTCTGTTTTTCTTCTTCCGTGGCATCCCGGATGTCGGCGACGGTTACGGCGTAGGTCAGCGTTTTGCCCGCGAAGGGGTGGTTGCCGTCCACGGTAAGCCGGTCATTCTCGATTTTCGAAACAATGAAGGTGCGGGTATCGCCCCGGTCGTTCTGCATCTGCACTTCTGCGCCGATGTGACGAAACTCGGGGGGTACATTGTCGATCTGGTCGGTAAAGGTCAGGCCGGGATCGTGCGGACCGAAGGCTTTTTCCGGCTCCAGCACGACCTCGACAGAGCCGCCGAGCTCCACACCGTCCAGCGCTTCTTCGACATCGGGAAACATCTGGTTGGGTCCACCGTGCACGTAGTACACCGGGATATCCGACTGTTCCAGGATTACGCCGGTCTCGTCGATTATGGAATAGGTGATGGCGATCACCTTGTGTTTACCTACCACGGGCGCACTCATGAATCGTTAGCGCCCGGTCTTGTCGCGCAGGTGCTGGATGGTGCGCAACTGGGCAACCGCTTCGGCCAGTTCGGCCTGGGCCTTGGCGTAATCGAAATCGCTCTTTTTGTCGGTCATGGCTTTCTCGGCCCGCTCCTTTACGCGCAGGGCAGCGGCTTCGTCCAGATCGGTGGCGCGCAATGCCGTATCCGCCAGCACGGTCACCATGTGCGGCTGGATCTCCAGCATGCCGCCGGAGACGTAGAAGAACTGTTCCTCCTGGCCTTCCATCTGCACGCGCACTTCGCCCGCCTTCAGGCGGGTGAGCAGCGGGGTATGCCGGGGTGCAATACCGACTTCACCCATCTCCGCCGGCGCAAACACCATGTTGGCGGTGCCGGAAAAGATCTCGGCCTCGGCGCTGACGATATCGACATGAATGGTCATAGCCATAGTCTAAACCCCTGTTGGTCCTTACAGCGACTTGGCTTTTTCGACAGCTTCATCGATGGTGCCGACCATGTAAAAGGCCTGCTCGGGCAAATCGTCGTAGTCACCGGCGATAATACCCTTGAACGCAGCAATGGTATCCTTGAGCGATACGTACTTGCCGGGTGAACCGGTAAAGGTCTCGGCCACGAAGAATGGCTGCGACAGGAAGCGCTGGATCTTGCGCGCACGGGCCACCACCTGCTTGTCTTCTTCAGACAGTTCGTCCATACCCAGGATGGCGATGATGTCGCGCAGCTCCTTGTAACGCTGCAGCGTGCCCTGCACGGCGCGCGCGGTATCGTAGTGTTCGTTACCGACCACCAGCGGATCGAGCTGGCGCGAGGTCGAGTCGAGCGGATCCACGGCCGGGTAGATACCCAGCTCGGCAACCTGTCGCGACAGCACCAGGGTCGCGTCCAGGTGCGCGAAGGTGGTGGCGGGCGACGGGTCGGTGAGGTCGTCCGCGGGCACGTACACGGCCTGGAACGAGGTGATGGAACCGGACTTGGTGGACGTAATACGCTCCTGCAACGCGCCCATTTCTTCTGCCAGCGTCGGCTGATAACCCACCGCGGACGGCATGCGGCCAAGCAGTGCGGACACCTCGGTGCCGGCCAGCGTGTAACGGTAGATGTTATCGATGAACATCAGCACATCGCGGCCTTCGTCGCGGAAGTTTTCCGCGATGGTCAGGCCGGTCAGCGCCACGCGCAGGCGGTTGCCCGGTGGTTCGTTCATCTGGCCGTACACCAACGCTACTTTTTCCAGCACGTTGGCTTCCTTCATTTCGTAGTAGAAGTCGTTACCTTCACGGGTACGTTCGCCGACACCCGCGAATACCGAGAAACCGGAGTGCTCGATAGCAATGTTACGAATCAGTTCCATCAGGGTAACGGTCTTGCCCACGCCGGCGCCGCCGAACAGGCCGATCTTGCCGCCCTTGGCGATGGGCATGATGAGGTCGATGACCTTGATGCCGGTCTCCAGGATTTCCAGGCTGGCGGCCTGGTCCTCGTAGCTCGGTGGTGTACGGTGAATCGGCATCTTCTTGTCCGCGTCCACCGGGCCGGCTTCGTCGACCGGGTTGCCGAGCACATCCATGACGCGGCCCAGCGTGCCCTGGCCAACCGGCACCGAGATGGGTGCGCCGGTGCTGGCCACGTTGATGCCGCGCTTGAGGCCATCGGTCGAACCCATGGCAATGGTACGCACCACGCCGTCGCCCAGCTGTGACTGTACTTCCAGCGTCAGCCCGGCTTCGTCCACCACCAGTGCGTCGTAGACCCGGGGCACGGCATCGCGCGGGAATTCCACGTCGACCACCGCGCCGATAATTTCAACAATGTTTCCGGAACTCATTGGGTAAGTCCTCTTGAATTAAATTCTGTGTTTTTCAAGGGGTCAGAGTACTTGATCCCGACCCGTGCTAAATTTCTGTCTGGCTGCCGGGGGACAGACTTAAGTCTGTCCCCGCACTAGACCGCTGCGGCGCCACTGACGATTTCCGACAGCTCCTGGGTAATCGCTGCCTGGCGGGCCTTGTTGTAGACCAGCTGCAATTCGTCGATCAGCGTACCGGCATTGTCGGAGGCCGCCTTCATGGCCACCATGCGCGCCGCCATTTCACAGGCGATGTTCTCCACCAGGCCCTGGTAAACCAGTGACTCGATGTAACGCATCAGCAGGCCGTCCATTACCGTGCGGGCGTCCGGCTCGTAGATATAGTCCCAGTGATGCTTGAGTTCCTCATCACCGTCGTCGCCCACCACCGGCAACAACTGTTCGACCGTGGGGGTCTGCGTCATAGTATTCACAAACACGTTATTGGCCAGGTACAGGCGATCGATGCTGCCATCGTTATAGGCGTCCAGCATCACTTTCACGGAACCGATCAGCTCCTCGATGCGGGGTGTATCGCCCAGGTGGGAATTCTCCGACACCACGTTGCCGCCCAGGCGCTTGAAAAAACCCATCGCCTTGCTGCCAATCACCGCAAGATCAATTTCCAGGGTCTGGTCACGCCATTCTTTCATCGCACGGATGGCCGACTTGAACAGGTTGATGTTCAGGCCGCCGCACAGACCGCGGTCGGTGGAAATCACGATCAGGCCGACCCGTTTGGCCTCGCGCTCGATCAGGTACGGGTGCTTGTACTCCGGGTGCGCCTTGCCCATGTGGGCCACCACGTTACGCATCTTTTCCGCGTACGGCCGCGAGGCGCGCATGCGGTCCTGCGCCTTGCGCATCTTGCTCGCCGCGACCATTTCCATGGCCTTGGTGATCTTCTGCGTATTCTGGATACTCTTGATCTGGGTGCGTATTTCTTTCGCGCCAGCCATTTAAATAGTCCTGTTCATCTTTGCCAAAACAGCTTCCCTCGTAGCAGCGGGCTTGCCCGCGAACAGTTCGCGGGCAAGCCCGCTGCTACAGATGCAACCGTCAGTAAGCACCATTCGCCACAAAGTCTTCAACGATGGCGCGCAGCTTTGCTTCCACTTCATCGCTGTAGTCCGGGTTGGCGTTGAGGGCATCCATGTCGGCGCCAAAGCTGGATTTGAAATGCGCCAGCAGCGCGCTTTCAAATGCCACAATTTTGTTCACCTCGACATCATCCAGGTAGCCTTCGTTGGCGGCAAACAGGGACAGCGCCATTTCCGCCACCGACAGCGGCGTGTACTGTGTCTGCTTCATCAGCTCGGTCACGCGCTGGCCACGTTCCAGCTGCTTGCGCGTCGCCTCGTCGAGGTCGGACGCGAACTGGGCAAAGGCCGCCAGCTCGCGGTACTGCGCCAGTGCCAGTCGCACACCGCCGCCGAGTTTCTTGATGGCCTTGGTCTGCGCCGCACCACCCACGCGTGACACCGACAGGCCGGCGTTGATGGCAGGCCGGATACCGGCGTTGAACAGGTCGGATTCAAGAAAGATCTGGCCGTCGGTAATGGAAATCACGTTGGTGGGCACGAAGGCCGACACGTCGCCCGCCTGGGTCTCGATGATCGGTAACGCGGTCAGCGAACCGGTTTTGCCCTTGACCTCACCCCCGGTGTGTTTCTCCACGTAGTGTTCATTGACGCGCGCGGCGCGTTCCAGCAGACGCGAATGCAGGTAGAACACGTCACCCGGGTAGGCTTCGCGGCCCGGCGGACGGCGCAGCAGCAGAGACACCTGGCGATAGGCCCAGGCCTGCTTGGTCAGGTCATCATAGATAATGAGTGCATCTTCACCACGGTCACGGAAATATTCGCCCATGGCGCAACCGGCATAGGGCGCAATGTACTGCATGGCAGGTGAATCCGCGGCACCGGCCGACACCACGATGGTGTGCTCCATCGCACCGTGCTCTTCCAGCTTGCGTACCACCGATGCGACCGATGAATTCTTCTGGCCAATGGCAACGTAAATACATTTAACGCCGGTGCCCTTCTGGTTGATAATGGCATCAATGGCGACGGCGGTCTTGCCGGTCTGGCGGTCACCGATGATCAGCTCGCGCTGGCCACGCCCGATCGGCACCATGGAATCAATGGCTTTCAACCCGGTCTGCACCGGCTGGTCGACCGACTGACGCTCGATAACGCCGGGGGCAATCTTTTCGATCGGCGAGCTGAAATCCGACTGAATCGGACCCTTGCCGTCGATGGCAGTACCCAGTGAATCCACCACACGCCCCAGCATGGCCGGGCCTACCGGTACTTCCAGGATGCGCCCGGTACAGCGTGCCTTGCCGCCTTCGGAAATCGACTTGTAGTCACCCAGCACCACCACGCCGACCGAATCGCGCTCCAGGTTGAGCGCCAGGCCGTACAGCTCATTGCCGAAGTCGATCATCTCACCCTGCATGGCGTCGGCCAGGCCGTGAATGCGGGCGATGCCGTCGGTCAGGCTGACCACAGTACCTTCACTGCGCGCCTCTGAGGTCGCATCGAAACCTTCGATGCGTTGCTTGATCAGATCGCTGATCTCGGATGGGTTCAGTTGCATTGCTTGCGTCCTATTTTAGTGAACCAGGGCACTGGAGAGCTGGCGCAGGTGTTCCACAGCCGACCCGTCGATCACCAGGTCGCCTGCGCGGATCACTGCACCACCCACCAGGTCTTCGTTCACGGAACAATTCAGTTGCACGTCGCGGCCGAGGCGTTTCTTTAGCGCTTCGGCAATCGCGCTTTTCTGCGCATCACTCAACGGCATGGCGGAAATCACCTCGGCTTCCACGGTACCTTCCGCTTCATCGCGGAACCGGTTGTACAGCGTGGCGATCATCGGCAGCTGTCCCAGGCGACCGTTCTCGGCCAGCACCTTCAGCAGGTTCACTGCCTGCTCACCGATATCGTCACCACAGGCGCGGATAAGCAGCGCGCCGGCCTCGCTTTTACCGAGCCGTGGGTTGGCCAGCAGGGTCGTCATGGTATCGTTACTGGCCACCGCGGCCATCAGCGCCAGGCGATCGGACCACGGCTGTAGCTCACCACGGCTGTTGGCCAGTTCGAATACGGCCCGCGCATAGGGCCGCGCCAGCGCTGCGTCGCCTTCCGACAATTCTGCGTGTTGATCGTTGCTGTCTGCCATAGCCCTTGCCTAGATCCGGGCGACCAGGTCTTTCAGCAGCTCGTCGTTGGCGGAAGCGTCCAGCTCGCGTTTCAGGATGCGTCCGGCACCGGCGGTGGCAATACTCACCACCTGGCCGCGCAGGGCTTCCCGGGCACGGTTGACTTCCTGCTCCATCTCGGCTGCCGCGGCGGCCTTGATGCGATCTGCCTCTTCCACGGCTTCCGCCCTGGCTTCGTCGATGATCTCACTGCCGCGTTTTTCCGCACGGTTGATGATCTCGCCGGCCTGCTGCTTGGCTTCATGCAGGGTTTCGGTGGCTTTTTTCTGTGCCAGTTCCTGCTCGTGACGGCCGCGGTCAGCGGCAGCCAGGCCTTCGGCGATCTTGCCCTTGCGCTCTTCGAGCGCCGCCATGATCGGTGGCCACACAAACTTCATGCAGAACCACACGAACACCAGGAAGGTGATACTTTGGCCGATCAGTGTCGCGTTGAAATTCATGGTTGAACCTCGCGTTCAGCTATCAGGCGCCAACAACCGCGAACATGACATACATGGCCAGGCCGACGGCGATCATCGGCACCGCGTCCACCAGGCCCATGACGATGAAGAACTGGGTGCGCAGCATCGGGATCAGCTCCGGCTGACGTGCCGCACCTTCCAGGAAGCGGCCGCCCAGGATACCGATGCCGACCGCGGCACCGAGGGCGCCCAGTCCCATCATCAGGGCGCCGGCAATATAAAGCAGTGCGTTTTCCATGTTTGTCTCCTAAGGTCTGTAGAGTTCAGTAAATAAAAGTATTCGGTCAATGGTGTGCCTGGCTGGCCATATCCAGGTACACGATGGTCAGGGTCATGAAAATGAACGCCTGCAGGGTAATAATCAGAATGTGGAAGATGGCCCAGCCCAGCTGCAGCAGGCCGCCAAAGGCGCCCAGCGCGATACCGCCGCTATACATCAGTGCGATCAGGATAAAGATCATTTCGCCCGCGTACATGTTGCCGAACAGTCGCAGCGAAAGCGAGACCGGCTTGGCGATCAGGGTCACGCCTTCCAGCAGAAAATTGATCGGCATGAACAGGAGCTGGACTATTTTATTGTCCGACTGGAACGGCATCAGGGTCAGCTCGCCGATAAAACCACCCACACCTTTCATTTTTACACTGTAGTACAGCACCATTGCAAACACGGTCAGGGACAGGCCGAAGGTAATATTGGGATCGGTGGAAGGTACGATCTTCAGGTGACCCACGCCCATCAAACCCGCCAGCGAAGGCAGCCAGTCGACGGCGATCAGGTCCATGAAATTCATCAGGAACACCCAGATGAAAATAGTCATGGCCAGTGGCGCGATGAGCGGGTTCTTGCCGCTGAACGAACCGCGCACGCTGTCGTCGATGAATTCGACCACCCACTCGACAAAGTTCTGCCAGCCGCCCGGCACACCAGCGGTGGCGGTTCTGGCCGCCTTGCGGAAAGCCCACAGGAACAGCACACCCAGACCGATGGAAAACAGCATGCTGTCGACATTGATGGACCAGAAACCCATCTCGGCGAGATCCCCGGCACCGTGCGCGAAGCCCCAGTGCCCGTCCGCATGCTGCCCGTAGGTCAGGTTGGTCAGGTGGTGCTTTATATATTCTTCGGAAGAATGCGGTGCTGTGGCTGACATGGATTTATTTCTGCTCTAACTGTTTGATTCCATTAAATATCATTACAAGCTGACTGATCATGAACCCGGTCAGCAACGCCAGCGCTTCGAGCTTCAGCACCCCCAGCCCGAAGGCAAAACACAGGGCGACGAGCAAAAAACGCTGTACGACACATATGTAGCCGGCCGCCAGGCTCTGCTGGGGCGTACGCTGCACCGCGCGCGCGTCGCGCCGCGAACAGCGCGCCAGCAGCAGCGCATTGACAGCCGCAATACAACCACCGAATCCCGCGGATACGGCCGAAAAAGTATCAAAGATGGCAAGAAACCCGGCTGATGTAGCAGCTACCAGTATGGCCTGGTAAAGCAACAGCCTGCGAATCCCGGTATCCAACGGTGTTTCTGCTCGATTCAGCCCCGAAAATCCCGGGCAAAGTCACAACACCGGCCTAACCGGTGGGGAGCGGCGGCGATTATAAGGATCGTCGATACGTGGGGTCAACAACTTGTATAGCCTTTATGGATATTCTCTGTATCCCTAATGGATATGTTCGAGAATGCCATCCAGCTCATCCAGGCTGTTGTAGCTGATCACCAGCTTGCCCTTGCCTTTCTGACCCTGCTGGACCGCCACCGGGGCACCTACACGGTCTGACAGGTCCTGCTCCAGGCTGACCAGGTCGGGATCACGACGCGGGCTGCGGCTTTTGCCTTTGGTCGAGCCGCTGTCCGCCAGCAGTTTCTTGACCAGGCGCTCGGTAGCACGGGCCGACAGCCCGTGGTCGACCACCTGGCGGGCAGCTTCCGCCTGCCGGACGCCGTCCAGCGCCAGCAGCGCGCGTGCGTGCCCCATGTCCAGCTCACCGCGCTGTACCATGCCCGTCGCGACCTCGCCCAGCTCCAGCAGGCGCAACAGGTTGGAAACTGCCGTGCGGGAGCGCCCCACCGCTTCGGCAGCCTGCTGGTGGGTCATTTCGAACTCCTCGATCAACCGGTCCAGCGCGCGCGCTTCTTCCAGCGGGTTCAGGTTCTCGCGCTGGATGTTCTCGATCAGGGCTACCGCAATAGCGGTACGGTCGTCCATATCCCGCACCACCACCGGGACTTCCTGCAGTTCGGCCAGCTGCGCAGCGCGCCAGCGCCGCTCCCCGGCCACGATTTCATAACGGCCGCCGCCGATCGGTCGCACGACAATGGGCTGCACCACGCCCTGGGCGCGGATCGAGTCCGCCAGGTCTTCCAGGCTGTCGTTGTGCATGTCCACGCGTGGCTGGTATTTGCCACGCTGCAACTGTTCCACGCCGAGGGTGCGCAGTTCCCCTTCTACCTCATCGCCGGCGACCGCCGGTACCGGCGCGGCGGGAGCCGGTTTCGACACGGTTCGTGACGGTCCCAGCAGGGCATCCAGCCCGCGACCCAGTCCTCGTTTTTTTGCTGCCATAGCCAATTGATCAACCTTTATATATGTTCGCTGCTGTAATCAGGACCCCAACGCCTCGGCGCGGGGTTCGTCGGGTTGCTGCACCGCTGGCTGCGCGCGCCGCACCATTTCCGCGGCCAGTGCCAGGTAGGCGATGGCGCCACGCGAGGTTTTGTCGTACTTGAGTATCGGGGCCCCGTAACTGGGCGCCTCGGCCAGCCGTATATTGCGCGGGATGATGGTGCGGTACACCTTGTCACCAAAATGGTCGAGCAGTTGTTGCGAGACCTCGTTGGCGAGGTTGTTGCGGGCGTCGAACATGGTGCGCAACAAGCCTTCGATTTCCAGCCCGGGATTGACGGCGTCGCGGATCTGCTCGATGGTTTCCAGCAGGGCGCTGAGTCCTTCCAGCGCATAGTATTCGCACTGGATGGGGATGAATACCGCGTTGGCGGCCGTGAGCGCATTCAGGGTGAGCATGTTCAGCGCCGGCGGGCAGTCGATCAGGATGTAGTCATACTCCTCCGCCACCGGCTGCAACCGGGCAGCGAGTCGCGTTTCGCGCTGTTCGCTTTGCATCAGGCCGACTTCCGCCGCGGTCAGGTCACTGTTGCCCGGCACCAGGTGGTAACCGGCCTCCTGCACGTCGACAATCACCTCGCTGAGCGGGACGTCCTCCAGCAACAGGTGATAACCGCTCAACTCGACTTCGAGCTTGTTCACGCCACTGCCCATGGTGGCGTTACCCTGCGGGTCGAGATCTACCAGCAGCACCCGCCGCCTGGTGGCGGCCAGCGAGGCGGCCAGGTTCACGCAGGTGGTGGTCTTGCCCACGCCGCCCTTCTGGTTACTGATGGCAATGATGCGACTCATGCGCGTACCGATGACTCCCCGGTGGTTTCCAGCCAGAGCAGGTGACGTTCAGCCGCCAGCCCCGGAACGTTCAGGCGTTCGATGTGCAATTCAGCGTGGTCCTCCGGCAGCGCATCCATCTCCTGTTCGGGCACGGCACCCTTCATGAACAGCATGCGGCCGCCGGGGCGCAGCAGGTGGACGCTTTGCCGGTACAACATCCCCAGGCTCGCCACCGCCCGGCTGATTACCATATCAAATGACCGGCCCGGCTGATACTCCTGCATGCGCGACTGCACCACCTGGACGTTCTCCAGGCCCAGTTCAGCCACCGCCTGGCGCACAAAGCGCAGTTTTTTGGCGTTCGAGTCCAGCAGGGTGACCTCCAGCCCGGGTCGGGCAATGGCAATGGGCAGGCCGGGCAGGCCGGCACCGGTGCCGACATCGAGCAGGCTGTGGCCGCGCAGGAAGGGCGCTACCGCCAGGCTGTCGAGGATATGGCGGTTCACCATCTCCAGCGGGTCACGCACTGCGGTGAGATTGCTGACCCGGTTCCATTTTTCCAGCAGGCGCAGCAGCGTTGTGAAGCGCTCCACCGCGCTGTCGTCCAGCGACGGGTCCAGCCGGTGGCAACCGCGGGAAACGGCCGTTCGCAGGGGGTCGGGTGACATACTGAGCGTGCGCTGCCCGATTCAGGCGGTTTTACGCGCCGGGGCGTTCTTCTTCAGGTGCACCAGCAGCAAAGATATGGCGGCGGGCGTCACGCCGGGTATGCGCGCCGCCTGTCCAATGGTTTCCGGTCGCACCGCGATCAGTTTTTCCCGGACTTCAGCAGACAGGCCCTTGACCTGCCGGAAATCGAAATCCCCGGGTAGCGCCTTGTGTTCATTACGCTGCTGGCGTGCGATTTCCTCACGCTGGCGCTCGATGTAGCCCTGGTAGCCGGCCTGTATCTCCACCTGTTCGGCCACCTTGCGATCCGTCACCCCGGGACCCAGTGCGGGCAGCTGCATGAGCGCAGCGTAGTCCAGTGCCGGGCGACGCAACAGCTCGGAAGCGCGTTGTTCGCTGCTGATACGCTCACCATACCGGTCCTGCAACTGTGCGGCCTGCGCTGAGCCGGGTCTCACCCACAGACCCTGCAGGCGCTGTTGCTCCTGCGCGATGGCATCACGTTTGGCAACAAAGCGCTGCCAGCGGGCATCGTTCACCAGCCCCAGCTCGCGACCCGTCGGGGTCAGCCGCAGGTCTGCATTGTCCTCGCGCAACAGCAAGCGGTATTCGGCACGGCTGGTGAACATGCGGTAGGGCTCGGTGGTGCCGCGAATCACCAGGTCATCGATCATGACACCGGTATAGGCCTGGTCTCGGCGCGGACTCCAGGCGGCTTCACCGGCGCTGCGGCGTGCTGCATTCAGTCCGGCAATCAACCCCTGGGCAGCCGCCTCTTCGTAGCCCGTGGTGCCGTTGATCTGGCCGGCGAAAAACAGGCCGTCGATGAACCGGGTTTCCAGCGAGGCTTTCAGGTCACGCGGGTCGAAATAGTCATACTCGATGGCATAGCCGGGCCGGGTAATGTGCGCACGCTCGAAACCGGGCATGGAATGCACCAGGTCGTTCTGCACATCGAAGGGCAGGCTGGTGGATATGCCGTTGGGATAGATCTCGTGGGTATTCAGCCCTTCCGGTTCGACAAAAATCTGGTGGGAGGTTTTATCGGCGAAGCGCACTACCTTGTCTTCAATGGAAGGACAGTAGCGCGGACCCACACCTTCGATCACCCCCGAGTACATGGGCGAGCGGTCCAGTCCGGCGCGGATGATCTCGTGGGTACGCTCGGTGGTTGCCGCCAGGTAACAGGCAACCTGCCGCGGGTGCTCACAGCCATCCGCCATAAAGGAAAAATCCGGTACGGGTGTGTCGCCCGGTTGTTCGACCAGCCGGCTGTAGTCGATGCTGCGGCCATCGATACGCGGCGGGGTTCCGGTTTTCAGGCGCTCGACACGAAAAGGCATGGCACGCAGGCGCTGCGCCAGCGCATTGGCAGGCGGGTCGCCGGCTCTGCCGCCTTCGTGGCTGGACAGACCGATATGAATACGCCCACCCAGGAACGTGCCCACCGCCAGCACCACCGCGTCAGCATGGAAACGCAGTCCCATGCGGGTAACTACACCGCGGACGCGATCATCCTCCACGATCAGGTCGTCGACCGCCTGCTGGAACAGCGACAGTCCGGGCTGGTTTTCCAGCATCGAGCGAATCGCCTGCCGGTAGAGCTGGCGATCGGCCTGACAGCGGGTGGCCCGCACTGCGGGTCCCTTGCTGGCGTTCAGGCGACGAAACTGGATGCCGGCCAGGTCAGCGGCTCTGGCCATGGCGCCACCCAGCGCGTCGATCTCCTTGACCAGGTGACCCTTGCCGATGCCGCCAATCGCCGGGTTGCAGCTCATCTGGCCCAGCGTGTCGATGTTGTGGGTCAGCAGCAGGGTGCGTGCGCCACTGCGCGCAGCCGCCAGCGCGGCCTCGGTCCCCGCGTGACCGCCACCCACCACAATGACTGCAAACCGGCTTTCAAAATCCATCCGGCAAGTATACCCCAGTCGCTGATTCGGCCTCCCGCAAACGATCCAGGAAACACCCGCAGCCGTTATCGCCCCGGCGCACGCCGCTATTCAGAAAACCCGCCATACGGGCTTCCAAGCCGGGCCGAAACAGCCTTAAATGTGTGTAAACAATAAATATACAGCTTACTCTAATTTTAGTGAACGGCGTTTAATTATAATATTTAATTATTGATTCAATAGCTTGTAAAAGTTTCTCCGTCACTGCCCCGGTGGTGAAATTTTCAACAACGTGCCGATGGGCCGCCTGCCGCAGTCGTTCCGAAAGACGGGTATCGCTCATCAACTGCTGTATCCGGTCCGCTGTGGAGACCGCATCGCCGATTTCACAGAACAACGCCTGCGCATTGTCATCGAAAATTTCCCGGTGACCGGT
The DNA here is from genome assembly GCA_026984515.1 of Thiohalobacter sp. GTDB lineage: Bacteria > Pseudomonadota > Gammaproteobacteria > DSM-19610 > DSM-19610 > Thiogranum. The sequence continues at coordinate 11,685 of JALSRZ010000182.1, read as the reverse complement.
CGCCTTCGAAAGCACCATCGGCACCCCGGCGACCGCTGCCTGCAATGGCGTCATTCCGAAAGCATCGGAGCGCGCGGGCACACACAGCAGGTCGATTCCAGACAGAAAATCACCAACGGCATCGACCCAGCCGGGAAACTCCAGCGGTCGCTTCAAAGCAAGCTGTCGCGCCTGTGCCTGCAGCCGCCGACGCTCGACACCGCTGCCGCCCAGCACCGCCTGAAACGGTATGCCACGGGCATCCAGCACGCCCAGCGCAGCAATGAAGACGTCAAAACCTTTTACCGGATCGAAACGCCCGAGGGCACCGATACGCAGGGGTTCGTTTCGGCGCCGGAGCGGGCAACGCCCGTCGCCGACATCGATCATGTTGGGAACCACGTAACAGGGACGAGTCGATGCCGGCGGTCCTGCCGCCCTGATTTTCTGTTCCAGATGTGCCGTCAGCGGCAGGTAGGCATCGGCGGGTAACAGGCGCCCGACCTTGTCACTGTGGGTGACGGCCACCACCGGCGCACGTCCACCGAGCGCACGTTTCAGCAGGGCCACCGAGCGACTGCAGTGGGCAATGGCGAGATCCGGCCTGAAATCCTGCAGTCGCCGCCGGGCGCGACGGGCCGCCAGGTAGTCGTAGTGACCGTGGTTGCGGATGTATTCCACGCTAACGCCGGCGGGCACCTGCTCCGGGTCTGGCCGACGGGCTGCATTCAGCAGCAGTAACACCTGGAACCCGTGCCGGCTCAGCAGGCGGCTGTACGCACACACCACCTGCCAGCGTCCACCGCTGGCGTCACCCAGCACGCTGTTGACAATGCGAATAACGCGGTTATTTCGATCCATGCGGTCCCGCCACGGTTACGCCTGCCGTGCAAGTATGCGTGCGCGGCGGGGGATAAAACAGTAACCGGGCTTATTCCGCGGTGGCGGCTGCCGCAAATCCCTGCATCGCCTTGCGCATTTTTGCGATCACCGGGCCGCGGTCCGTGATCCCGTGGCGGCTGGCGATATAGGCCGGATCGTTGTAGACCAGCCACACGTCACCGTTTTCATCTTCCCGGGCCAGCACCTTGAGCGGCAGGTCGATAGCTGCGTTCTGGTTGCTCTGCATCAGCAGCGTACCGATTTTCGGGTTGCCGAAGATCAGTAACACGGTAGGCCGCAACTGCATGGAGACCCCCGCCGCGCCCTTGCTGTGGTCCACACGGGCAAAGACCGTCATACCCTTGTCCCGCACCGCATCCTCGAACCGGTCCAGCGTTACCGGAACGCTGTAGGCGCTTTTTACCGTGACCAGACCATCGTCGGCACGGGCCAGCGGCAGCAGAAAAAAAACAGCGCCAAGCACTGCGAGTAAGCGATTCATGTGCAACCCCCTGTGGTGGTATCGAAAAGGAGCGGGGCCGGCATGGCCCCGCTCGTCCCGGGGTCAGAATATTGCCAGCAATTGCACCGTAAGGCGATCGTCCATGCTGTCGGCGATTTCATTCTGTGGCGCGGAAGAGGGAAAGTCCGGGGCATCCAGGTCACGGAACTCGTAGTTCACCAGGGCGCGGGTTTTCTTGTTGAAGAAATACTGCACCCCCAGGGTGAGGGTGGTGAACTCGCGCTCGGCCGCATCGACATTCTTCATGCGGTCCAGGTAATCATAGCGTATGTCCAGCTCGATCTGCGGGATCACCGCGTAGCCGAAATGAACATAGTAGCCCTCGGATTCACCGTTCGGATTGATATTCAGGGATGCCGTCGCCGCACCGTTATTACTGGTGGAACCTGGCACGGCACCGCCGTCAGAACCGTTGAAAATCATACCGTCCGCGTAGATATACTCGGCGGCGGCCCGGTACTTGTCCTTGCGAAAGGTGGTACCGAAACCCCAGCGATCGCGGTCGAAATCCCGCTTCCCGGGGTTGCCAAAGGTGTAGTCCAGCGTGCGCTTGCCGCTCTGCCCCCAGGCGAACATTTTCCAGCCCTGGCGACGGGCACCCTTGCCACCGAAAATCCACTCCGACGACCAGTAGGCGTACAGGTCCTTCTCGTTGTTATTGTCGGTTCGGTTGAGACCATTGCCGTCACCGACCATGAAGGCGTAGGAATGCTGCCACTCCCCGACGTCAAACCAGTCGAATACCTGGATGCCGATATCACGAAACGCACTTACGGAACCGTTGGGGCCGTTGGCAAAGCCCGCTCGCGATCCGTCTTCATCCAGGAAACGTTCCAGCATCATCTGGTCCGTTACGTTGGTAAAGTTGATGTAGTCAAATACGTGGATTGCCTGCAAGCCTTCTTCCGAGCCCGGTGTCTTGAACTGCCCGATACGGACGCGCGCATACGGAATGTGGTTCAGGGTAATACTTGCATCGGTCAGCGCCACCGCTGAATCAAATTCAGTGATCCCGTTCTTGCCGGCTTCGACCAGCAGGAAATAGTTGGTCTTGCTGTCCAGTGGAAAGTTGGCCCCGCGTATGCCCAGTCGTGCCCGCCTGAGCTGGAAGGTATTACTCGATTTGCGCTCCGGGGCAGTCTGGTTGAATACAGCTTTCTGGCCCTTCCAGGGTCCGGCCTTGAGTTTTGTATTTTCCGTGTAGGTGTACTGCGGCTGGATAAAGCCCCACACCTTCAGCCGCTCCGCAGACCCGGCGGGTTCTGTGCCTTGCAGCTGCAGCCAGTTGGTGGCATGCGCTGATCCTGTCGCTCCCAGTGCGAGTGCTGTTGTCAGCACCAGTTTTTTAAGTTTCATAGTCTTCCTCTCACTGTTCGAATGGGTAATGCATGCCATCAGGGTTTCACCAGGGTGTAGCCCTGCTCAACCAGATCCAGGATGCGCACCACACCGGCCGACACATGGGTTGCCCGGGGGTTGATCTCTGGCGGGTGCCCCAGTTTTTTGGTCATTTTGCGCATGGTGTTCTCGCAGGCGCTGAAACGTACACCACTGTTCTCGGACAGATTTTCGATACGCCCGGCATTGGAATTGTCGGCAAACATCAGGCGCAGGCCTGGCCCGAACGCCACGATTTCCACATCGACCCGGTCAGGACCGTAGTGCTTGATCAGGTTGCTGGCAACATTCAATACAAGCGTTTGCTTATATGCGTCCTGGTCACTGATCTGCAGCACCACTTTCTTCTCCGCGAAAGGCTTGTCTTCGGGCGGCGCAGCAGACGCCAGACTGCTGACGGCCAGCAGCGCCGTGACGATGAGCCAGCCCAGTGATTTCTTCAATCGATACATTACGTTCTCCCGGTTGTAGGCAGTTGGCAACCGGTCTCCGTGTACTCCTGGCCGGTGCTGACTTTGTAGATATCCCGCCCTGCGTTTTTATTCCCGTGGCAATTAATCGCTTTACCAGGAAATAAAAGCGCCGATAGTTGCATCTAGATGGTTATGAGCATACTTACGCGCGTCTGTACCACCGCTTCCATCCGGAAGAATATTGCTTCCTCCCGCAGCCGGCTGTTCCGGGTCGCGCTGGCCTGGTGCGGCGACCGGATGGTGGCCGATGACCTGGTCCAGGAAGCCATGACGCTGGCGCTGCAGAAAAGCCACCAGCTGCGGGAAAAGGAGCGCCTGAACGCCTGGCTGTACAGCATTCTGAATAACTGCTGGAAACAGCACCTGCGGCGTTACCGGCCGCATGAAAACCTGGACGAACAGCAGCCCGGCGAGGAACCGGGTCCGGACTACCGGGTGGGACAGATGGAAGTCGTTACCCGGGTACGTACTGCGGTCGCCGGCCTGCCGGTGGAACAACGCCGGGTGCTGGCCCTGGTGGACCTGGAAGGCTTCGCCTACTGTGAAGTGGCATCGATACTGGAGATCCCGATCGGCACGGTGATGAGCCGTCTTTACCGGGCGCGCAAGGCGTTAATTAAACTGCTTGATAACCAGACCGGGGAAACGCCAGGAGCGGCGGTCCCCCTGCAGCGAGTGAAGTGACTATGAATACATGGACAAACACCGGAAACCAGCCTGCTGAACTGAACGAGTTGACCCTCAACGCCTACGTGGATGGCCAGCTCGACCCGGAACTGGAGCGCTCGATACTGAGCGCCATGGACCAGGATCCGGGAATTCGTGAACAGGTGTGTCAACTGCGCCGTGCCAAGGACTGGATGCGAACCGGCTTTGCCGACGTGCAGCCGGAAGACCGGCCTCTGCCCGCCTGCCGGAAACACTGGAGCCGGTTGCAGACCGGTATCGCTGCCTCGATCATGGCGCTGGCGATCGGTGTGGGTGGCGGCCTGCTGGGCTATGTATGCGCCGAACGCCAGGCAGCGACTCACCTGGCGGCCTATCCCGGGCACGAAGATCCCGACAAGGTACTGCTACACCTGAGTGATGCCGAGCCCGAACATTTTCAGGCGGTACTGGACTATGCCGAACACTTCCTGCAGGAAAACCAGGGGCGCAACGTGCAGGTGGAAGTGATCGCCAACGCCGGCGGCGTTAACCTGGTGCGCACCGGCGTCTCACCGTACGAGGATCGCGTTCGCGCCCTGAGCGAAAAATATTCCAACCTGAAGTTTGTTGCCTGTATGAATGCCCTGCGCAATCTCCGCAGGGAAGGCATTGAACCGGTCCTGATCGACGACGTACACAGCGGTACCACGGCCGTTGATCAGGTGGTAAAACGACTGCGCGAGGGCTGGACCTACCGCAAGGTCGACAATCTGTCCGGTGATATATAGCAGGTCACGGTAGTACATTTGCTACTCCTCCAATGTAGCTACCCTTCCCGTCCCCGCCAGTGCGGGGATTTTTTTATTTTCCGATACAGAAGCTGGAAAAAATTTCTCCCAGCAGATCGTCGCTGGTGAATTCACCGGTGATTTCCGACAGCTGCTGCCGGGCCAGGCGCAGCTCTTCTGCCAGCAGCTCGCCGGAACCGGCATCCAGGCAGGATTGTGCGCTGTCCAGGTGATCACCCGCGCGCTGCAGGGCATCCAGGTGGCGCCGGCGGGCACTGAATCCTCCACTGCCGGATTCCCGGTATCCCATTACCTGCTTCAGGTGCGTCCTGAGCAGATCCAGGCCCTCACCGGTGGTCGCACTCAGTGCCACTTCGGTAACCGCTTCGCATTGACGGATACCGGCTGAACCGTCACCGAGATCGATCTTGTTGAAAACCCGTGTGTGCGGCAGGCGGTGCGGCAGGCGGTCCAGTACCTGCCGGTCGGCAGCGGTGAAACCGCTGCGCGCATCGAGGACCAGCAACACCCGGTCGGCCTGCTCGATCTGCGCCCAGGCACGGCGCACGCCTTCCTGTTCGATCGGATCGCTGCTGTCGCGCAGACCCGCGGTATCGATAATATGCAACGGCATGCCGTCGATCTGTATGTGTTCACGCAACACATCACGCGTAGTGCCGGCAATCGGTGTCACGATCGCTGTGTCACTGCCGGCCAATGCGTTCAGGAGGCTGGATTTGCCGACATTGGGCTGACCGGCCAGCACCAGGTTCATACCCTCGCGCAACAGGCAGCCCTGGCGAGCCTGGGCACGGACCTGCTGCAGCTGGTCAACCACACTGTTCAGTCGGCTTTGTACTTCGCCGTCGCTGAGAAAATCAATTTCCTCTTCGGGAAAATCGATTGCAGCCTCCACATAGCTGCGCAATTCAGTCAGACCGGTTACCAGCGCATGTATCTGCCTGGAGAATTCTCCCTGCAGTGAACGGGTGGCGGCACGTGCCGCCTGCTCGGTGCTGCTGTCGATCAGGTCAGCAATGGCCTCCGCCTGCGCCAGGTCCAGCTTGTCATTGAGAAAGGCGCGTTCGGAAAATTCACCCGGCCTTGCCGGTCGTGCGCCCAGTTCCAGCACGCGCGCCAGCAGCAGGTCCATAACCACCGGTCCGCCATGCCCGTGTAATTCAAGTACGTGTTCACCGGTAAAGGAATATGGCGCGGGAAAATAGAGACTCAGCCCCTCGTCGACCGGCAAACCATCGGCATCCCTGAAAACATGCAGTTCGGCAACGCGGGGGGTAACGGGTGCGCTAAACAGCTGCCGGGCAATGGCCGGCACCATGGGACCGGAAATCCTGACAATACCGACACCGCCCCGGCCGGGTGGTGTCGCTACGGCGGCAATGGTGTCAACCGTTTCCGTCACGGCAACGTATCTACACGCGCTGCGTGTTGATGCCGCCCGTGTTCAGCCAGCCGCTTCCACACGTTTGGTAATCACGTATTGCTGGGCAATTGAAAGGGTGTTGTTCACCACCCAGTACAGCACCAGCCCGGAAGGGAAGAACGCAAAGAATACGGTGAACACAACGGGCAGGATCATCATGACCTTGGCCTGCATCGGGTCCATGGGCGCCGGGTTCAGCTTTTGCTGGATCAGCATGGTGGCGCCCATGATCAACGGCAAAATGTAATAGGGATCCGGGGCCGACAGATTCTGTATCCACAGCATGAAGGGCGCCTGGCGCATTTCCACGCTTTCCAGCAACACCCAGTACAACGAGATGAACACCGGGATCTGGACCAGCACGGGAAGGCAGCCGCCCAGCGGGTTGACCTTTTCCTTCTTGTACATGTCCATCATGGCCTGGTTCAGCTTCTGCTTGTCATCGCCATAGCGTTCTTTCAGTGCCTGCAGGCGCGGCGCCAGCTTGCGCATATTGGCCATCGACTTGTAACTGGTTTCTGACAACTTGAAAAACGCCAGCTTGATCAGCATGGTGAGGAATATGATCGACCAGCCCCAGTTACCGACCAGTGCATGTATGTGTTCCAGCAGCCAGAATATCGGCTGGGCCAGTATGGTCAGCACGCCATAGTCGACCGTCAGTTCGAGACCCGGGGCCACCGCTTTCATGATATGTTGCAGTTTCGGACCGGCATACAGTTTTACACCGGTCGTCTGTTCACTTCCCGCGGACGCTTTCAGCGCAGGCCCGATTAACCCGATCACATAGCGATCCCCTTTCAGGGCGCGTGAATAGTAGTGGTCCGTCTGTTCAGTCGGCGGCACCAGGGCAGCAACAAAGTAATGCTGGATCATCGCCGCCCAGCCATCCTTTACATCGCGCCCGAGATCCTCTTCCTGCATTTTCTTGAATTTTATCTTTTCGTATTTCTCTTCCGGGCTATACAGCACACCACCGGTATAGGTATAAAGAAAACGCTGCTTTTTTACCGGTTTGGTACGTTGAAGCTGGTAGTAGGGGCGTGCGCTCCAGTCCCCGCTGCCGGTGTTACGTACCTGGAATTCAACGTCGATGACATAACTGTTGCGATGGAAGCGATACAGCTTGGTCACTTCCACGCCGTTCTCGTTACTCCAGTGCAGCGGAACCTCCAGTACATCGGAGCCCGCGTCCAGTTCGAAACGGTTCCGGTCTACCTGGAAACTTGCATAGTGGGTCGGTTCCGGCCCCTGTCCCTTGCCGACACGCAGACCACTCTGTGCAATAAATATCTCCTTGCTGTTTTCCTGCAGCAAACGGAAAGGACCGCTGTCCTTGTCGGTGGTCAGCGGGTACTTCATCAGGTCAACCTCACGGAGATCACCGCCTTTGGTATTGATGACGACATGGAACATGTCGGTCACCACCTCGACCCGTTCTCCTTCCGGCAACTGGATAGCCACTTCTTCGTTGACAGCCGCCGGGGAGACATCCTCGGGTGCGGCTGGCAGGTCCTCGCCACTGTGGTCGACGTTTGCGCTCGTGTTGTCAGCCGGCTGCTCCGTCGTCTGTACCTGTGGTTGGGGTTGCGGCCCGTAGTCCTTCATCCATGCCTGCCATATCAGCAGCACCAGGAAGGAGAGGGCGATGGCGAGAAGAGTACGTGGGTTATCCATGGGTATGCTTCGGTGAGTGAGGGGTTGAGTGATGGCAATGGCGTTCCGGTACCGGGTCCAGACCGCCGCTGTGCCAGGGGTGGCAGGAACCGATGCGACGCAATGCCAGCCAGCCCCCGCGCCGCAGACCGAACCGCTCGATGGCCGTAATGGAATACTGGGAACAACTGGGTGTGAACCGGCAATGGTTGCCCAGCCAGGGGCTGAGCACCAGACGGTACGCTTTAATGAGAATCAGAACCAGTGTGCGCATGCGCTGCGATTGTACGCCAGTGTGTGTCCAGTGCGCCGAGTAATTGTTGATTGCTTCGTGAACGGATACCGGGCCGTACCAGCACAACCAGATCACGACCACCGAGAAGATCCTGGTGTTGGCGGAAACTCTCTCGTACCAGGCGCTTGATCCGGTTGCGTTGCACGGCATTGCCGGCAACCTTGATCGATATCGCCGTCCCCAGGCGCGGGTATTGCAGGTCGTTGGGAATCGCCAGTACCGTCATCCAGCGGTCACCGGCCCGGTCTTTACAACGCTTGAATACCCGCTGATATTGCGCAGCCTTCAACAGGCGATGCGTTGAGGGGTAACGCGCCGCCGCTGCGCTCAAGGAAGCGTCGTTCAGACGGCCAGACGCGCGCGTCCCTTTGCCCGCCGGGCCTTGATCACAAGGCGGCCGCTCTTGGTACGCATCCGGGCACGGAAACCGTGGGTGCGTTTACGCTTCAGGTTACTGGGTTGAAAAGTCTGTTTCATGCCGTTACACCGGTCCCGGAATAGTTAAAGGCCCGCGCATCAGGGCGGGCCCAAAATAGACCGCGCAGCGTACTGTTTTCACACCCGGTCTGTCAACCGTTTTTGCTTGCGAAAACGACCGGTTTAGTTGTGGATAAGTACTGACGCGCGCGTTAGACTGCGTGGTCCCCCAGCGCACAAACACACATCGAGGTCTCCTTTGCAGGGCTCACTCTGGCAACAATGTCTGGTGCGGCTCGAAACCGAGCTGCCCGAACAGCAATTCAATACCTGGATACGTCCGCTACACGCGGTGCAGGAGGGCCAGGGTCTGAAATTGCTGGCTCCCAACCGTTTTGTACTGGAATGGGTGCGAAATAATTACATCCATGATATCCAGCAAACCCTGGACACCCTCAACCAGAACGATGAACTGAAAGTACAACTGGAAGTTGGCTCCGCAGCCGTTGCAGAACAGACGTCCGCCGCCGAAAAAAGGGCCCCGTCCGTGCGTATGTCCCGCCGCCGGGACAAAAATATTCCGCAGAAAAGCAACCTCAACCGCGGTTTTACCTTTGACAGCTTTGTGGAAGGAAAATCCAATCAGCTGGCGCGCGCGGCCTCGCTGCAGATTGCCGAAAATCCCGGCGATGCCTATAACCCCCTGTTTATTTACGGCGGTGTTGGACTGGGCAAGACGCACCTGATGCAGGCAGTGGGCAACATGATTGTCGCCAACCGTGCGCATGCGCGCGTCACCTACCTGCACTCCGAACGCTTTGTCGCGGATATGGTCAAGGCGCTGCAACACAATGCAATGAGCGAATTCAAGCGCCACTACCGTTCCGTGGATGCCCTGCTGATCGACGACATCCAGTTCTTTGCCGGGAAAGAACGTTCACAGGAAGAATTTTTTCATACTTTCAACGCGTTACTTGAAGGCCAGAGTCAGATTATCCTGACCTGCGACCGCTACCCCAAGGAACTCAAAGGCCTGGAGGAACGTCTCAAATCCCGTTTTGGCTGGGGTCTGACCGTCGCCATCGAACCGCCGGAACTGGAAACCCGCGTTGCCATCCTGGTGAACAAGGCTGCCCAGGCAAACGTCGAGCTGCCCAGTGATGTGGCCTTTTTTATTGCCAAGCGCATTCACTCCAACGTACGTGAGCTGGAAGGTGCGCTGAAACGCGTGGTAGCCAGTGCCCGCTTTACCGGGCGCAGCATCGATGTGAAATTCACCAAGGAAGCACTGCGGGACCTGCTGGCTTTGCAGGACAAACTGGTTTCCATCGACAATATCCAGAAGACGGTTGCCGAGTACTTCAAGATTCGTGTGGCCGACCTGCACTCGGCGCGTCGCACCCGCTCCATTACCCGGCCCCGCCAGATCGCCATGTCACTGGCCAAGGAACTGACCAATCACAGCCTGCCGGAAATCGGGGCAGCCTTCGGCGGACGTGATCACACCACCGTGTTACACGCCTGTCGCAAGGTGAACGAACTCAAGGAAGCGGATATGCGCATTGCAGAGGACTACAGTAACCTGTGGAGAATTCTGACCGCATGATGTGGACAAGCGGTGGACAAAGTTGCGGGACAAAAGTTTTCCGATATTATCCACAGTTGATACACAGATTCAGGGCCACTTTACCAGCACCCTGTTTTGATTATAACTTAATGAAGTTAATATATAAAATCCAGGTTACTAACAGCCTGTCCCGGTACTAATAACTATAACTGGAACTATATATATTCAAGGACTAATTAATGAAATTCACGATTGACCGAGAGTCTTTGCTAAAACCATTGCAGCAAGTCATTGGTGTCGTAGAACGTCGTCAGACACTACCTGTGCTGGGCAATGTATTGATCGTAGCGGATGACAAGGGGTTACAGGTAACCGCTACCGACCTGGAAGTTGAAATCCGCGCCAGCGCATCTGTACAGATCGATGAGGGTGGAGAAATCACCTTACCGGCACGCAAGCTGGTGGATATCTGCAAGGCACTTCCCGAGCAGGCAGACATTCGGTTTTCCTTCAGTGATCAGAAAGCACAGATACGGTCCGGCAAGAGTCGCTTTACCCTTACCACTCTGCCCGCGGCTGATTTCCCGGTGATTGAGGAACTCAGGACGGACTGTCAGTTTTCAGTTCCCCAGGACAAACTGAAAGAAGCGATCGAGCGTACCCAGTTTTCCATGGCCCAGCAGGATGTGCGCTACTACCTGAATGGTCTGATGCTGGAAATCGGCGATGGCCTTCTGCGAACGGTAGCCACGGATGGTCACCGACTCGCCCTGTGTGATACGGAAGTGGATATTTCGATCAGCCAGCCGCGCCAGGTCATCGTGCCGCGCAAAGGTATCCAGGAATTGCAGCGTTTGCTGGATAGTAGCAGTGAACCTGTGCAGGTCGATGTAGACACCAACCATATCCGTTTACGTAGTGCTGACGTTTGTTTTACTTCGAAGCTGGTAGACGGGCGTTTTCCGGACTATGAGCGGGTGGTTCCCAGGAACGGAGACAAGAAAGTACTGGCTGACCGGGAGCTGTTTCGCCAGGCGCTGTCCCGGGCCTCGATTCTCTCCAACGAGAAATACCGGGGTATACGGCTCAATCTTCATAAAAATAACGTTAAAATTCAAGCACATAATCCAGAACAGGAAGAAGCTGACGAAGAATTTGAAGTGGATTACCAGGGCAGTGATCTGGAAATCGGCTTTAACGTGACCTACCTGCTGGACGTCCTGTCATCGGTGCGCAGTGATAACGTGGAAATCACTTTGAGCGATTCCAACAGCAGTTGCCTGATTCGGCAGCCGGGAACAGAGCAGTACCGCTATGTGGTTATGCCAATGCGGCTGTAACCACGGGTTGTACGGAAACTACCGCCCGCGATCTTCGGTTGAATATATCGATCAGCAGGGAAGCCCTGGTGATGGAAACATCAGAACGCTCTCCCGGGGGATTCGTCCTTTCCAATGCCCTTGACATCCCTATCGATCGACGGTTTCAGGAACATCGAACCGACCAGACTCCATTTCTCACCCCGACTTAATCTGTTTGTTGGTGAGAATGCCGCAGGAAAAACCAGTCTGCTTGAAGCTCTGTACGTGTTGGCAAGAGCGCGTTCCTTTCGTAC
>JALSRZ010000181.1 GCA_026984515.1 Thiohalobacter sp. | reverse complement strand
CGGCACCCTGGCGAGGTCTGCCGGTGCATGGCTGGTTGCCGGCGCCAGCAACGAAAGTGCCAGCAGTGCCAGCAGGCTGCCTGCAGCCAGGCCCCGGGGGGCGCTGATCTCAACGTGGGAAAGCCGTTTGACGTGCAGCCAGACGGCAAACACCAGGAGTATCGGCTGTCCCAGCAGGTGCATAAGGCCCATCAGGGTAAACAGCCGGTCGGTGAGCTGCCCTGTCAGGAAATCACGCGCCATGGAACCGGTCATCACCGGCAGCGCATCCATGAGCCGGGCAGAGAGCTTGGCAACGTATAATCCCAGCTCGTCCCACACCAGCCAGTACCCGGTAATGCCGACTGTAATCACGAACCACAGGGTCGGCACGCCAGTGAGCCAGGACCACCAGCGGAAGCCGCGGTAGCGGTCGAGGGCGAACTCGCGGAACATATGCAGCAGAATGGTGACCACGGCCGCATCCGAGGCATAGCGGTGCAGGCTGCGCATAATACCACCCGCATACCACTGTTCATGGGTCATGTACGCTACCGAGGCATAGGCGCCGTGAATGCTGGTATCGAAAAAGATAAACAGGTAGAGGCCGCTGATCAGCACTACCCAGAAGAAGAAAAAGGTCAGTGTTCCGAGGTGGTAGAGCGGGTTCCAGTCCGCGCCGAACGACACGGTGAACCATTCCTCCAGTAGACGGTAGCTGCGTTTGACGGGATTGACGCGTTTGTTCACGGTATAAATCTCTCGACCCCGGGTTCCGGACAACATACAGGAGCGGCCCCCTGAACGCGATGATTCACCTTGAATCGGATCCTGTCGTTGTCAGGGGACCGCTCCCACAGGCAGGCACATTAAACAACAAGGTGCCAACTGTCCTTGATATGCCTCAAGTGCGTGCGGTACGACGACCACGCCTGAATTCACGTACCAGGGTAATGATACCGGCGAGAATGACAGAAGCACCAATGGCCATGCCGATAAACAGGGAATAGTCGAAATAGTAGGCATCCCGCGCCGGGTCGTAGCTGGTGCAGAAAAAGTGCACCTTGTCTATCAGTTCGGAGAGCAGGGTCTGGTTCGGTTTGGGTCGTCCGAGTACCAGTTCCTTGAGGGGTTCCACCAGTAACGGTGTATCGAACGTCTCTCCGTACAGCTGCTGGTACACGCGCCCCTCGGCGTCGATTATCGTGGCCTGTGTGATGTGATCGAATCCATTGGGTGAAGCGTAAAACTCAAACCCCAACTCTTTACTCAGGGCATTGATGGTGTCCGGGCTGGCGCTGAGCAGGTACCAGCCGCGCTTATCGACACCCTGCTTGCTGGCAAAATAGGCCATGGCCTGTGGACTGTCGTGGTAGGCATCAAAGCCCAGCAGGGCAACGTTGAAGCTGTCTTTCCCCAGTGCGGCGCGCGCTTTGTCGACTACCCTGGCGAGATGGCGGGTGGTCATGGGGCAGATTCGGGCGCAGCTGGTATAGATCAGGCTCAACACCAGCGGCTTGCCGCGCAAGTCGTCCATGGACAGGGCGCGACCCTTGTCGTCGGTCAGAGGGTGGTTGCCGAGCACGTTGCCGATGGCGTCCTGGCTGTTCTGTAGCGCTTCCTTGTAACGGAATGCCTTGACCGGGTCCAGTGACTGATTTCCGCTTACCGGTCCGGATCCTGCGTTGGCGCCGTGAAAAAATGCCACACAGACAAATGCAAACAGCAGGGCGGGAAATCTGGATGAATGCCACATGATCGTGTGCCTCAGGGGCGCATAACGCCGTGCTACGATATCAGCCGACCAGCTGGGCGTCGAGTACGGCAAACACCAGCAGCACGACCAGTTGAACCAGCGAGGCGAAAAAGGCACGCATGCCATTCTTCGCGGAGGCGTCTCGCACCAGCAGCAGGCTGCGGTAGATAAAATAGCCGCCGCCCATCAGCGCTCCGGCCAGATAAAGCCAGCCAAGACCAAAGAAAAAGGGCAGAACGGACATGCCCACCAGTAACAGCGTGTTGCTCAGCACCGCCCTGGCAGCAGTTGCGTTGCCTACCTTTACCGGCAACATGGGTACACCGACGGCTTCGTAATCCTTGTGTCTGGCTATGGCCAGGCTCCAGAAATGGGGTGGTGTCCACAGGAACAGTACCGTGGCAAGGATAACGGGTACCGGACCCAGGTGGGGGTCGACTACGGCGGCACCGGCGAGTACGGCAAAACTGCCCGCGGCACCACCGATGACAATATTCATCGAGGTACGACGTTTCAGCCACACGGTGTAGACCACGGCATAGAAGAAGGCCCCCAGAAAGATATACAGGGCTGCCACGCCGTTAAGGAGCCAAGCGGCCGTGCCCACACCAAGCAGCAACATGGCAGCCATTACCAGCAGCCACCAGCGCTTGTGCGGCAGTGCCCCGGTCACGAAGGGCCGGTCAACGGTGCGACGCATGCGTGCGTCAATGTCGGTTTCATAGTACTGGTTAAAGGCACCCGCACTGCTGGCTGCCAGCAACACGGTAATCGCCAGTACCAACACCTGCCAGGCGGGCACTGCTTGCCCGGGCGTCACGACAAGCGTCACCACAGAGGTGAGGGCCATGACAACGCCGATACGGAATTTGAACAGATTGGATAGCTGTTTCAGCAGCATCGACCCGTCAAACGGCTGTGTCAGGGTGGCATCTGTGAATAATCTCGACATGCTCAGTTATCCATAAAATTAAAGCGGGGCGGAGGTGGTGACCCCCGCCCCGCATGGGCTCTGGCCAGGGAGCCTAGCTGAGTGGCCAGACCGAGGCCAGATACTTCCAGTTAATGAAGTAATACACAACAAATGAGATCAACAGCACCAGCGCCAGGGCAAAGGTGCCGGGCGCTTCAAAGTGGCCTGCTGAACCATACTCCTCAACCGGTGCCGCCATGGGCAGTATCTCGGGCTGCGCCGTGTAGGCGCCACGGGACAACGGTACGCCAAAACTCTGCAGAAAACCGGCGGACGGGTCCAGCTTCTTGCCGAACACCAGCGATCCGACCGTGACGAGCAGATAGGCGCCACCACCGATGACCGCCAGGACGGCACCAATACCGGCGAGTCCCATCATGGTGAAGGCCATACCCGGATACTCATAGGTCAATGCCGCACCGGCAAAGGTCATGTCTGCAGAGCGTCGTGCGACACCCATGGTACCCGCGCCCATCATAAACAGGATCAGGGCAGTCATGCCGGCCCCGAACAGGTAGGGCTGCCACCTGGCCAGCCCGGGCAGGATCATCTGACGCCGGAACAGAACCGGGATCAGATAGTACGTCAGGCCCATAAAGGTCAGGGTGGTGCCAACGGCTACCGTGGCGTGGAAGTGGGCCGGGACATAGATCGTATTATGGATGATCAGGTTGATCTGTTCCGTACCCATCACAACACCCGTGATTCCGCCTATAAACCCGAAAATGATGATCGAGATAAAGGTGGAGGAGAACACCGGATTACTCCAGGGCGCCTTGCGCAGCCATTCGAACAGCCCGTGGTTATAGCCTTTCAAACGCTGGGCGACTTCCATGGAGCCGGGCACGGTCAGACCATGCACCATACTGGCCAGAACCGCGAGGTACATGGCGTAACTGGTATTAAAGATTTTCCACTCGGAGCTGATACCCGGGTCCACCAGGATGTGGTGGGCGCTGGCCAGCTGCAGGAAAAAGATATACAGAAGGAAGGCGAAACGGCTCACTTTCTCCGACATGGGTCGTGCACCGAAGACCAGTCCGGCGACCAGGTACCAGACCGATACATGCGCCGCAACGTTGATCTGCTGGGATGAATGGCCCATACCCCACCAGATCACGCGGTACATCTCGGGATCGATATAGCCGATGTAACCGATCGACCACAGGAACGTGGGAATCAGGATGATGGCGCCACTGGCGATGGTAAACACCGCGATAATGGCGGCGGTCATGGCCCCGAAAGTAACCAGCGGAATAGAGCCTTCATAGGTGCGTTCGTTTTTTGCCACGACCAGCGTGCCAAAAAAGACGAAACAGCCAATCAGGGCGCCGACGGCAAACAGGATCAGCCCGAGGTAGAAGTGCGGCGCTGCCTGCATGGGCACGTAGGAGGTCATCATGACGCTCGAATTACCCTGGAATATCGCTACGTTGGTCGTAATCGCTCCGATCAGCATCAGTGCGAAACCCAGCCAGGCCCAGCGTGGCGCTGCCAGCCGGCATCTCAGCAAGGTTGATGATGCAAAATAGAGGATGGCGATTTCGAAGAAAATGATCCAGAAAATCAGCGCATTGAGGCCGTGGGCAGTCAGGAACATGTAGAACTGTTCAGCGGGCAGCAGATGGACAGCGGGCCAGCGTGTCAGTGCTACGCCAAGGGCAAGAAGTCCGGCCACCAGCAGGGAGACGGCGGCCGCAACCGCGTTGACCTTCATCAGGCTTTCCGCGTTCCGGTCGAAAAACAGCCCCGAGTCGGGGCAGAGTCTAAAGTTTGCCATCTCTCATCACTCCTTCACGTAAATTCTGCCGAGCATGGTGCTATGACCAATACCGCAGTATTCATTACAGACCACCCCGTACGTGCCTGCGACGTCAGGGGTGATATTCAGCACCATTTCATAGCCAGGGACGACCTGCATATTGATGTTAATAGGCTGAAGAGAGAAGCCGTGGTTCCAGTCCATGGAAGAGAGGTGCAGACGGTAGCTCTTGCCCTTTTCCAGTTCCATGATGGGCCACCATTGCCATAAACGCGCCAGCATGTAAATGTCGCTGCCGGCCGGTGGGTGCACGACAGGGATCTGCTGGTCGGTTTCGGTACGGACTGTATACTTGTCAATCATGGCCTGGACCTTGGGGCCGTATTTGGCGGGCGTGGTCTGGTAAGCCTCGTTGGAGAGATTTTGTTTTCCGTACACATGCCAGTACGGCATCATGAAAAACATGATCAGACACCAGATCAGCGCAATGCCGATCCAGACGATCTCCTCGCGGCCCATGGGTACGTTCCACCAGATACGCTGGGCAGGCGGTAAATAAGTCGACATGGCTGGGTTCTCCTCCCTGGGAGCTGATTACGGGGTAATGGGGACGGTGACGATTTCCATAATGCCCCAGATAATATAGAACACCGTGGGCATCGCGACGCCGATGAAAAGCAGCAGAAACGGGTTTTCCAGCAGGGACTGCATCGCCGGGATACGCTCTTCTTCGTCCTTGGGGTTATTGCCTGGGTCAGCCATGGAACTCTCCTTCGTGAACGATTGTTGTGCGAAGTGGTCTTACGTCAGTTTGTTGCTATGCGACCATTTGTCGCAATAGTCGTAGATAGAGAATGGTCCATCCTTGACTTAAGTCAAATGGACCGGAATTCCTCATAATTAAAATTTATTACCTTCCGGTATTTGCGATAAAGTCTCCAATCCTGGCCGGAAGCCGGCCTGAAAAGGAGTCGTCCCCATGCCGTCAGTCAGTGAGTTCTTCAGCGCCCAGCACCGTGCCTGTGACCGGGTATTCGAGCAACTGGAGGACGCCGTCAGCCAGGATGACTGGTCGCAGGCCGATGTTCTGTACAGCAGGCTGCGCCAGGATACCCTGCAGCACTTCGTGAACGAGGAAGAAGGCCTGTTTCCCCTGTTCGAGGAAAAAACCGGTATGCAGGCCGGACCCACGCAGGTAATGCGGGGGGAACACGCCGAGCTCAGGGAACTGCTGCAGCGTATGGGCGATGCCGTTCAGGCCAGGGACCGGGATGAAATACCGGGCATGGCGGAAACCTTCTTTCTTTTCCTGCAACAGCACAACATCAAGGAAGAGCAGGTGCTGTACCCCATGGCGGACCAGGCCCTGCAGGGGTCGCTGCAGGCACTGTCCGCCAGGGTGCCGGGTTTCTCCGCTTCAGACCGGGAATGAAAAAACGGAGCCTGGATGTGCGGGGGCTGGAGGCACCGCAACCACTGGAGCGGATTCTCGAGGTACTCGCTACCCTGCAGGTTGACGAACAGCTCGATGTGACGCACTGGCGGGAACCCCTGCTGCTGTATCCCGTACTGGCGGAGCACGGCTGGAAGTACCGGGCCGAATACGATGAACGGGCCGGCACCTGGCTGATCAGCATCTGGAAGGACGGGCATTGAACCTCGCTGCGCTTTCCCTGGAAAAGGCGCCCCGGCTCTGGACCCCGGTACGTTTTTTTATAAGCGCGCCTGTTTTTGGCGTAATTGCAGCGACCATCGTGTTCATGGACGGGGGGCAGTTGTTCCAGTCCCGCTGGTCATCGGCGTCCCTGGCCGTTGTGCACGCCTTTACCCTGGGGTACATCGCCATGGTCATGCTGGGTGCCCTGTTCCAGATGCTGCCGGTCGTCATGGGTGCCGCCCTGCCACAGGCCGGGCGCATCGCCGTGGTGGCGCACCTGGTGATGACAGCGGGTACGCTGTTCCTGGTCGTTGCCTTTCTGCTGCAGGAGCCGGCCCTGTTCCTTGTCGCAATCGCGCTCCTGGTTCCGCTGCTGGTCCTGTTCGGTGCGGGGGTTATCGTGGCCATCTTCCGGGCAGGGCAAACCCTGACCACCGGACGTTCTGTACAACTGGCTGCGCTGGGTCTTGTCGTTACCGTTGTGATGGGTGCCTGGCTGGCCTCGGGCCACGCGTTTGCCGCAGTGCCACTGGATCGCTCCTTTACAAACGATCACGCGGCCTGGGGGTTCACCGGGTGGATACTGGTGCTGGTCATCGGTATCTCCGGGCAGGTGGTCCCGATGTTCCTGACAACACCGCAGTACCCGAAATACGCAGGGAAAGGACTGGTCTATATGTTGGTGGCGCTCCTGTGTGCAGGCAGCCTGGTGCCGTTGCGGGAATTTCAGCAACTGGTGGTGGTGCTGACAAGCGTGCTCATGCTGGCCTGGGCCGTCCTTACCCTGTACCTGCTGGGCAGGCGGCGCAGAAAGCGGTTCGATATCACCGACCGGTTCTGGCGGGTGGGAATGCTATGCCTGGTGCTCGGCACAGGCACGAACCTGTACGCTTATTTCGGCGGCACGGTTGCCGGCGCAGACATATCGGTTGCGACCGGGATATTCCTGCTGCCCGGCTTCGCGGTATCGGTTATTAACGGCATGCTCTACAAGATTGTCCCTTTCCTGGTGTGGCTCAATCTGCGTGTGCCCGTGGTGATGGGGAAACTCAAACCGGGAAGGAAATATTACACACCGAATATCCACGAAGTCATCGACGTGCAGCGTATGAAACTGCAGTTTGCGTTTCACGTGGCCGGTTTGTTGTTGCTGGTCGCCTCGATATTCCTGGAAGGGATTACCGTGTACGCCGCAGCGACCGCAGTGCTGGTATCCAGCCTGCTGCTCCTGGCCAATCTCTGCCATGCCGTCAGACTGTACCGAAAATACGCCAGGCAGACCATCGCGGTGCGCTAGCCCGCATTTCTCACCGACTTCCTGCTGCGGCGGTGTCATGCCGCGCGCTAAGCGGTGTTCACTCGGTCGGGCTGCTCGACATCGTGTCGACTATGCCTGCGCGGCCCTCGGTCGCGAACGCCGCTGATCACACGACCTGCCACCGCCTCGTTACGGAACCCGGTGAGAAATCCGGGCTAGCCCGCATTCCTCACCGGGTTCCACGGCGAGCTGGTGTACCCCACGGCTGTTTGTCAGGCCGTGTCAGGAGGTTCCCGGCGGAAATTATCGCAGCCCAAGCCTCTTCAGCAGTCGGTAGAAATTGCTGCGGCTGATTCCCAGTTCTTTTCCCGCTGCGGCAAGATTATCGCTATGCCTTTTCAGACTGTCCCTGATGACTTCGCGCTGGAATTCATCCACGGCGTCCTTGAGTGAGCCCTTGACCCTGTGTGCGGCCGGTTTTGATTTTTCCGTTTCCAGCGATACGGCTTCCGTGTCGCCGATGTCCAGGTGGGTGGAGTCGATAATGATGGTGTTTCCCTGGTCGCCTCGCCTGGCCACGGCTTTCAGCGCAGCGCGACTCAGGAGATGGGCCAGCTCACGCACATTGCCCGGCCATGCATACTGTTGCAGTGCCTGTTTTGCATCGGCGGACAGTCGCAGGGCGTTGATACCCAGTCGACGCTGGTTGTTTTCCAGGAAATAGCCTGCCAGCAGAAGGACGTCCTTGCCGCGCTCGCGTAATGGTGGGACCAGCAGAGGGTACACGGTCAGGCGGTGATACAGGTCGGCGCGAAAGCGACCTGCTGCAAGTTCCTTGCGCATGTCGCGGTTGGTGGCGGCAACAATCCGTACGTCGGCACGCACCGGCTGGTCGCTGCCGACCCGCTGGATTTCGCCGTTCTGTATGGCGCGCAGCATTTTTGCCTGTATGGCAAGGCTTAGTTCACCGATCTCGTCCAGGAACAGTGTGCCCCCGTCGGCCAGTTCGAATTTGCCGACACGATCAGCGGTGGCACCGGTGAAGGCACCCCTGGTATGGCCGAACAGTTCGCTCTCGGCGATTTGCTCGGGCAATGCGGCGCAGTTCACGTATACGATGGGGAAATCCGCGCGTGCCGAATGTGCGTGCACCTGTCGCGCTACCAGTTCCTTGCCGACACCGGTTTCGCCCTGTATGAGCACGGTCAGGTCGGACTGCGCAACGACGGTGATTTCCTCGCGCAGTTTTTTCATGATCGGGCTGTTGCCGACCATTTCGGTTTCGCTGCCTTCCTGGGCCATGGCACGCGCAACGCGGTGACCGCGTTCCACGCGGGCTTCCAGCTCGTCGATGCGTTCTGCAGCCTTCACGGTTGCTTCGGTCAGGTTGATGAAGGTGCGCAGTTCGATAGGGTCGATCTGGTCGAAGGTGCCGGTCTGCAGGGCGTCCATGGTGAGGATGCCCCAGGGTTTATCGTCCAGGTAGAGTGAAGATCCCATGCAGTCGTGCACGTGTAACAGCTGGTCTTCGGTGTCCACCAGTCCGTCGTAGGGATCCGGCAATTCGCTGTCTGCGGCAAAGCGCACCGGCTCGCGGGAGTGCAGCAGGCGGGCAAGGCGTGGATGTTCGTCTACTTCAAAGCGACGCCCCATTGTGTCATCACTGAGTCCATCTACGGCCAGTGGCGTCAGGTGATTGCCCTCCAGTTTCAATACTGCGGCCGCATCACAGGGAAAGCTGCTTTGCATGGCGATTAACAGGCGTTTGTAGCGCTCCTCCGCCGGCAGGTCCCGGGACAGGTCGGCCACGATGGCTGTCAGGGCGGCGCAGTACCTGGAAGATGTCATAATGATACCAAAGAGATCAAATAGAGATCATAACAGAAGATATCAATATAATAACACCTGAAATTAAGTGCATAAAAACAACTAGTAACAGTTGGCATAGTTTATGATATAAGTAATTCAGTATTTTCTAATTTTATCAATGTGAAAATGTAAAGGTAGGTATGCCATGAGTGAAGTCTTTACCAAAAGCATGGCGAGAAACATTTATTACGGGGGAAGTGTGTTCTTCATCCTGTTGTTTCTCGCGCTGACCTTCGATACCTCCAGCGAGGTGCCCAAACGGGACAACCACGAGGCTATCACCGAACAGGTGGCGCTGGGCAAGAAAGTGTGGGAGGAAAATGACTGTATTGGTTGCCACACCCTGCTGGGTGAAGGGGCCTACTTCGCGCCCGAGCTGGGCAATGTCTACAAGCGCTTTGGTAACTCTACGGATGCCATTGTCGGCTTTATCAAAAGCCGGCCCGTGGAAGGCATTCCCGGTCGCCGCAGCATGCCACAGTTCAATCTCAGCGACGAAGAGCTGCAGGCCGTGGCGGAGTTTCTGAAATACACCAGTGAGATCGATACCTCCAACTGGCCTCCGAACATTCAGGGATAAGGGGATCACTATGAAATATCAATCACAAGCTGTCGCAAAGCCCTATTTTATCGCCGCCATCGGCCTGTTTGTCGGACAGATCCTGTTTGGTCTGGTGATGGGATTGCAGTATGTCATGGGAGATTTCCTGTTTCCGGAAATCCCGTTCAATGTCGCACGCATGGTGCATACCAACCTGCTGATCGTGTGGTTGCTGTTCGGCTTCATGGGCGCCGCCTATTTCCTGGTGCCGGAGGAAACCGAACATGAGCTGCACAGCCCGCTGCTCGCCAAAGTCCTGTTCTGGGTGTTCCTGGTGGCCGGTGCGCTGACTGTCCTGGGCTACCTGCTGGTGCCGTATGCACGACTGGCGGAACTTACCATGAACGACCTGTTGCCGACCATGGGGCGCGAGTTTCTGGAGCAGCCGACCATTACCAAGATCGGTATCGTGGTTGTGGCGCTGGGTTTTCTCTACAACATCGGTGTCACGATCCTGGCCGGTCGCAAGACTGTCGTGAGCATGGTGCTGTTGACTGGTCTGGTCGGTCTGGCGGTAATGTTCCTGTTTTCGTTCTATAACCCGATCAATGTCGTCGACGACAAGTTTTACTGGTGGTGGGTGGTTCACCTCTGGGTGGAAGGCGTCTGGGAGCTGATCCTGGCCTCGATCCTGGCCTTTGTGCTGATCAAGGTGACCGGTGTTGACCGCGAGGTTATCGAGAAGTGGATGTACGTCATTATCGCCATGGCCCTGATCAGCGGCATTATCGGTACCGGGCATCACTATTACTGGATCGGTGCCCCGGAATACTGGCAGTGGTGGGGGTCGATCTTCTCGGCCCTGGAACCGATCCCGTTCTTCATGATGACGGTGTTTGCCTTCAACATGGTGAACCGCCGGCGCCGTGAACACCCTAACAAGGCCGCTGTGCTGTGGGCGCTGGGTACTGCTGTGATGGCGTTCCTCGGGGCCGGCGTGTGGGGCTTCCTGCATACCCTGGCACCGGTCAACTACTACACGCATGGCAGCCAGATTACCGCGGCACACGGTCACATGGCGTTCTACGGTGCCTATGTGATGATTGTGCTGACCATCATCTCCTATGCCATGCCGATACTGCGTGGTCAGGAAGCAGCCGATCCGCGTGCCCAGGTGCTGGAAATGTGGTCGTTCTGGTTGATGACGGTGTCGATGGTGTTTATTACGCTGTTCCTGACCGGCGCCGGCGTCCTGCAGGTCTGGTTGCAGCGTTTCACCGATAATCCGCAACCGTTCATGGTGGTGCAGGAGAAGATCGAGGTGTTCTACTGGCTGCGCGAAGCAGCCGGCCTTGTGTTCCTGCTCGGCCTGATCCTGTATGTGGCCGCGTTCTTCGTGAAAGGCGGTGAGCGCGTGATGGCCAGCAATGCAGTGGCCGATACTGCCTGATGGAACAGATCGCCAGTCACCCGGCAGCGGGACAGAAAAAAGCCCTGCCGGGTGACTTTGCGATCTGGATCTTCATTTATGCCGAACTACTGGTGTTCGGCATTTTCTTTCTGGCCTATGCGTATACACGCGCGCAGCATGTTGAGCTGTTTAACACGTACCAGCAGCACCTGAACCGGGAAAGTGGTGCCATCAACACCCTGGTGCTGATTACGTCCAGTTATTTTGTCGTCATGGCCGTGGCCGCGATTCGCCGGGGTGCGGCAGGCCACTGCACCCGGTGGCTGATTCTGGCTGTTCTCAGCGGCAGTGTCTTCGTATGGATCAAACTAGCCGAGTTTGCAGCCAAACACGCAGAGGGTATTACGCTCAGTACCAATACCTTTTACATGTTCTACCTGTCCCTGACCTTTTTTCATTTCATGCACGTGCTGATGGGTATGGTGATTCTGTCGGTGGTGGCGCTTAAGGCATACCGGGGTGCCTACAACGCGCAGGAGCATACCGGCGTCGAGACCGGGGCATCCTACTGGCACATGGTGGACCTCGTCTGGATTATCCTGTTCCCGCTGGTATACGTGCTGCACTGATATGGACGTGAGCACTCGCAGGGCATTGCAGGTATGGCTGGCACTGGTGGTGCTGACCCTGTTGACCTGGGCAGTGGGCAGGGCAGGACTGGGCGGCGGCCCGGTGATTGCCGGTATACTGCTGTCAGTGGCCGTCAAGGGACAGATGGTAGCGGACGTATTTATGGGCTTGCGGGCTGTGCGCAGTCCCTGGCGCTGGATGGTGAGCGGCTGGTTGCTGATGGTCCTGGCGCTGATCGGCCTGGCCTTTTTTACGGGAGAAACCTGACATGGTCAACGAGGTACGGCAGTTACCGGCATCCGCTGCGGATATTCCGTTTTACCAGCCACAGGGTGGCGAGGTGGAGCTGTTCGAATATGCGCACCGCAACCAGTTACCGATGTTGCTCAAGGGGCCGACCGGCTGCGGCAAGACGCGCTTTGTCGAGCATATGGCAGCGCGCCTGGGACGCCCCCTGTACACGGTCTCCTGTCACGATGACCTGACGGCTGCCGACCTGGTGGGCAGGCACCTGATTGGTGACGGTGCGACCTACTGGAACGACGGCCCGCTGACCCGGGCGGTGCGCGAAGGTGCCATCTGCTACCTGGACGAGGTGGTGGAGGCGCGCAAGGATACCACCGTGGTCCTGCATCCCCTGTCCGACAATCGCCGCATCCTGCCGATCGAGCGCACGGGTGAAACCCTGCACGCGCCACCGGAGTTCATGCTGGTAGTGTCCTACAATCCCGGATACCAGAACATGCTCAAGGGAATGAAGCCCTCCACCCGGCAACGCTTCGTGGCGGCGCGCTTTGATTTCCCCGATGCGGAAACCGAGCAGCTGATCATCGAACGTGAAACCGGTGTCGACGAGGCACTGGCCGCACGGCTGGTCCGACTGGCGCACAGCCTGCGTGCTCTCAAGGACCACGACCTGGAGGAGTCGGCATCGACACGCCTGCTGATCTATACCGCACAGCTGCTGC
This sequence comes from Thiohalobacter sp., assembly GCA_026984515.1. GTDB lineage: Bacteria > Pseudomonadota > Gammaproteobacteria > DSM-19610 > DSM-19610 > Thiogranum. The sequence continues at coordinate 15,123 of JALSRZ010000181.1, read as the reverse complement.
GCGACGGGTTCGACCCCGTTGAGGCCTGCCGGGCGGCGTTGATAGAACCGCTTACGGACGATGAGCCCACGGTTGAGGCGCTGATGGAGGTCGTGCAGGCCGATTTCGGGGTATGAAGTGGACGGTGAGGCTGGAAAAAACCTGGCAGTAAAGGCCGAGAGTCTGTACCTGGTCAACCTGATGCTGGCCCCGGGTCTGGCGTTCCTGCTGTTGCTGCTGTTGTACTGGCGCTATCGCAGCCAGGCGGATGCACTGGCGCTGAACCACCTGTCGCAGACGGTGGGCGTCAGTATCACCGGCGGTGTCGTACTGCTTGTGGCTTCGGCGTGGTTTGTGTTCCTGGGCGGCGTGGAATCCGGTTATACCTGGATGGTCCTGTTGCTGTACTTCACCTTTATTCACAGCAGCCTGATACTGATGGGCGTCATGGGACTGGTCAAGGCGATGGCAGGACAGCACTACGTGTTCCCGCTGGTGGGCAGGCCGTTTCGGCCATGAATCGAATACGGCAGTGGAGTTGTGGCTGATGGAGGAGTGGGTCGGCCAGGTATGGCACAGGATCGTTACCCGCGCTGCACGGCGCGAGTACCCGCAGGCAGCCGTCAGGCTGGACGAGATCCGGCAACCCGCCTCGGTACTGTTCCGTGCCCTGGGTGGTGACAGCGGCCTGCGTATTGAGGCCGCCAATGAAACCGCAAGCGGTGCGCGTCGCACCCTGCTCAGTCGCATCGCCGGCAGTAACCGCCACGTGGCCCTGGCATGGCGTGACGAGGATACCCTGCGTCTGCCGGCAAGCATCGCCTGGTATGCCGAACGGGACCTCAATCGCCAGTTGTATCTCTGGCTCGCGGCACTGGCGACCCGGACCGGATCCTGTACGGGCGACTGGTTGCAGCAAAACGCGGCAGCCACGGCTGATCTCCTGTCAGCACATCCCGGGCTGGCGCAGCGTTATCAAACGCTGGTCGACCACCACCTGCAGCAACGCCCGGATCCGCAACGGCTGCCTGCCGGCGAAGCGGCGCAGGAGGCGATGATTCGCCAGGCGCTGCTGGAGCCGGCATCGGTGCAAAGCCCGCTGGTGCGTGCCCGGCACGCGCCGCAACCGGTGCCACTGTGGTTGCACCCCGCGCCCCCGGTCCTGCAGCGAGCCATGGAGGCCGCTGACCATTCCGACCCGGACCAGCAGCAGGATGACCAGCACAGCCAGCCCGTCGATAGCGACAAGCGCCGCCGCGGGGAACGCGTGGAGGCCCCGGATGGACGCGACGGCCTGCTGGCGTTTCGCCTCGAAAGCCTGTTTACCCGTGCCGAGTACGTCCCTGTCGACCGGACCACGGAAGAACATGAAGACGAAGATGCGCAGTCAGCACTGGAAGACATGGAGGTGGTCAGTGTCGCCAGCGATCACAGGCGCGTCGCAACCCGGTTGCGTTTCGACCTCGACCTGCCACCGGAGGATAACGATGATCTCTATCTGGGTGAGGGCGTGCCGCTGCCGGAATGGGATTATCGACAACGGCGCCTGCTGCCTGATCATTGCCGCCTGCAACCCATGCAGGCGCGTAACGCGAGCCCGGCCGGAGTGCCTGTATACCTGCAGGTGAAGGCGCGCCGTCTGCGGCGCCTGTTTGAAGCCCTCAAGCCACGCCGGCACTGGTTGAACGGACAGGCAGATGGCAGCGAACCGGATCTCAACGCCTTGCTGGATTTCAACGTGGATCGCCTGCGTGGTCTGCGCCCCGCTGATGCCCGGCTGTATCGCAGTTTTCACAACGCTGAGCGGGATATGTCCTGCCTGTTGCTCGCTGACCTGTCCCTGTCGACGGATGCCTGGGTCAGCAATGAGCAGCGCATTATCGACGTGGTGCGCGACAGTCTGTTCCTGTTCTCGGAAGCGCTGCAGTCGACCGGCGACCGCTTTGCCATGTACGGGTTTTCGTCCCGCCGGCGTAACCATATACGTTTTCACATCCTGAAGAAGTTCAACGAAGCCTGTAACGATGTAGTACGAGGGCGGATACAGGCCATAAAGCCCGGCTACTACACCCGTATGGGTGCAGCCATCCGTCATGCAACGGGTCTGCTGGAGAAAGAACCTTCCGGCCAGAAGCTGTTGCTGTTACTCACCGACGGCAAGCCGAACGACCTGGACAGGTACGAAGGGCGTTACGGCATAGAGGACACGCACCGGGCCGTACAGGAGGCGCACGAGCACGGCGTGCGGCCCTTCTGTGTCACTATCGATGAAAAGGCGGGTGAATACCTGCCCTACCTGTTCGGCAGCTCATCGTATGTACTGGTCAGGAATGCCGGGGAATTACCGGCGAAGCTGCCGTTGCTGTATGCGCGCCTGACCGCGGCCTGACGGAAAAATCATCCCCCGGGGTTGAATCCGGTACGCGGGATAAGCCGGGTTTTACCCTGGCGATGGTTGAAGAAAAGTTCGGAAAGCGCGCTATGATGTATACCGGTGAACGAAGCGGGCGGGCGGTTATGCGTGCACATGAAATGAACCTGGGATTGCGGGCCAGATACAATATCACGGCCCTGTTCTACGATATCCTGGATTACCCCTGGGAACGGATCTACCGCAAGTGGCGGCCGGCACTGGTCGGCGATTTACGGGGCAAGGTGCTGGAAGCCGGGGTAGGGACCGGGAAGAACCTGGAATTTTATCACCACGATGTGGACCTGGTGGGAATTGAATTAAGTGAACAGATGTTGCGCAAATCCGAAAACCGAAAGCAGAAGGCCCGTTGCAGGACGCGTCTGATGATCGAAGATGCTACCGTGATGGACTCCGTTCCCTCCGGCCAGTTCGACTGGATTCTGTCCACCTTCATGTGTTGTGTAATGCCGGACGAGATTCAGGCGCTCGCCATTGAACAGTTCAGCCGGGTACTGAAGCCGGGTGGCCGATTCAGATTGCTGGAAATGGTGTACTCGAAAGACAGGAAAATACGGAAAAGACAGGAACTGTTTGCGCCGCTGGTGGAGAAAATCTACGGGGCACGCTTCGATCGAAATACACTGCAGCATATAGAACAATCATCGCGTTTGAGAGTAACGGGAACGTCCTTTCTTAAAGAAGATACGTACCTGCTCATTGAAGGCGTTCGTGATCAGCGCTGACCTGAACCGGTAGTCTGGCGTTGCCCTGACTGGATATTCAGTGCGCGATAGTGAAAATACAATGGCGACCCCGGGTCGCTATTGTGGTCAGTGCCTAATCTGATGCCCCTGCTTTCCTGCGCCTGCGCGCCATGCCGGCCAGGCTAGCCAGACCGGAACCGAACAACCAGGCCGTGGCCGGAATCGGGACGCTGCTGACGGTACCTTCCAGGTGCAGGACGTAACTGACCGAGGTTATTCCGGCGCCATTGATATGAAATGCTCCGTCAAGGGTATAGTTACTGCCGTCCGAACAGGACGATGTGTCGCACACAATGGTAGTGCCCTTGTCTACCAGCGGAATATTGTCGATCCCGTTCCACATCCAGGTCCAGCCCGAAAAGTCCAGGGTCCTGGTGGAGCCGGTGCCGGTTAAATCAACAATCGGGCTGGTGGTCTGGTGCATGCCGGCATTGCCGAAGAAATTCCACGGGTTGTCGATGTTGGGGTTTTCGGAGCCGTCAACGAGTCCGGCATGGCTGCCTGATGCAGCCTGTGTGGTACCGATCACTATGCCATTCAGAGAACCAAACGGGGTTTTTTCGTCTGGCTCTATAACGTTGTTGACGTTGCTGATATTGCCGCCGCCATCCACGCCAAAGTAGGAACCGACAATGTCTGTGATGGTATAACTTGACCGGTTGCACGGTGGTGTAGTGCCATAGGTGCATGCAATCACTTCCGTCGTGCCCATGGTGAAACTCAGTGTCGCGCTCGAGGTCAGGCTGGCATTTGCATCAGCTGCAACACCGCCCAGTACAAGACTGATGGCCGCACTTAAGGTAGTCTTCCCGTTCACAGGCGTATCCTCCGTAGGTATTCTTTATTTTAGTCTTGACAATCCTGTGCCTGCGCGGGCACTGGTTCGGTATCTTACTATCGGGCGGCACATATAACCAAATACTAATCTATTTGCCCAGGATGAAAACGTTTATATGTTGCAACAGAGAACCCACTAAAGTGACTGTAAAATCAAATATTACGACACTCTTCATCGCGCTGGTTGTTGGTTTTCTGGGAGGTGCCAGTAGTCGGTTTTTCCTGGAAGAATCCACCCCGGTTGAAAATTCCAGAAACAAGAACGGGACAGCTTCGCTGAATACCCCGCGTTCCCGGGTTGATCCGGTTGAATTAAAGCGGCAAGTTGAACGCGTGCAGGAAAAGATCAGCCGACTCGAGAGCCGGTTGAATGAGTTTGTAACAAAACCGGCAACCGTTGCGGAGCGTGCAGATCGTCAAATGCAGGTTACATCGGAGAAAGCTGATCGACAGCGCATGCCTGTGATACCCGACAGGGAATTGCTGGTTTCCGCCGGTGTGAGTCCGGAGGCTGCTGGTGACATTTTGCGGCGCATTAGCCGGCAGGAATTCAGAATGCTGGAATTGAAAAATCTTATGCAGCGCGGTGCACCGGCAGACAGGCAACAGTATGCCGCCGAACTGCGCGAACTGAGGCAGAACAAGGTTACCTTGCGTTCCGAACTGGGTGACGATGCCTACGATCGTTATTTGTTCGCGAGCGGGCAGGCCAATCGAGTGAAAGTATCCTCGGTGATGGCCGGGTCACCGGCAGAGATAAACGGGATCCACAAAGGTGACGTCATCCTGTATTACGGTGACCGGAAAATACTGGCTACATCCGACCTCAGTAAAGCGACCCTGGAAGGGGATATCGGCAGTTACATCAACGTCGAGGTTTTACGGGATGGGGCACGCATGAGCCTGCTGCTGCCGCGCGGCACGCTGGGCGTGCAGCTGGAAGCAGTACGGCTGGACCCGGATCGTTGAATTTAATTTGCGTATGTGTCTGTCCTCGGAGGGTGCAGGCGTGTTGCCGTGCATGGAGCGCAGTTGGGATAAGAACTATCCAGTGGATTTCCGTCTGCTACCGGTCTTTCTTTCGAATCTGCGGTCAATGTGACCCTGCGATTGTGCCGGGTATTTCACCAAATGCTTATATGGATGTCGGTCGGGCCAGCACATCGATTTTAAATGGCTTGTCGGAAATACTGCTTTTTATCAGGCGCAAACAGGCGTAGTTTTGAAGCGAATGGCCGTAATGAATAAGATACACCCTGAACGTTGTCGGTGCGTATCCAAGGGCTGTATCACAATGCCCTGGCGCTGATAACCAGTGGTGATCGTGCGACCTGGATCTTTTCCGTGCGTGTCAGCAGTCGCGCTGCGCGTTCCCGGCTGTTGCCGTGAACGGGTGTGGCGCCGCCGCCGGACGAAAAAAACCGGTAGGCAGCCATCACCGCCGCCAGCGGGGCATGCCGGGCTGCCCAGCGGTCGGCTTCGCTTTCCTTTTCCCGGGCGCTCAGGTCATCGCGTTTATCGTGTTGCAGTTCAATGTGCCCGTATTCGTGCTGGCGGTAGAATTCGCATAGTGCCGGGCCGGCTTGCCGGCACAACGCGGGATTGTAGAGGATGACCGGGGCTCTCCCGGGTTCAAAGTGTACCGCAGCAATATCCGGTAGCGAGGGGTCGGCGATTTCTTCGACCTGGTGCGTTGCCTGTGCGGATACCGCGGCAAGGAAGCCCGCGGCCGTATAGAAGAGTGCTCTGGATAACCTGGAAAACAAATTCCTGCCCGAATGTTTACGCATGCGTACATCCTGTGTCGGCCCGTCGGGGATTTACTGTACACAGATTCCAGGAAAATACCACAACAATTTAATAGTATTGAATTTTTGCTGCCGCCGGGATGTCGCTGCTTACTGTTTCGGTAAAGATTACCGTGGATCAGTCCGAGAACCTGATGAGTCCTTCGGATGTGATGAGAACGGCACGCAGTTTATGGACAACCCATTCGTTAAAAGGCAGCTTGATACCCGGCTGGAGGCCGAGCGGGACCTGATCGTGATGTACGCTCAGTCCTGCTATCTCAGTATCCGGGTGCTTTCCGGTGAGCTTTCGGAGGTGCATTGCCTGGAACAGCTCACTGAAGCGCTCACCCGGCTCGCGCGGCGCATAGGGGATATCGACGCAGCGCTGCGGCGGCTCGATACGCCTGCCGGGGACATACGGCGCCTGGATGAACAGGAACAGCTGGATCTGTTCACCGCACATTTTGCAGACCTGCAGGTGCCCGGCAGTTATTTTGATGGCCGCTTTGCCAGCGAAGACCTGCGCGAAATGCTGAGCGAGCTTTATGCTTTTCTGTAGAGAGAGGCCGTCAATGTATATCTCCCTGCACATAGCGTCGCAGTTGCCCGATATCCTTTAGAACAACGGAATGCTCGTTGATGTCGATCAGTCCGTCCCGGCTGAGCCGTGACAGTGTGCGCGACAGCGTTTCCGGGGTCATGGACAGCCGCGAGGCAACCACGTGTTTGGGTGTGTTCAGGCGCACTTCCGAGCTGCCCAGGTGGGTGCTGGGAACCTGGTCGAGCAGGTAGGCGATGATCCGGAAGGTGGCATTGTGCAGCGTTAACCGGTCGATTTCTGCGATCAGCCAGTGCTGGCGGCGGCTCAGCTGTGCCATGATCGAAAAACAGGCGTCGGTTGACTGGTGCAGGATGCCGGCATAGGTATCTGCATCGAAGCACAGCAGTTCGCTGTCGCACAGTGCAGCTGCGCTTACCGGGTAGACGCTGGCGCCGGCAAACATAATGGCTTCGGCAAAGGTGTTCCCGGGCAGAATCAGGTCGATGACTTTCTCCTGTCCCTCGGGGGAAGTGCGCATCAGCTTGATCTGGCCGGATTGCAGCATAAAGATTTCGTTTGCCGGTCGCTGCTGCTCAAACAGGATCTGTCCTTCCTCGAGCATGGCATGGCTGGTGTGTTGCAGCAGTGTATCGAGCTGTGCATCGTCGAGGCTGCCGAACAGGGCGGATTCGAGCATCAGCCCGCGTGCAGCGCCGGAAGTTTTTCCGTTCAGGGGGATACGCCTGGGCATGGTACGGCCAGTGTATTCTGTCCACTACCGTTGCTTCAACAGGCTGGATGAAAAAAGTGACCGGGCAGCGTGCGTCAGTTATCGACCAGGTCGTCGGTTTTCTTGTCGCGTTCGATCAGCGCGTAGGCGGAATGGTTGTGGATGGATTCGAAATTCTCCGATTCCACGATGTAGGCGCAGATGCGATCATCCGCGTTCATGACGGCGGCGATATCCCGCACCATGTCTTCCACGAACTTTGGGTTGTCGTAGGCGCGTTCGGTGACATATTTTTCGTCCGGCCGCTTGAGCAGCCCGTACAGTTCACTGGAAGCCTGGCTTTCCACCATCTCGATGAGTTCTTCTATCCACACAAAATCACAGGTGGTGGCGGTGACAGTGACATGCGAACGCTGGTTGTGCGCGCCGCGCTCGGAGATTTTCTTGGAGCAGGGGCACAGGCTGGTCACCGGCACGATGACCTTGATTTTCATTTCCGGCTCGCCGTCGCGTATCTCGCCGATAAAGGAAACTTCATAGTCCAGCAGACTCTGCACCCGGGATACGGGTGCGGTCTTGTTGATGAAGTAATGGAAGGTCATTTCGATATGGCCGGCCTCTGCTTCCAGACGCTCGGTCATTTCACCCAGCATTTCGCGGAATGACTGCACGCTGATTTCGCGTTCGTGCAGGTTGAGGATTTCCACGAAGCGTGACATGTGCGTGCCCTTGAAGTTATGCGGCAGGTTCACGTACATGTTGAAGTTGGCGATGGTGTGCTGTTCGCCTTCGCTGCGGTCCTTGACGCGCACCGGGTGGCGGATATCCTTTATACCGACCTTGTCGATGGCAATATGCCGGGTATCCAGGCTGTTCTGCACATCAGCGATGGAATCATTGATAGGTGTTGCCGCATCCGGTTTACTCATGATTTTTCCTCGGCGTAACGCACGCAGGCGCGTTCAGTTTCCCACAGGGTGACGGCATGCACCGCAATGCGGTCGTTGTTCAGCTTTTCCGAAAGGGCGTGGTAAAACCAGGCGGCAATGTTTTCCGCCGTCGGATTGATTTCGGCAAACTGTTCCAGGTCATTCAGGTAGCGGTGGTCCAGCTGGCCGGCGAGATCCCTCGTGGCCTGTTTGATGACCTTGAAATCCACGCCCATGCCGATCGAATCGAGTGCACTGGCAGCTACTTCCACCTCGATTTTCCAGTTGTGGCCGTGCATGCGTGCACAGGCGCCCGGGTAATCGCGCAGGGTATGTGCGGATGCAAAATCCGTGAGAATTTTCAAGGTGTAGCACCCGGCCACAGTAATTCCTGACTGAAAAGGTCAAATATTAATCGACCGCCCGCAGGGTTGCAATTCTGCCGGCCAATTCCCGTTGAACGCGCTGGTAAATATGCTCAGCGTCGAGCCCGCATTCGGCGAGCTGCTGCTCGCGGCTGGCGTGTTCGATAAAACGGTCCGGGATGCCCAGTATGGCCAGCGGTACGGGGTTCCCGTGCTGGCCCAGGAATTCCGCTATGGCGCTGCCTGCGCCACCGGCCACTGCCCCATCCTCGATACTGATCAGTACCCGGTGGCTGGCAGCCAGTTCGAGGATACAGTCTTCATCCAGGGGCTTGATAAAGCGCATATTTACCACGGTGGCATTGAGGCGCTCCGCGGCCGCCAGTGCTTCGGCCAGCGGGCTGCCGAAGACCAGCAGGGCGACCTCTTCACCGCGGCGGCAGATATCCGCCTTGCCGACCGGCAGTCCTTCCAGGCCGGGGTCTACCGCCCTGCCGGGTCCGGCGCCGCGCGGGTAGCGTACAGCGGCCGGGCCGTCCAGGCGGAAGCCCGTGGACAGCATCTGCCGGCATTCGTTTTCATCCGCCGGGGCCATCAGGGTCATATTGGGAATACAGCGCAGGAAACTGGTGTCGTAGTTGCCCGAGTGGGTAGGGCCGTCGGCGCCCACCAGCCCGGCCCGGTCGACCGCAAACAGTACCGGCAGGTTTTGCAGGGCCACGTCATGGATCAGCTGATCATAGGCGCGCTGCAGGAAGGTGGAGTAAATGGCGACCACCGGTTTCAGGCCGTCGCAGGCCATGCCGGCGGCCAGGGTAACGCTGTGCTGCTCGGCGATGGCGACATCAAAGTAACGTTGCGGAAACTGTTCCGAGAAGGCGACCAGGCCGGAACCTTCGCGCATGGCGGGCGTGATGGCGACCAGCCGTTCGTCCTGCGCCGCCATATCGCAGATCCAGTCACTGAACACGCTGGTATAGGTTTTTGCCTTGCCGGCCGCAGCGGTGCCCTGCCCGGTTTCCGGGTCGAAGCGGCCCACGCCGTGAAACTTGCAGGGGTTCTGTTCTGCGGGCTGGTAGCCCTTGCCCTTGCGGGTGACCACGTGCAGTAACTGCGGTCCCTTCAGTTGACGGATGTTGCCCAGCGTTTTCACCAGCGCGTCGATATCGTGGCCGTCGATGGGGCCGATGTAATTGAAGCCGAGTTCCTCGAACAGCGTACCGGGGACGACCATGCCCTTCATGTGCTCTTCGGCGCGGCGCGCCAGTTCCCACATCGAGGGCATGTTCTGCAGGACTTTCTTGCTGCCCTCACGCATGGTGGAGTACAGGCGCCCGGACAGGATGCGCGCCAGGTAATTCGACAGGCCGCCGACGTTGGGTGAAATCGACATGTCGTTGTCATTCAGGACCACCAGCAGGTTGGCGTCCAGGGTTCCGGCGTGGTTCAGGGCCTCGAAGGCCTGTCCCGCGCTCATGGCCCCATCGCCGATAACGGCGACTACACGGCGCTGGTTGTGGTCCTGTGCGGCAGCGATGGCCATGCCCAGTGCAGCACTGATCGAGGTACTGGAATGGCCGACACCGAAGCTGTCATAGGGACTTTCCGTGCGCCTCGGAAAGCCGGCCAGTCCGTCTTTCAGTCGCAGGCTGTGCATCTGTTCGCGCCGGCCAGTGAACATCTTGTGCAGGTAGCTCTGGTGTCCGACATCCCATACCAGCTTGTCATCCGGGGTGTTGAACACGTAGTGCAGGGCGATGGTCAGTTCCACCACGCCGAGGTTGGCTGCCAGGTGTCCGCCGGATCTGGCCACCGATTCGATCAGGAAACGACGCGCCTCGTCGGCCAGCGGGGCCAGTTCGGTCTCGTGCAGGGCCCGCAGGTCGGCCGGAGAATCGATGCGAGTCAGCAGGGGCTGGTGGGCGGTGGGCTTCATATGAGGGCGTACAGCAAAGAGACAGGAATTATCGGTGCTGGACGCAGCGCTGGCAAGTAGAAACAGCAATCTGCCGGTAATTCAGGGTAAATCGGGGCTAATTGGCACGATCTACGATGTAACTGGACAACCAGCGCAATGGCGCTGCCGCCTCATCCAGGCCGGCCAGGCTGTCAATGGCGGCCCGGTGCAGTTCGCCGGCCCGTTCGCGGGCACCGGCCAGGCCCAGCAGGGCAGGGTAGGTCGGTTTGTTCAGGGCCCGGTCGGCGCCGGCCGTTTTGCCCAATTGCTCGGTGTCCCCGGTCACATCCAGGATGTCGTCCTGGACCTGGAACGCCAGGCCGATATATTTCCCGTAGTGATCCAGGGCCCGGCGCTGTTCCGGACTGGATGTGTCGGCGCACAGCGTGCCCAGTAACACCGATGCCCGTATCAGGGCGCCGGTTTTGTGGATATGCATATCTTCCAGTTCGGCGATATCCAGCTGTTTGCCGACTGCCGCCAGGTCGAGGGACTGGCCACCGGCCATGCCGCGCGAGCCGGAGGCCAGCGCCAGGCGTTCGATCATCTGCAGACGCTGTTCGGGGCTTACCGCTCCCATGCGCTCGTGTGCCAGCAGCGCAAAGGCCAGGGTCTGCAGGGCATCGCCCGCGAGGATGGCCTCGGCTTCGCCGAATTCCTTGTGACAGGCTGGTTTGCCGCGTCGCAGGTCATCGTCGTCCATGGCCGGCAGATCATCGTGTACCAGGGAATAGGTGTGAATGCACTCCACGGCACAGGCAGCGACGTCCAGTGCTTCGTCAGCTGCTCCAAGGGCCCGTCCTGCGGCGTAGACCAGCAAGGGACGAATGCGTTTGCCGCCACCCAGCACCGCATAGCGCATCGCCTGGTGCAGCCGGGTGGGGAGGGTGGTTTCCGATGGAAGAAAGCGCTGCAGCGCGGATTCCACGCGCTGCTGACACCGGACGGCAAAGGCGCCGAGTTCAGGGGGACTCAGCGTCATCGCCGGCGAACGGTTCCAGTGTGTCCTGTCCGTCCTTCTGCAGCAGTACCTGGACTTTCTGCTCGGCATCCTGCAGCGCCTGCTGGCAGGAGCGTGTCAACTGTACGCCGCGCTCGAACTGTTGCAGCGATTCGTCCAGGCTCAGGTCGCCCTGTTCCATTTTTTCCACCAGTGCCTCGAGTTCCGCCAGGGCGGTTTCGAAATCGGGTTTTTTTACACTGCGTTTGGCCACGTTTGCTCTCCGCTGTTCCGGCCGGGTACGTTACAAGTGACCCCGGGGCAGGTCAAACGGGATTGCTGTCGGCAGCGCGCCGGATAGTGATTGACAGCCTGCCGACACTGAGCTAGATTTCCGACCCTGTTTAGACTAAGTCTAAATCATGGCAGCTGCCTTTTCTCACCTGTGTTAGGAGGTTATAGAGTATGGACCTGAAAGGAAGTAAAACCGAAGACAACCTGAAAGCCGCATTTGCCGGTGAGTCCCAGGCCAATCGACGTTACCTGTACTTCGCGGCCAAGGCCGATGTGGAAGGATACAATGACGTGGCGGCCGTATTCCGCTCTACTGCGGAAGGTGAAACCGGTCATGCCCACGGCCACCTGGAATACCTGGAAGTCGTTGGTGATCCCGCGACCGGACTGCCGATCGGCGCCACGGCCGACAACCTGAAGGCTGCGATTGCCGGGGAAACCCACGAGTACACCGACATGTACCCGGGTATGGCCAAGGCGGCCCGCGAAGAGGATTTCGACGAAATCGCCGACTGGTTCGAGACCCTGGCCAAGGCCGAGCGTTCCCACGCCAACCGCTTCCAGAAAGCGCTGGATAACCTGGACGACTAGTCTTTCTGCGGTTTGCGGAGTAACCCGCAGGAGTGGCCTCCCGGCTGCCCCTGCGGGCAGTTTTCATGTACTTTCGCACTGCACCCGTACAGTGTGAAAAGCGTTATCAGCAGGGAGTAGCCAATGCCCGTTCGTGAAGGCAGTCTGGAAGCACCTACGCGTCATCCGCTGGACTGGAAAAATCCCGGTTTCTACGATACAGACGCCCTGACCGGCGAACTGGAGCGGGTATTCGATATCTGCCACGGTTGTCGTCGCTGCTTTAACCTGTGTAATGCTTTTCCGACCCTGTTCGACGCCATCGATGAGTCGCCCAGCATGGAGCTGGACGGCGTCGACCGGCGCGTGTACTGGCAGGTGGTGGATCACTGTTACCTGTGCGACATGTGTTACATGACCAAGTGCCCGTACGTTCCGCCGCACGAATGGAACGTGGACTTTCCCCATCTCATGTTACGGGCCAAGGCGGTCAGGCACCGCGAGGGGAAGACGCGGGCGCGTGACCGGATGCTGAGTTCAACCGACCTGGTTGGCACGCTGGCCGGTATACCGGTGGTGTCAGCGGTCATCAACCAGGTAAATAAAACGCGTGTCGGCCGTCGTGTTGTGGAAGAACTGTTTGAGGTGCACCCCGACGCGCACCTGCCTGAGTACCATAGCCGCACCCTGCGGCGCCGCATGGAAAGCGGACGAAACGAAACTGCCGCGGCGGGTCCGCAGGCCGGGCCAACCCGGGGCAGAGTAGCCCTGTTCACGACCTGTTACGGGAATTACAACGAGCCGGAGCTGGGCGAAGACCTGATTGCCATCTTTGAACACAATGAGATCCCGGTGCGCCTGGCGGGCAGCGAACGCTGCTGCGGCATGCCCAAACTGGAACTGGGTGATCTGGAGGCGGTGGCCAGGGCAAAGGAATATAATATCCCGCGTCTTGCCGCCCTGGTGGACCAGGGCTGGGACATTGTCGCGCCGGTGCCATCCTGTGTGCTGATGTTCAAACAGGAGTTGCCACTGATGTTTCCGGATGATGCGGACGTGGCCAAAGTGCGGGACGCCATCTACGACCCGTTTGAATATCTCGCCATCCGCCACCGGCACGATCAGCTGAAAACCGATTTTAAAAACAGCCTGGGTACCATCAGCTACCACGTGGCCTGTCACCTGCGTGTGCAGAATATCGGCATGAAGACCCGGGATGTGCTGCAGCTGGTGCCGGATACCCGTGTGGATGCGATCGAGCGCTGTTCCGGACACGACGGTACCTACGCAGTGAAGAAGGAATTTCATGCAGCCTCCATGAAAATCTGCCGGCCGGTCATCAAGCGGGTACAGAAGACCGCCGCGGATCACTACTGCAGTGACTGCCCCATGGCCGGGCACCAGATTGCCAACGGGCTGAACGACGAGCGACAGCCAGAGCATCCTCTCAGGCTGTTGCGCATGGCCTACGGCCTTTGAAGCGGAGTATCAGGAGTATGAAGAAACTGTCGCGTTCCGATCTCTTCAGCCTGGAACAGTATGCCGAGGCACGGCCTGAATTCCGCGCCCAGGTCATGGCCCACAAAAAGAACCGGCGGATTCCGCTCGGCGACATCGTGGCCCTGTATTTTGAAGACCGCCTGACCATGCACTACCAGATCCAGGAGATGCTGCGTGCCGAGCGTATTTTCGAGCCTGACGGTATCCAGGAGGAGCTGGATGCCTACAACCCGCTGATTCCTGATGGTAACAACCTGAAGGCCACCTTCATGGTCGAAATACCGGACGAAGAAGAGCGGCGCCGCAGGCTGGTCGAGCTGAAAGGCATCGAAGACGACACCTGGGTGCGGGTGGACGGTTTTGAACCGGTGTTCGCCATTTCAGACGAGGATATGGAACGCGAAAACGACGAAAAGACCTCCTCGGTACACTTCATGCGCTTCGAGTTTACGCCCGACATGGCGGCGGCGGCCCGGGCCGGTGCGGCGCTGGGCGTCGGGGTCAGCCACCGGAACTACACCCGGCAGCTGGAACCGCTGCCCGACAACATCCGCGCATCGCTGGTAGGCGACCTCGGGCGGGACTGACGAATTATCCACCGCTTCACCCGGCCGGTTCCCGGCCTGGTCGGGGCTTGAAAATCATCTCCTGGATCCCCAGATACTAGCCAGCAACGGGCACCACCCGGTGTCCGGCGAATGAATTCAGGAGGTGCGAAATGTCTTTGGTACGTTATGAACCCTGGAGCCTGTTGAACCAGTTACACGGCGAGGTGGATCGGCTGTTCAATACCCGCCTGGGCCGCTATGGAGAGGACAGTGACCAGCTGGTAAGCAGCAGCGACTGGGTGCCCGCCGTGGATATCAAGGAAGAGGACAGCCGCTACGTGATCCATGCAGATGTGCCCGGTGTGGACCCGAAGGATATTGAAATCAATATGGAAGACGGTGTGCTCTCGATCAAGGGAGAACGGCAGTCGGAAAGCACGGACGAACGCGAAGGCTACAAGCGCGTGGAGCGTGTGCGGGGGAGTTTTTACCGCCGCTTCAGTATGCCGGATACCGCCAACCCGGACGAGATTACCGCCCGCTCCAAAGACGGTGTGCTGGAAATCGTGATCCCGAAGCAGGAAAAACTGCAGCCCAAGCGCATCCAGGTCGAGAGCTGATGACCGGCCGGGGACAGTGCAAGCCCTGTCCCCGGCGTTTTCAAGCCGCTACACTGTATCAAGAAGCAGGATGGTGGCGATGAACAGAATGCGTTGGCTAGGGGCGGGTTTGTGTGTGCTGTGTCTGTCGTGGGCCGGCATGGCCCTGGCGATAGACGTGGGCGATGACGATGACACCTACAATGAGGGTTTCAATCCCGGCTACGTTGGCGAGGAAGAAAAGGAATGGAAGGAGGACGTTGTTCACCTGCCGCCCTGGCCGACCCCGGACGCCCTGATCCAGGTCGATCTTTCCATGCCGGGCTTTCCGTATACCCTGTTCATCGACGGAAACTCGCTCACTGTC
>JALSRZ010000180.1 GCA_026984515.1 Thiohalobacter sp. | reverse complement strand
TGCTCCTGGGCAAAAGACGGTTGACCTCGATACCGGGGTGTATTCCGGAAAACCTGATTGTATGATGGCACGAGCAGCCTAAATCAGTATTGCTCGTGCGGATGTAACCTGGGTGACAGGTGCACGCAACAGGTCGATTGCCGGTTACTGGTGGAGTTTGTGATGCCGGAACCACCACCAGCCGAGCATGGCGGTGAGTACGACCAGCAGCATCTGCCCGAGGTGCTCTATTCTCCCGAGCAGTTTTTCCGCCCCCGTGCCTACCAGGTAGCCGGCAGTGACGCCGGCCAACGCCCAGAGTGCTGCACTGACCAGGTTGATCAGCGCAAAGCGTTGTGGCGAGTAGCCGCTGGCGCCCAGTAATATCGGTGTGACGATGCGTGTGCCGTAGATGAAGCGGCAGCCGAAGGCGATCCAGTCGCCGCGCTCCCTGATCCGGGGCCGGACGCTTTGTGCCTGTTGCGCCACCCGCGGGAAACGTGTGAGCACACTGGAACCGTACTGTCGGCCGATATGGAAACTCAACTGATCACCGGTGAATGCACCGGTCGCCGCGGCACAGATGGTCCACGCAAAAGGCAGTACGGACTGATGACTGAGTACGCCGGCAAGGACGATAATCGTCTCACCTTCAAACAGCGCGCCGAAAAATACCAGTACCTCGCCGTATTCCGAGAGAAACTGTATCCAGTTATCGGTGCCTGGTGGCATAGGCGCGTTCGCAAGCAGCTACGCATCGGCAACGGGTGCGGTGTTGCTGATCACCCGTTTGACCTCTTCGCCGCTGATGACCTCTTTCTCTTCCAGCAGGGCGGCAAGGCGATCCAGCTGATCCCGGCGGGCGTTCAGGATTTCCAGGGCGCGGGCGTGACCTTCCTCTACCAGGGACTTGACTTCTTCGTCGATCAGGCGAGCCGTTTCTTCGCTGTAATTGCGTTCTTCCTGTTCCGCAACGCCCAGGTAACGGAGTTCGTGTCGCTTGCCCCAGGTGAGGGGTCCCAGACGTTCGCTCATGCCCAGCTGGGTGACCATGCCATGGGCGATCTCCGAGGCCCGTTCCAGATCGTTGGCGGCGCCGCTGGAGACGTCACCCAGCACGATCTCTTCGGCAACCCGGCCGCCGAGCAGTACCGCGATCTGGTCTTTCAGTTCCTGCTCGGTGGAGAGGAACTTCTCGTCCACCGGCAGCTGCAGGGTGTACCCCAGGGCGGCAATGCCGCGCGGGATGATGGAGACCTTGTGCACCGGTTCACCGGTGGGTACCGTTTCGGCCACCAGTGCGTGCCCGGATTCATGGCAGGCGACACGGTGTTTTTCCACCCGGTTGATGACGCGGTGTCTTTTTTCAGGTCCGGCAATGACCCGGTCTATGGCGGCCTCGAAATCCCTGAGGGTAACCCTGTCATGGTTTTCGCGCACCGCGCGAATGGCTGCCTCGTTACAGATGTTTTCCAGGTCGGCACCGACAAAACCGGGAGTGCGCTGGGCGACGACCTTCAGGTCCACGTCAGCCGCCAGCTTCAGCTTGCGGGCGTGCAGTGCGAGGATTTCTTCGCGCGCCACCAGGTCCGGTTTGTCCACCAGGATCTGGCGGTCGAAACGACCGGCACGCAGCAGTGCCTTGTCGAGGATCTCCGGGCGGTTGGTGGCGGCCATGACCACGACGCCCGTGGTAGGGTCAAAACCGTCCATCTCGGTCAACAGCTGGTTCAGGGTCTGCTCGCGTTCATCATGGCCGCCCATCACCGGACCGGCACCGCGTGCCCGGCCGATGGCATCCAGTTCGTCGATGAAGATGATACAGGGGGCTTTCTCCCGGGCCTGCTCGAACATCTCCCGGACCCGTGCAGCGCCCACGCCGACAAACATCTCGATGAACTCGGAGCCACTGATGTTGAAAAAGGGCACGCCGGCTTCGCCGGCCACGGCACGCGCCATGAGGGTTTTGCCGGTGCCCGGCGGGCCTACCAGCAACATGCCCTTGGGCATGCGCCCGCCCAGCCGCTGGATACGGCCCGGATCACCGAGAAAGTCGATGACCTCTTTCAGTTCCTGCTTGGCTTCGTCGCTGCCGGCTACGTCGTCAAACGTTACTTTCGGCAGGGAATCGGGATGAATGTGCACCCGGTTGCCGATATTCAGGAACCCCTTGCCCATGTTACCCATGCGCTTCGCCATCCAGCCCCAGAGCATGAACAGCAGCCCGAAGGGCAGCACCCAGTTGAACAGGAAGTTGCCCAGCCAGTCGCTGCTCTGCCGTACCACGTATTTGACCCCCTGTTTTTCCAGCAGGGTGGCGAGGTCAAGGTTGTGCAACGGGATGGTGATAAACTGCCTGGGTTTGCCGGTCTGTTTGTCATGGATAGTGAGTGTGCCCCGGATCAGCTTGTCGGTGACGATCGCCTCGGCCACTTCCCGCTTACTGACGTGCTGCAGAAACTCGCTGTAGGGAATTTCCTCCCGTTTCGTTTCCTGGTAACCCTGCCACATCTGGAAGGAGAGGAAGATGAACAGCAGGTAGATGATCAGGGTAAACCCCGGGTTCTGCCAGAACTTCTGCCGGCTGGTCCGGTTGATCTCTATCCTGGGCTTGTCGCCATTCCCGTCAAGGGAAAAATCATTTTTCTTCATCGTATGGTTCCAGGGTTGTTGTCAGGGCCGTTGATTACCCACCGCGTACAAAGCGGGCCTTGAGCGTGTGGAGAAAATCCATGTGGCGCGGCGTGCGGTTTCCCATGCGTCGATAGACCGCTACCTTGACCAGGTCGGTGAGGTAAGCGGAAACCAGCGAGTAGCCCCAGATGAGGGCGATCTCCGGCCAGGTAATGGCGGTGATCAGGCCAAAACCCCGCGCAGCCAGCAGCGTTGCCGCCACCTTGGTGACAACGGCTGACCAGATCATGACGGGGGCCGGCCAGGGCCGTTTCCAGAAGTGGCCCTTGCTGCGCGCCACGAACAGGACCAGGTGCCCGGCGACCGCCATCTTCAGGAATACGTAGGTCTGGATCTGGTCCACGCTCAGCTGCAGCCAGTCCATGGCGATCAGCAGCATACCGAAACTGCCGATGACGCCGGTGACGCCCATGGCGGTAGCAACGGTGATGACCTGCCGCATGTTCCACCGCACCGGGCTCTTTTCCAGGTCGGTATGGTCGTAGGCGATGGTCATGATCGGGATGTCGTTGAAGAATGCGAGCAGGATGATCATTACCGCTGTGATGGGATAGAAGTTGAAAAAAATCATGGCCAGTACCACGAAGAACATGATGCGGATGGTCTCGCTGATGCGGTAGATGGCGTAGGCATTCATGCGCTCGAAGATGCGTCGTGCTTCTTCGATGGCATGGATGATCACCGACAGTCCGGGATTGGTGAGGACCAGGTCGGCGGCGGCGCGTGCGGCATCGGTGGCACCGCTGACGGCGATACCCACATCCGCCTGTTTCAGTGCCGGGGCATCGTTTACCCCGTCCCCGGTCATGCCGGTGATATGGTTGTTCGCCTGCAGGATTTTGACGATGGAGAACTTGTGTTCGGGGAATACTTCGGCAAAGCCGTCCGAGTTTTCCACGCGTTCGGTAAGATCGGCCGGAATCGCACTGCCGGTATGGTCGGTTGGCAGGCTGTCCGCTTTCAGGATATGGGTGCCGAGTCCCAGCTTGCCGGCGATCTGGCGGGCGATGGCGGTATTGTCGCCGGTGACCATTTTGACCTGTACGCCGTGCGCGCGGGCGCTGGCAATGGTCTCGGCGGAATCTTCCCGCGGCGGGTCGAACAGCGACAGGATGCCCAGGAAGGACCATGGCCCGTTTTCCTGTGCCTGGCGGGCCACGGCCAGCGCGCGGTAGCCCTGGGATGCGAAATCGTCTACTACCCTGTTTGCACGTTCCAGCCCGGCATCGCTCAGGCCGGCCAGTTCCATGATGACCTGGGGGGCTCCCTTGGTCACCCGAAACGAGTTGCCGTCGTGTGTGCGTATGCTGGCCTCGGTTCGTTTGTGCACTGGGTCGAAGGGTACAAAGGCGGTTTGTTCGACCTGCTCAAGTGCCCGCCGGTCACTGAGGCCCTGTAACACCGCCTCGTCAATGGCATCCCGGTCTTCTTCACGGGAAGCAAGAGCGGCGGCCAGCAACACCTCCTGCCTGTCACCGGCGCTGAACAACTCGATGTTGCCCAGGGTGAGCCGGTTGCGGGTGAGGGTACCGGTCTTGTCGGAGCAGAGGATGTCCATACTGGCCATTTCCTCGATGGACTCCAGGCGGGTGACGATGGCCTTGCGTTTCGACAGCGCCATGGCCCCCAGGGCCATGGTCATGGACAGCACTGCGGGCATGGCAACGGGGATGGAAGCCACGGTAAGGATCAGGGCAAACTGCACCAGCTCCAGCCAGGGGGCATGGCGGTGCAGTTGCACCAGGACCAGGGCAATGACCAGGGCCAGGCTGACGTAGATCAGGTAATCGCCGATGGTCAGCACCGCTTTCTGGAAGTGCGATACGGTTTTCGCCTGTTCCACCAGGCTGGCGGTCTTGCCGAACCGGGTATGCTTGCCGGTAGCGGTGACCCGGGCGATCGACTCGCCCTGCTTGATGATGGTTCCGGAGTAGGCCTCGTCTCCCTGTTGCCTGGCAACGGGCAGGGATTCCCCGGTCAGGGCGGACTGGTCAATACTCAGGTAGGCATCTTCCAGCAGCGTGACGTCGGCGGGGATTACATCGCCAAGGCGCAGGCGCACTACATCACCCGGCACCAGCCGGGTGGCCTCGATTTCCTGCCACTGGCCGTCGCGCAGTACGCGGGCCTGCAGGGCGAGCTGCTTCCTGAGCGCCGCCACCGCGTTACCGGCGGTGTATTCCTGCCAGAACCCGACACCCGCATTGAAGAGCAGCAGCGTGGTGATGATCCAGAAGTCGGGCCAGTGCTGGATCAGCGCGGAGAGCGCGGCGGCCACCTCGATCATCCAGGGAATCGGACCCCAGAAGTACCCCAGTAGCTTCAGCAGCGGGGAAACGTTTTTTTCTTCCAGGGCGTTGGCACCGTACTGCTGCAGCCGTTTGGCGGCTTCTGTCGAAGAGAGCCCGTCAGGCGGGCTGTTTTCCGGGGCCGATTCGATCATACTTGCACTCTACGCCAGGGGTTGCCGGGAGACTATACAGTCAGTGAGCGCATTGTGCGCTGACCCGGCCCTGAAGGGCTGCAACCTGGGTGACAGGTTTGTCCATTGTCGAGACCCGTGCATCAACAGGATGTTCCCATGAGCAATAACAAAAACCGGATTGGCCTGTTGCAGGCGACCTCCATCGCAGTCGGCACCATGATCGGCGCCAGTATTTTCTCCATTTTCGGGCTGGGTGCGCGCACCGCGGGGCAGAACCTGCCGCTGGTGTTTGTGCTGTCCGGTCTGATTGCCCTGCTGGTGGCCTATTCCTACGCGGTGATGGGCGCGAAAATCATCTCCAACGCGGGGCCGATGGAATTCATCCTGCAGGGATTTGGTGACAACCTGCTCACCGGGGCGCTGAGTTTCCTTTTCTGGATGAGCTACGTGGTCTCGATTTCCCTGTTTGCCAAGGGGTTTGCGGGCTACCTGTTACCCCTGCTGTCGGTGGAAACCGGCACAGTAAGCCGCGCTGTCGTGGAAGTGGCGGTGGTACTGGCCTTCATGTTCCTGAACCTGGCCGGCTCGGAACGCGTCGGCAGGGTCGAGTTTGTCATCGTGCTGGTCAAGCTGGCCATACTTGGCCTGTTTGTGGTGCTGGGAATGCGCAGCGTGCACCTCGACTGGATTATGCCGCAACTGGGTGCGCACCACGCCCGGCAGGCACTCGACGGAACCGCGGTATTTTTCCTGGCGTACATGGGCTTCGGGCTGGTCACTAACGCCTCGGAACACATGCGTGACCCGCAGCGCAATGTCCCACGCGCCATCTTTCTGAGTATTTTTATCGTCTCGGTCGTGTATATCCTCGTCTCCGTGGTTGCGGTGGGCAATCTGCCGCTGCCGGCCCTGGTGAAGGCCGAGGATTTTGCGCTGGCCGAGGCGGCGAAACCGTTTCTTGGCCATTGGGGGTATATCCTGGTATCCGTTGGCGCCCTGTTTTCCATTGCATCGGCATTGAACGCGACCCTCTATGGCGGAGCCAATATCGCCTATGCACTGGCGCGCGATGGTGAACTGCCACCGGTATTCCAGCGCAAGGCCTGGTTCCAGGCGCCGGAGGGCCTGTACATCACTGTCGTCCTCAGCCTGTTTTTTACCCTGCTGCTGAACCTGAGCGGTATCGCATCGGTGACCAGCGCCGTGGTCATGGTGATCTACCTGTTTGTGCTGGCGGCGCACTACCGCATGACGCCGCAGTGCGGTGGCCGACGCTGGATTATCGTCACTGGCTGGCTGCTTACGCTGGGCGTGTTCGTTGCCCTGATGATCTACCAGTGGCAGACCAGCCGCCTGTCTTTCTGGGCGATCTGGGCAACTTTTGCCGGCAGCCTGCTGGTGGAAACCGTCTACCGTTCCAGCACCGGCCGGGAGATGCTGGTACGGGAGCTGGGGTCGCTGGTGCAGGAATTTCGGCGCATCCGTCGCTGACAGCGCCCGGCAGGTCCCGGCAGGGTGTCTAAATGCGGGTTGATTTGTCATACTGCCGGTTCCGTTCATGACCCGCTGAAGAGAGCTGCCGGTAATGAAAAGAGACCCGGTCTACTACCGGCACTGTAAAGACGTCCTGTCACGTTCCCCGTTGTTTGCCGGCCTGTCCGATGCCTTGCTTGATGACATGCTGGCGCTGTTCCGGCGTGACACCTGGCGGCGGGGTGTGCAACTGGACCCGGAGATTTTCCAGCAGCGTTTCTACCTGCTGATTGAAGGGCGCCTGGAAGTGGCGCGCATCAATCCGCATACCGGTAGAAGCATCACCCTGTATATCCTCGGGCCCGGCGATGGCATCGACGTGGTGACCCTGCTGAATACCCGGCCGCACGAGGTGGTACCCGTTGCGCTGGATGATGTTGCGCTGATCTCGGTACCGATTGACGCCGCGCGTGCATGGATCGACCGGCACCCCGAATTCAATCGCAACTTCCTGCCCTACCTCGGTGAACAGATGCGCAGGATGGAAGACCTGGCTACCGACCTTGCCCTGCACGACACCATGACGCGCCTGGCGCGCCTGATTCTGCGCCATGTTGCACCACAGCACCCGCAGTCAGGCGATGAAAAATTGCACCTGCGGCTGATCCATGACCTGCACGATGATGCACTGGCGCGCATGGTGGGGTCGGTGCGCCAGGTGATCAACCGGCACCTTCAGCACTGGCGCAGGCAGGGTATCCTGCACCGGGACAAGTTCCACACGGAGGTTGCGGAGCTGGAATCCCTGCAGGAGTACGCGGGAGAGGTCGATCCCCGGCCGGCACAGCGCACCAGGATTTCATCCCGGCGTTGAAGGTCGGGAGTCAGCCGTTCACGGCCCTGGTTGCAGCAGTCGGAGCCTGGCCGGTTTTTCTGCGCCTGGCGAATGTCAGCAGTCCTGCCAGACCCGAGCCGAACAGCCAGGCGGCGGCCGGTACCGGCACGTTGCTTACCTGCCCTTCGAGATGCACGGTATAGGGGATCGTTGTAAAACCGGCACCGGTCACATGGAAAGCGGCATCCAGCGTGTAGTTACTGCCATCTGAACAGCTGCTACCGGTGGTGCAACTGATGGAGGCGGCTCCTTGCTGAACCATCGGGATACTCGGAATGCCATTCCAGGTAATATTCCAGCCGCTCATATCCAGGGTGAGGTTGTCGCCCGAACCACCATTGACCGTGATGGGTGAGGTTGTCTGGTGCATGCCGACGCTTCCCGAGAAAAGCCAGGGGCTATCGATATCGGGTTGCTCGCTACCGTTGATCAGTCCGGTGTGACTGCCGCTAGCTGCTTGCACAGTCCCGATATGGATACCATTGAAGCTGCCAATGGGGAATTTTTCGAACGGGGCGACCACACCGTCACCGTTAAGTTCCATACTGAAATAGGAGCCAACGATATCTGTGACGTTGTAGGCAGTATTGGTGCAAGGTGGTGTGGTGCCGTTGCTGCAGCTGATTACTTCTGCCGTTCCCAGGGAAAAATCGAGTGTTGCACTGCTGGTCAGAGCGGCATGCGTGGTATAGCTTGCCATCCCCAGGGCAATGCCGATCGAGATCGAAAGGGTGGTTCTTTCCAGGTTCATCAGTGATCCTCCGTGCGTCCATCAATGTGTTTTTAGCGATCATTATTTAGCTGGCTGACTACACCATCCTACATGTACAGTAGTCATTTCACCAAACGCTTATAGACTCGCCGGGATCCGGGTTGACTACGGGGGCATGTAGCAGATATTTTGCCGGCGACCGTTCAAAGAAAAAGGTCGAATAATACACGGTAGTTAGTCAGCCTCAGACGCACCTGAAACAAGTGCGCAGTACGGCGAGCCTACATGATCGTAATGGGACTGTATGTGCGCATCGTTACTTAAGTAAACGCTGATTCATGCAGAAATTCCTGATCCGGCCATGCTGCCGGGATTTCATCCCGGCGTTGACCCGGGAGCCGGCTACCGCGTGATCTGCCCGCACTAAACCAGCTGCAGCGGAATGAATTCAAGCTGAATGTTATTGAGCCTGCGGTCCGGCATACTGCGACGGTCCTGACAGGCACCGGGATGCGCAGCAGACGCAGACCGGGTTGCCAGCTTCGAATTGAAATCACGCCTTCGTTCAGTACGTCTTTTGTCTGTTTTTACGGGCGTATTCATAGCATTGGCCTTACAGCTGTGTTGTCGATGACGTTCATTAAACGGCCTGCGCGTCCTTTGCATACCTGTTTGTCCCACAAACCAATTAATGGGAAATATATCCCATATTGTAGGATCTTTTCTGCGCCAGGTCCAGCGTTGTAATGCCGCAACGGGACACCGCCATGTTATTCACCAGGTTCCTTGTATGGATCTGAATTTTCGGAGGAAATTGACCGCCAGGCAGAATGACGCCCGGTCTGCGGGCGGTGCCGGGTAACGACTGTGACCAGAGAATGCCAGTACCGGCTGACGGCTGTCACCCAGATGACAGCCCTTTGTATCGTTCCTTTTTATGGTGCACCTGGCTGCCGGTTATTCAGGGATGCCATCTGTTGGCATAGGGTCCTATGGAACAAAACAGTTGTGTTTCGATCTATCCGGGCGGCGGCTGCCTGGCAAAAGCGCTGCACAGCCTGCAGGCCGCGGGTAGCGACCTGCAGCAGGTGTCAGTGCTGGGGAAAGGTGGCCATGCGCAGGTAGTACCCATCGGGTTCTGCCTGACTGATCGCCAGGCGCGCTTCTGGGGACCGGCCAGCGCCACCTGGGCGCAGGTATGGCAGCTGTTGCCGGATGCGGCCTGTTTCTGGGTGCCGGGCAACGGAGCACTGGCTGCGGCAGGGCAGATCGTGTCCCTGATGATACGTGGGGAGAGTGAGGGCGTTGCGGGGCTTTCTGTGCCGGGCAAGGCGTTATATGGTCTGGGTATCCCGCGGCACAGTATCGAAGAGTATGAACAGGCCATTCACGCAGAACACTACCTGTTGCTGGTCAGCGGCCAGCGCCGTGACGTAGAGCGGGCCTGCGAGCTCCTGCTCGGTGAAGCACAGCAGGTCACCGTACACAGTGCCTGAAACGGTTACCGTTTTTTATCGATCCCGTCGATGATCGGGCAACCTTCCTCGCTGCCGGTGCACAGGTTGACCAGCAGCTGCAGTTCCCTGCGCAGGGTATCCAGTTCTGCCAGTTGCCGTTCCACGGCAGCCAGCTTGCCACGCGTCAGTTCGCGTACTTCATCGCGTGCGTGTTGCGGGTCTTCGCGCATGTTCAGCAGCGCACCGATTTCCGCCAGGGAAAAGTTCATGCTCTGTGCGCGACGGATAAAGCGCAGGCGCGACAGGTCGGCTTCGCTGTACAGGCGCACACCACCGCCGCTGCGTTGCACTTTCGGGATCAGGCCGATCTTTTCGTAGTACCGCAATGTGTCGGCGGACATGCCGAGCAGTTTGCTGACGTCGCTGATCCGGTGCAGCGGGGTGGTGCGAGTGTTCACGCGTTTTGCTCCGATTGAAACAAGTTGTTTCAACTCTATTGTGCAGGGTTGTCAGGCGCCCCCGGTAACTTGTTGACCAGGTTGCGGGCGATCTCCTCCACGATCAGCTGGAAAGTGACCGGTTTTTCGCTGGAGGTGTCCCAGGCATAGTTCATTTCCTCTGCGCCCTCCCACACGATGGCGCCGCTGTCACTGTCCCAGATTTGCAGAAAGAGGCGGATATTGGCTGCCTTGGTCTGCATCAGGCGCAAGCCGAGGAAACTGAAACGGCCCCTGGAGTTCTGGTTGAAGCTGGACAGTTTCAGCTGTGCGAGATAGCGCACACCGATGACTTCGCCCACCCGGTGCAGCGCGTCTTTCTTGAAGATACCGGTATCACTGTAGTCGACGTACATCTGTTTGTATGTGTCGGCAAGGCCGGCCCGGTTGACTGAACTCAGTGCTTCGGGAAGACTGACGACGTGGATGTCGGGGCGTTCTTTTTCCAGCACCCGGGCAAACACAAACGCGAGGTTCTGCACGTCCTGTTCCTGCCCGGTCACGGTGGACGGCGTAATGAATCCCAGTCCCCAGGTTTCCAGGTCATCCGCGGCCAGTGAAATGGCCTCGAACTGTACCGAAGAGTGCACCTGGTCGGTCGAGCAGCCAGTAGATAAAAAGAGGGTGGTGGCTGCCAGGACTGCCATCTGCAGCCATTGGCCGGTGTGCCGGAAGTGTATGGGTACCACTGCCTGCTCCTTGTGCATACAGGTCAAAAAGGGAAGCGCTACTATAACATCTGGCTGTATTCCGGGTGGATTGTCGTAGTGCAAGGCTTGTCAGCGTTGAGATTCGTCACGGGGCATGTGGCCCTGTCTGCCACGGCCGACGAATCTGATGGTGCCCCGGTCAGCGTCAGGCGGTACAGTAGCCGGAACCGGTCCAGTGTCACTGCTATGATGCAATCCATTTTTCCACCCCACGCCCGGTCAGCCGACGCGGTTGTCGATGTCCTGCAGGGTTCCCGGCATGGCCTGAGCCAGGCCGAGGCGACTGCACGCCTGGAGCGCTACGGGCCCAACCGCCTGCCGCGTGCCCGGCCACCGGGCCTGGCTCAGGTATTCCTGCGCCAGTTTGCCAGCCCGTTGATCTATGTGCTGCTGGCAGCGGCCCTGCTGTCGCTGTCGATCCGGCACTGGTCCGATGCCGGGTTTATCTTTGCCGTACTGCTGCTCAACGCTGTGATCGGTACCCTGCAGGAGTTTTCGGCACAGCGTGCCGCGCAGTCGCTCGGGGAACTGGTGGCAACCCGCTGTCGCGTGTTGCGCGGTGGTGACAGCCATGAAATTGATGCAACCGGGCTGGTGACGGGCGATATCGTCCTGCTGGAAGCCGGCGACCGCGTGCCGGCTGACCCGGGACGCGCGCGTGTTTGCCCGCGTGGAGCCGAGCCAGAAACTGGGTATCGTGCAGTCGCTGCAACGGCAGGGACATTTCGTTGCGGTCAGTGGTGACGGCGCCAATGATGCACCGGCCTTGCATGCGGCCCAGGTCGGTATCGCCATGGGCCGCCGCAGGAACCGGTTTTCAATCGCCTGATGATCGAGCGGGTGCTGCTGTCGGCGCTGGTGATCGGGATGGTGGCCTTCCTGGTCTACCAGTGGTTGCTGGGGCGCGGGTTCAGTCTCGATGAAGCGCGTAATAGTACGCTGCTGTTGATGGTGTTGTTCGAGAATATCCACGTATTCAACAGCCGTTCGGAAACACGCTCGGTGTTCCGGCACAGTCCGTTGCGGAATCCCTTGCTGTTGCTGGGAACGGTAGTCGCGCAGCTGGTACACATCGGCGCCATGTATACTCCCGGACTGCGCGACGTGCTGCGCATCCAGCCGGTTTCACTGCAACACTGGCTGGAGTTGCTGGGGCTGGCACTTTCCGTACTGCTGGTGATGGAACTGCACAAGCGTGTACTGGCATGGTCGGACAACCGTGAGGACGAGGGCTGATGAGGAAAACCAGGGTGCTGGTGCTGGGGTATGGTGAAATGGGGCACGCCATGCAGACCCTGCTGTGCGAACGCGTGCAGCTGGATATCTGGGAGAAATACCCGCTCGACGGTTTTCAGTCCGCTGTTCTTGAGGAGGTGGCGCCTGCTGCCGACCTGGTGTTGTTCTGCCTGCCGGTCAGTCCACACCATGAAGTGGTCACGCGCCTGCTGCCCTTGCTGGCGCCGCACGCCATCTGTATCAGTATTGCCAAGGGGCTGGACGAAAACGGGCAGACCGCTGCCCAGGTGTTTGCCGAAGTCCTGGGAACCCGGCATCCCTATGCCCTGCTGTATGGCCCGATGATCTCGGAGGAGATACGCGCGGGACGTTACGGCTTTGCGCAGCTCGGCTGTACAGGGAAAACAACCGAGCGGGCGGTGAAGGCGCTGTTTGCAGAGACCCGTCTGCTGATCGAGTACAGTCCGGACATTAGCGGCATCAGCTGGTCGGTGATCCTGAAAAATGTCTATGCCATGGTCTTCGGCATGGCCGACGAACTGCAGATGGGAGACAACGTGCGCGGCTACCTGGCAGTCGCCTCGATCCGCGAGCTGGACCGGATCGTGCGTCGCATGGGTGGCGCAGCCGGCAGCCCCTGGCACCTCGCCGGGCTGGGCGATCTGGTCACGACGGCGACCAGCAGGAATTCACACCACCACGAACTGGGCTGCAGGCTGGCGCGGGGAGAGGTCGAGGGGATCGCGGGGGAGGGCGTGCATACCCTGGAAATGATCAGACGGCACAGCCTGTTCCGGGCAAAGGATTACCCCTTGTTCGAGCTGATCGGTTCCGTTGTCAGCCGGCCGGGCGAGGCGGCAGGCCGTCTTGAGGCATTTCTGAAACGCAATACCTGAACCCGGGCCTGTTCGCATAGTGTTAACAGGCCCTGCGGACCCGGCATTCGGCCAAACCAGTGCCGGCCTGTGCAAAACCGGCCCGCCGTCGCTTTGGCAGGCGGCGTCGGTCAGCCGGTGTGCATGACGGCACTACAGCGTTTGCGGGTTTCAGGGAAAGGCCGGTATGGTTGGCTCGGTACCTTCGAAATCCGCTTCGGCGTGATGCTTCTTGACCAGTTCCTGGATGTCTTCGACGCGATCCCTGGGGACATCCACCAGTACCAGCAGTTGCCCGTTCTGAATTGCGTCCTCGAATTGCCGGATGTGGGTGTTTTCCACGTCCATGCCGATCATGCCACCCAGCCAGGCCCCCATGCCGGCACCTGCCAGACCCATGGCCAGTAACGCACCACCGGCAATGACCACGCCCGGGAATGCCAGTGCGGCCAGCCCTGCGACTACACCGGTAGCGCCGCCCATGGCAATGCCGCGTTCCACCGCAGGTACAAAATCGCTTTTCTGGACCAGGCTGGCTTCCGGCAGATCTTCCAGTGCCGTACCTTCCCTGGCGATGACGTGTATATGCCGTTCTTCAATACGTGCCAGCAGTAATTCGTCGACTACCTTGTGGGTGGTATCCAGGTCCGGTAACAGGAAATAGAGTCTTCTCATGGGAACTTCCTCCGTGCAGTAAAGTTATACTGATTATCGGCTCATACTAACAAGTTTAGAACAAAATAAGCACCTGTCAGTTCCCGTGAGGATGAAATTACCGGGCTTTCCCGGTTGAATTCCCTGCTCGGGATTTGCTTCCCGTCATTGCGGGCGCAGCCTTGTGTGCCGTTAAAGATCGTAGACCTGGTGCATTTCCGGCATCCGGATCTCGGTGTTTTCAAGGTGCCGGGCAAATTTTTTCATGGTGTCTTCCTCGCCGTGCACCAGGCAGGTGATCTCCGGTTGCCCGGTTGCCTGGTGCCAGGCCAGCAGCTCGGCCTGGTCGGCGTGGGCGGAAAAACCGCCGATCATGTAGATGCTGGCGTGTACCGGGATTTCCTCGCCAAAGATATGCACGCTCTTTGCGCCATCGATAATACGTCGTGCCAGCGTATGGCGTACGGCGTAGCCGACGAAGACGACACTGCTGTCACGGCGCCACAGGTTGTGCTTGAGGTGGTGGCGTACCCGTCCACCGGTACACATACCGGAACCCGCCATGATCACCGCGCCGCCGCTGAGCCGGTTGATGGCCATGGAGTCGCTGGTCTGGCGGGTAAAATGCAGCGCAGGCAGCCGGAATGGATCGTTACCATCCCTGAACAGTTTCAGGGTTTCGGCATCGTAGCACTCGGGGTGGCGTTCAAAGATCTCTGTTGCAGAGATGGCCATTGGCGAATCGAGAAACACCTGGGTAGTGCGTGGAATGCGATTTTCATCCACGCCGGCGCGCAGGTAATAGAGGAGTTCCTGTGCCCGTTCCAGTGCAAAGGTCGGGATAATGACATTGCCGCCGCGCCGAAAGGTGTCGTTGATCGCGGTGTAGAGTTCCTCGATGGAAGGCTGTAGTTGTTTGTGCAGGCGATCGCCGTAGGTGGTTTCCATGATCACGATATCCGCGTGCGGCGGTGGCGCCGGGTTACGCAGGATCGCGCGGTTGGAATAACCGAGGTCTCCTGAAAACAGCAGGCTGCGTGTGCGGCCGTCTTCTTCCAGCTCCAGCAGGATACTGGCGGAGCCGAGAATATGGCCGGCTTCAAAAAAGGTCGCCCGGATACCGGGTGCCAGTTGCAGTGGCTGGTGGAAGGAGGCCTTGCGCCCGAAGTAGTCCAGGCAGTTCAGGGTATCGAGTACGGTATACAGCGGCTGGATGTCCTGCACGTGGTTGCCGTGGCGGGCGGCCTTGCGGGTCTGGTAGGCGGCTTCTTCCTCCTGCAGGCCGGCTGCGTCCAGCATGACCAGGCGGGCCAGTTCCCGGGAGGCGGCGGTAGTGATGATCTCGCCGGCAAAACCACGTTTGGCGAGCAACGGTATGCGCCCGCAGTGATCCAGGTGTGCGTGCGTCAGCAGCAGGAAATCGATGTCCGCCGGCTCAAAGCCGAACGGTTCCGCGTTTTCTTCGGTCAGTTCGCGTCCGCCCTGGTAGAGGCCGCAGTCGATGAGTATGTTCCTGCCATTGCAGCTGACCTGGTGACAGGAGCCGGTCACGGTCCGGTCGGCTCCGTGGAAAGCGATTTTCACAGTGGTTCTCCATTGGTTTCGTGCCAGCACAGGATGCCTTCCCAGATATCCTCTGCGGTTTCCGCATACCAGAACAGGTTGCGGTCTTCTTCGTCGATGACGCCTTCTTCCACCATGTAATCGACATCCAGCACCTTGCGCCAGTAGTATTCGCCCACCAGGATCACGGGCAACGGTTTGATCTTGCGCGTCTGTATCAGGGTAAGGGTTT
Organism: Thiohalobacter sp.; assembly: GCA_026984515.1. Lineage (GTDB taxonomy): Bacteria > Pseudomonadota > Gammaproteobacteria > DSM-19610 > DSM-19610 > Thiogranum. The sequence continues at coordinate 12,945 of JALSRZ010000180.1, read as the reverse complement.
CGAACAGCTCATCAAAAGTGCCGAAGCCGCCGGGAAAGGCCACCAGTGCCCGGGCGCGCAGCAAAAAGTGCATTTTGCGCAGGGCAAAATAGTGAAAGCGGAAACACAGCTCGGGGGTGATGTACGGGTTCGGGTACTGTTCGTGCGGCAGTGAGATATTCAGGCCGATGGTTTTTGCTTTTTTGTCGTGTGCCCCGCGGTTGGCGGCTTCCATGATGCCCGGTCCGCCTCCGGTCATTACCACCAGTCGTGAATCATCCGGGCCGTTGCCGGCATTGGCGACCAGCTGCCCGAATTCCCGCGCGACATCGTAATAGCGGCTTTTTTCCAGGATGCGTTCGGCTACATACAGGCGGCGCTGCAGCTTCTGGTCCTCCGGGGCAGCGGCCAGGGCTTCACGCAGCGCATTTACCTTTGTTTTTGCCGCCGCCGGTTCACTGATGCGGGTACTGCCGAACACCACAATGGTATGCAGTATGCCGTGCTGGTTCAGTAGTATTTCCGGTTTCAGGTAGTCCAGCTGCAGGCGTATAGCGCGGGCATCGTCGCGGGCGAGAAACCCGGTATCCCGGTCGGCCTGGATGTAGCTCGGGCTGTTGAGGATCTGTTCCAGTTTGGCCGGTGCGTCCGGGTCTTCTGCTCGCGGCTTGGGTGTCTGCCACGGCAGTGCCTGCTTGCGCTGTCGGGGATGTGCGGGTAGGGGGACTTCCGGCCGGTGATGTTTTTTCCTGGTCACGTGCGGAATACTCTGGCGCTGGATTCTGCCGGTACCGGTTTCATGTTCTCACCTGTGTGCTCGTTACAAAGGTTAACGGGACGGCTGTGAGGTTCCTTATATGAAGGAGCCACCACGATACTGTTCAATATAGGTCCAGTGTACACTACCCATCATTAACCACTCGAGTGCGGCGAAACCCAGGATGCCAAGTAGCGCCATGATGATGGCCGCCAGCAGCGCCGATCCGAAGCCGTCGACTTCAAAGTTGCTGACCAGGGAGGCGGTCAGCGAAATAGTGATGGCGTTGACCACCAGCGCGAACAGGCCGAAGGTCAGTACCGTCAGGGGCAGGGTCAGGAACCACAGCACCGGCCGGATGAAGGTGTTCACCAGTCCCAGTACCAGTGCGGCGAGGATCAGTCCGCCGGTGGTATTGGCCCGTACACCGGGTAACACCAGGGTAACGATCCACAGCCCCAGCAGGGTGGCAATCCAGATAAAGATGATTCCGATCAAGATCCCGGTTTCCTTTTGTGCGCATACTGGCGCGCGATGACGGGGCCACAGTGTAGGAGCGGGCTCGCCCGTGAACAAGTGGTCATCCCCGCTGTCAGCCAGGTTGCTGCACCCTGCCCGGAGGCAGGCATACAGTGCGCACCTGATGCACGGACAGGGTATGAAGGATATACCGGCATCGGTACTGAAGTCTGAATAAATACATGGAAATACAATGAGTAATGATACTAAATTCATACGTTTCTTTAATGAAATAGGCATTCAGGATGTGCCGATCGTGGGCGGCAAGAATGCATCGCTGGGCGAAATGTACCGGGAACTGACACCGCAGGGTGTAAAAGTGCCTAACGGTTTCGCTACCACCGCGGATGCGTACCGCTATGTGCTCGACAGTGCCGGTGCCTGGGATGCGTTACGCGCGGCACTGGACGGACTCGACCCCGACAACGTATCTGACCTTGCCGAGCGTGGTGCACAGGCGCGTTCCATTGTCTACGCGGCACCCCTGCCCGATGACCTGCGCGGGCAGATGCTGGATGCCTACCGCAGGCTGCGCGAGGAATACGGCGAGGACATGAGCCTGGCGATCCGTAGTTCGGCCACCGCGGAAGACCTGCCGACTGCCAGCTTCGCCGGTCAGCAGGATACCTACCTGAACATTCGCGGTGAGGCTGAATACCTGGACGCCTGCAGGCGCTGTTTTGCCAGCCTGTTTACCGACCGTGCCATCCACTACCGCATCGACCAGGGGTTTGACCATTTCAAGGTGGCCTTGTCCATTGGTGTCATGAAGATGGTGCGTTCTGACCTGGCATCGTCCGGCGTGATGTTTTCGCTGGATACCGAAACCGGTTTCAGGGATGTGGTGTTTATAACAGCTGCCTACGGGCTCGGCGAGAACGTGGTGCAGGGTGCGGTAGACCCGGACGAGCTGTACGTACACAAGCCGACCTTTGTCAGGGGACACCGCACAGTCCTGCGCCGCACGCTGGGCAGCAAGAAACTGAAAATGATCTACGGTCGTGGCGGCACCCGTCACACGGTGCGCAATGTAACGACCTCTCCCGGGGAACGCGCGCGCTTCTGTATCAGCGACGACGAGGCGATGACACTGGCCGACTATGCCATCCGCGTCGAGCAGCATTACCAGAACAAACCTATGGACATGGAGTGGGCCAAGGACGGTATCGATGGTGAACTCTACATGGTGCAGGCACGTCCCGAGACGGTCGCATCCCAGCGCCAGGGCAGCATGCTGGAGGAGTATCATCTTGCCGCCCACCAGCAGACGCCGGTCATCACGGGCCGCGCAGTCGGCGCCAAAATCGCGGTCGGGAAAGCGCGGGTCATCTGTGATCTGGATCACCTGAAGTATTTCAGGCCGGGTGAGGTACTGATCTCCGATACCACTACGCCTGACTGGGAGCCGGTGATGAAAACGGCGGCCGCCATCGTTACCAACCGGGGCGGACGTACCTGCCATGCCGCGATCATTGCCCGCGAGCTGGGTATTCCGGCCGTGGTCGGTAGCGGCGAAGCCACGCGCGTGGTCAATGATGGTGACCTGGTGACCGTGTCCTGCGCCGAGGGCGATATCGGCCGTGTCTACCCCGGCAGGCTTGAATACAACATCGAGCAAACCGACCTTTCTGGCCTGCGACGGCCGTCGACCGGGATCATGATCAATCTCGGCAACCCGGAGATCGCTTTCAAAACCAGTTTCCTGCCCAATGACGGCGTCGGCCTGGCACGCATGGAATTTATCATCAACGAATACATCAAGGCGCACCCCATGGCCCTGTTGCACCCGGAACGCATCGAGGACGAACAGGAGCGGGAAAAGGTGCTCGCGCTGTCAGAACAGTACAGGAGCGGCAGCGAGTTCTTTGTTCAACGCCTCTCCGAGGGCGTAGGCACGATTGCGGCCGCTTTTTACCCCAAACCGGTAGTGGTACGCATGTCTGATTTCAAGACCAACGAATATGCCACCCTGCTGGGTGGCCGCTGGTTCGAACCGGAGGAAGAGAACCCCATGCTGGGTTTCCGTGGCGCGGCGCGTTACAGCCACCCCTCCTATGCGGAGGGCTTTGCCATGGAGTGCGCGGCCATGAAACGCGTACGTGACGACATGGGCCTGAGCAACGTCAAACTCATGATCCCGTTCTGCCGGCGCGTGGAGGAGGGCGAAAAGGTCATTGCCACCATGGCCGAACACGGCCTGAAGCGCGGTGACAACGGCCTGGAAATCTACGTCATGTGCGAAATCCCCAACAACGTCATCCAGCTCGATGCCTTTGCCGCCGTTTTCGACGGTTTTTCCATCGGCTCCAACGATCTTACCCAGTTGACGCTTGGTGTCGACCGGGACTCGGATGTGGTGGCTTTCGAGTTTGACGAACGGGACCCGGGTGTAAAAGCCATGATTCGCATGGCCATCGAGGGCTGCAAACGCAACAAGCGGCATTCCGGGCTGTGCGGCCAGGCGCCGTCGGATTACCCGGAAATAGCCGGGTTCCTGGTCGAGGCAGGGATTGATTCCATGAGTCTGAACCCTGATGTAGTATTGAAGACTACGAGACTGGTTCTGGACGTGGAGACGAAACTGGGAATCAAAGGCAGGGGGTAGCAGGAAGCCTGCTGATCAGGGTGCACGGATCAATTCGACTACCGTAATCCTGTCGTGTGCCGGGATTCAGTGATTCAATACCCCGGATTCCGGCATACGCCGGAATGACGAATTCATCAGAAGCGCCCGCTTTCATCCTTTGTAATTCCCGGGGCCTGTTAACACCAGGTAGAGCCTGTTTGCTGAGGGAAGCCTGAATCAACCAGGGTTTCCCGGGAGCAGTCCCGGACGGCGGGTTACTTACCGTTTCCTGAACAATCAGCGCAAACCGGCGGGAGCAGTAATGAACAAAAAAGCAAAAACCAGGGCACTGATCATCCCGCTGGTGCTGGTGATCGCAGCCGGCAGCTGGTGGTACAGCAAGCGGCAGGATGCGGGTGATGCCAGCCGCCTGGTGCTGTATGGCAACGTGGATATCCGCGAAGTCGACCTGACCTTCAATAACAGTGAGCACATCGACAAACTGCTGGTGCAGGAAGGCGACCGGGTGCGCAAGGGACAGCTGGTGGCGACCCTGCACCGGGAACGCATGCAGGCGGAGTACGCCGCAGCAGAAGCGAAGGTCGCGTCACAGAAGGCCATTGTGGCCCGCCTGGAGACCGGCAGCCGGCCGGAAGAAATACGCCAGGCCCGCGCGGACGTGGCCGCTGCAAAAGCCAAACTGCTCGATGCCGAGCTTACTTTTGAACGTAACAAAAAGCTGTTTAAACAGCGCGCGGCGTCCAGACAGGCGGTAGACGATTCGGAAGCGAGTCTCAATACCGCGCGCGCCAACCTGAAAGTGGCCCAGGAAGCGCTGGCGCTGGCGGTGGAAGGCCCTCGCGTCGAGGATATCGAGGAAGCGAAGGCCATGCTGAAAGTGGATGAAGCGCAACTGGCGCTGGCCAGGGAAGTGCTCAAGGATACCGAGCTTTTTGCCCCCGCTGACGGCATTATCCGCAACCGCATACTGGAACCCGGCGACATGGCATCGCCGCAGAAACCGGTGCTCACCATGGCGTTGACCAACCCGGTCTGGGTGCGCACCTATGCCCAGGAGACGACGCTGGGCAAGCTGGCGCTCGGCATGTCGGCGGATGTCTCCACCGACAGTTACCCCGGCAAGGTCTACAAAGGCTGGATCGGTTTTATATCGCCGACTGCCGAGTTCACCCCGAAGAACGTGGAAACCCCCGAACTGCGCACCCGCCTCGTTTACCAGGTACGCGTGTACGTGTGTAATCCGCAGGACGAACTGCGCCTGGGCATGCCGGCCACGGTAAGCATTCCGCTCGACCAGCCAGAACCGGAGCCCGGTCATAACACCCCGGATTGTACGGAGCAGGGGAACGGCTGAAGTGGCCAACACAGCGGCGCTCGTTTTCGGGGCTGTCAGCAAGACCTTTGTTGCCGGCGGCATGGCCGTTCAGGCGCTGGATGCGGTTACTATCCGCACCGAACCCGGCCGGGTAACCGGTCTGATCGGTCCTGATGGCGCGGGCAAGACAACGCTGATGCGCCTGGCGGCCGGACTGCTGGCCCCTGACGCAGGTAGCATCGAAGTGCTGGGTATCGATGTCGTCAAACAACCGTTGCTCGTACAGTCCTCGGTAGGCTATATGCCACAGCGTTTCGGCCTGTACGAAGACCTGAGCGTGCAGGAGAACCTGGACCTGTATGCCGACCTGCAGGGTGTTCCGAAACGCGAACGCGCCGCACGTTACCGCGAGCTGATGCACATGACCGGCCTGGCCCCCTTCACCCGGCGCCTGGCCGGACGACTGTCCGGCGGTATGAAACAGAAACTGGGCCTGGCCTGCACACTGGTGCGGCCACCGCGGCTGCTGCTGCTGGATGAGCCCACCGTGGGCGTCGATCCCGTTTCCCGCCGCGAGCTGTGGGGAATCGTCTACCGGCAGGTGCGTGATGAAGGTATGAGTGTACTGCTGAGCACAGCCTACCTGGATGAGGCCGAACGCTGTGATGAAGTCATCCTGATGCACCAGGGTAAACAGCTGGGGCAGGGTACACCCGCGAGTTTCAGCGAACCGATGCGCGGCCGCAGCTTTCATGTCAGCGCCGGATCGATCGGCAAGCGCACCTTGCAGGGCCGGCTCAGTGCCGCGCCGGGTATTGTCGATGCCATCATCGAGGGTGAGCAGGTGCGTGTGGTGACCGCGCAGGGTGGCATGCCGACGTTACCGGAGGCGCTGGCCGGCATCGAAGGCCTGGATATCAGGCCGGCCGAGCCGATTTTCGAGGATGCGTTCATCGCCACACTCAAGGGTGGGCAGGCAGCAGTCACGCAGCCGGTCGCCGACCTTGCCACCCGTTCCGTCGCGGCAGCAACGGACGACCACGCCGTTATCGAGGTAAAAGACCTGCAACGTCGCTTCGGCGATTTCTACGCGGTCAAGGGCGTCAGTTTCCGTGTTCAGCGCGGCGAGATTTTTGGCCTGCTGGGTGCCAACGGGGCGGGTAAGTCGACGACTTTCCGCATGCTGTGCGGTTTGTTGCCCGTGTCCGCCGGCGAGGTGCATGTTGCCGGCCTGGACCTGCGCTACGCCGCGGCACGCGCGCGCGGCAGGCTGGGGTACATGGCGCAGCGGTTTTCGCTGTACGTGGACCTGACGGTGCTGCAGAACCTGCGCTTTTTTGCCAGCGCCTACGGGCTCGGTCGCGCGCGTGCGCGGCAACGTATCCACTGGGCGCTGGACGGCTTCGAACTGGTGGAGTATGCCAATGTCACCAGCGGTGACCTGCCGCTGGGTTACAAGCAGCGCCTGGCCATGGCCGCTGCGCTGATGCACGAGCCCGACATCCTGTTCCTGGATGAACCTACCTCGGGTGTCGACCCGCTGGCGCGCCGTGAATTCTGGCAGCGCATCAACGCGCTGGCGGAGTCGGGTGTCACGGTGCTGGTGACCACCCATTTCATGGACGAGGCCAACTACTGCGACCGGCTGGTCATCATGGCTGAGGGCGAGGTGCTGGCGGAAGGCACCCCGGCCGACATGAAGGCGCGCTTTCGTAACGAGCAGACACCGGACCCGACCATGGAGGATGCTTTCATCGGCCTGATCGAGGCACACGAAAGCGCACAGCAGGGCAGTGCGGCATGACACCGATGGCCGCCAAACGCATGCGCCTGCGCGGCATGGTCCGCAAGGAAAGCCTGCAGATCCTGCGCGATCCGTCCAGTATTGCCATCGCTTTTGTCATGCCCGTGGTGCTGTTGCTGTTGTTCGGCTACGGTGTATCGCTGGACGCGCGCAACGTGCCGCTGGCCATGGTGGTGGAACAGGCGGATGCCAATACTGCCAGCCTGATCGGTGCGTTCCGGCATTCCGAGTATTTTGATCCACGGCCGTTTGAGAATATCCAGGCCGCCCAAAAGGCTTTTGACCTGCGCGAGGTGTTCGGCATTGTCTGGCTGCGCAATGATTTCAGCCGCCGCCTGCTATCGCAGGGTGATGCGCCCATCGGCGTCATCGTCAACGGCGTCGACGCCAACCAGGCACGCATTACCGAGGGATACATCCAGGGGGTATGGCAGACCTGGCTGGGTGACTTTGCGCGCAGCCAGGGCGTGGAACTGCAGGTGCCGGTAGTGCTCGAGCCGCGCATCTGGTTCAACGCCGCAGTGCGCAGCCGCAATTTCCTGGTGCCGGGGCTGATCGCCGTCATCATGACCCTGATCGGTGCCATGCTGACCTCCATGGTGGTGGCGCGTGAATGGGAGCGCGGCACCATGGAGGCGCTGATGGTGACGCCGATTCGTATCGGTGAAATGGTAGTAGGCAAGCTGGTGCCGTATTTTCTGCTGGGCATGGGCGGCATGCTGCTGAGTGTGGCCATGGCACTGTGGCAGTTCGACGTACCCTTGCGCGGTTCGTTCTGGGCGCTGACGGCTGCTTCCGCGTTGTTCATGCTGGTGGCGCTGGGCATGGGTCTGTTGATTTCAGTGGTCGCCAAAAACCAGTTCGTCGCCGGCCAGGTCTCGATCGTCATTACCTTCCTGCCGGCCTTTATTCTGTCCGGTTTCATCTTCCAGATCAGCTCCATGCCCTACGCCATCCAGGTCATCACCCATATCGTACCGGCGCGTTACTATGTGGCGATCCTGCAAAGCCTGTTCCTGGCCGGCGATATCTGGCCAATTGTACTCAGCAACAGTGCAGCGCTACTGGTGATGATGCTGATATTCCTTGGCCTGGCGCGGCGTAAATTCCATAAGCGGCTGGACGCATGAACACTCTGCAACGTGTTCTGGCGCTGGCCATCAAGGAACTGCTGGCGGTACTGCGCGACAAGAAGAGTCGCATCGTACTGATCGGGCCACCGATCGCGCAGCTGATCATTTTCGGCTATGCGGCCACCTTCGACCTGAATGACATCCCGCTTGCGGTCTACAACGAAGACCGCAGCGTACCGGCCAGGGAGCTGGTGGCCCGTATTACCGGGTCACCACATTTTCGGCTGATTACCGCCATTGACCATGATGAACAGATCGCACCATTGATCAATAACAGGGAGGTCCTGCTGGTGCTGCACCTCGGGCCCCGCTTCAGTGAGTACCTGAAACGCGGCAAGCCCGCACCGGCGCAGGTCATTATCGACGGCCGTAATTCCAATACCGCGCTACTCACGCTGGGTTACCTGCGCACCATCTTCACGGATTTCAATATCGAATGGTCGCGCCAGCACGGCCTGCGGGGACCACCCGCGGAACTGCAGATCCGGCCCTGGTATAACGAAAACCTGTTATCACGATGGTTTATTGTGCCCGGGATCGTGGGGTTGTTGACACTGGTGATTACCACCATCGTTACCGGGCTGTCGGTCGCACGCGAGCGCGAGGCCGGAACCTTTGACCAGCTGCTGGTAACACCGATGCGTCCGATTGAAATCCTGATCGGCAAATCCTTTCCGGGTATCCTGATCGGACTGGTCGAAGGCACCTTCATCCTGTTGATGGCCATCTACTGGTTCGAAGTGCCGCTGCGCGGCAGCCTGGGCGCGCTGTACCTGGGCATGTTCCTGTTCCTGCTGTCCGCAGTGGGCATCGGCCTGATGATTTCCTCGCTGGCAGTCACCCAGCAGCAGGGCATACTCGGTGCTTTCCTGTTCCTGGTTCCTTCGGTCATCCTGTCCGGTTTCGCAACGCCCATATCCAACATGCCGGAAATCGTGCAACAGATGACGTATGTCAATCCGTTACGTTACTTCCTGGTAATTCTGCGCGGTGTTTTCCTGGAAGGTGATTCCTATGCACTGCTCTTTAACCAGTACTGGCCAATGGCCATTATCGCAGTGGTGACGCTGGCCGTGGCGGGGTGGCTGTTCCGGCATCGGATGAATTAGGGCCTGACATAATATATGCTTGACGTAATATATGGAATATCATATATTGCCAGCCATGTGCATTACTGCCGAAACCCTTTTTACCGCCCTGGCCCACCCGCTGCGACTACGTGCGCTGCTGCTCCTGCATGAAGAAGGGGAGTTGTGTGTATGCGAATTGAATCATGCGCTGGGCGTCTCCCAGCCGATGATTTCGCGCCACCTTGCCCATTTACGCCAATGGGGGCTGGTCAGCGACCGGCGCCAGGGCTTGTGGGTGTATTACCGCTTATCTGCTGATTTGCCCGACTGGGCACAGCAGGTTCTGGCGGACACAGCGCAGGGCGTGGCGGAACAGACGCCTTACATTTCGGATCGCGCGGCCCTGGCAGAGATGCCAAACCGTCCGGGTGCCGCCTGTTGCGCCTGATCAATGTCTGTTTTTCGAACCGGCTTTCACTGTTAGCGAGGAGTTCTGCATGAATCTTCTGTTTCTGTGCACCGGCAATTCGTGTCGTTCCCAAATGGCGGAAGGCTGGGCAAAACAGTTTGCACCTGCCGGCTGGCAGGTGGAATCGGCCGGTATCGAACGCCATGGCAAAAATCCACGCGCCATCGCAGTGATGCAGGAAGCGGGTGTGGACATATCCGCGCAGGAGTCCACACAGGTCACCGATGCCATGATCGAATCCGCCGATGTAGTCGTCACCGTCTGTGGCCACGCCGACGAACAGTGTCCCGTTTTGCCGGCCGGCACACGCAAGGAACACTGGCCACTCGACGACCCGGCCAGGGTGAGCGGCGACGAAGAGGAAATCATGGCCGTGTTCCGTGCCACCCGCGACGAAGTGCGTGAGCGGGTGCAGGACCTGATCGCGCGCCTGGTGCAGGGACAGCAGGGGACCGGTACATGAGCGTCCAGTGCGAAACCACGGCGAAAAAAGCGGGCGGTGCCGGGATGGGGCTGTTTGAGCGTTATCTTACCGTCTGGGTGTTCCTGTGCATCGTGGCCGGCATCGCGCTGGGTCACTTTTTCAGTGGTGCCTTTCACGCCATCGGCAGACTGGAAATCGCCGAGGTCAACCTGCCGGTGGCGGTGCTGGTCTGGCTGATGATCATCCCCATGTTGCTCAAGGTCGACCTGCATGCGCTCAAGGGTGTACGCGCACACTGGCGTGGGGTCAGCGTAACACTGTTCGTCAACTGGGCAGTGAAGCCGTTTTCCATGGCGTTGCTGGCCTGGTTGTTTATCGGCGGCCTGTTCCGGACCTGGTTGCCGGCAGACCAGATCGACAGTTACATTGCCGGGCTGATCATTCTTGCCGCTGCACCCTGTACCGCCATGGTGTTCGTGTGGAGCAACCTGTCAAACGGAGAGCCGCATTTCACCCTGTCGCAGGTCGCACTCAACGATGTCATCATGGTCTTTGCCTTTGCGCCCATTGTCGGCTTACTGCTTGGCCTGTCGGCCATCACCGTGCCGTGGGAAACGCTGCTGCTGTCCGTGCTGGTCTATATCGTGGTGCCGCTGGTGATCGCCAATATCTGGCGTAACAGCCTGCTCAGGCGCGAGCACGGTTACCTGTGCCTGCAGCGGGTACTGGATCGCATGCACCCGCTGTCACTGCTGGCACTGCTCACCACCCTGGTGCTGTTGTTCGGTTTTCAGGGCGAGCAGATCATTGCCCAGCCGTTGATCATTGTGCTGCTAGCAGTGCCGATCCTGATCCAGGTGTTCTTTAATTCCGGTCTGGCCTACCTGCTCAACCGCGCGGTGCGCTCGCCGCATTGCATCGCCGGGCCCTCCGCGCTGATCGGTGCCAGTAATTTTTTCGAACTGGCTGTGGCCACCGCCATCTCGCTGTTTGGTTTCCAGTCAGGCGCTGCGCTCGCCACTGTGGTCGGTGTGCTCATCGAAGTGCCGGTGATGCTGATAGCCGTAGGTATCGTGAATCGTACACGGGGCTGGTATGAACGCCGTGACGGCGTACCGAGCTACGAACAATGCTGTCCGGTTGATCTGCCGTGAGGGGCATCTGGCTGCTTGATCGCCGGCAATACCGTGAATCAGTTTTACAGCAACCGCCGGCAGGAGCATTCCATAAGAGCGTTTGACCCAGCCCGGTAGTGCATTTTCGTACGCAGTGGATAGCATGCCAGGCTGCAGCAGCAAACCATGCTGAGTAAAACTAGCGCTGGAATGATCCATTTCGGGCGCCTGTCCGCGGGGCGTCTTGCAGACGACCTATTCCAGCCGACGTACCAGCGCCCGCAGGGACTCGATTTCGTCCATCAGGTCCAGTGCCAGTGCTACGCCTGCCAGGTTGATGTGCAGGTCCTCCTGCAGGCGCAGGGCGGTGCGGGCGCGCTGCAGGCTGGTACCCGGGAAGCGCCACTGTTCCTGGCGTCGCCCGGTGGGTTGCAGGATGCCTTCGTCCACCAGTTCCACGATCCATTCCGCGTGGCTGGAGCAGGCCTGGCAGAGGTCGCCCAGTGACAGCAACGTCTCTTCATCCAGTACGATTCCACTCAGTACTTTGCTGTTCATAAGGCACTAGACTCCCAGTTTGCTGCGCGGGTTGAAGGCCAGTTCCTGCTCCATCCTGCGATAGAATTCCCTGGCCTTGTCGGTATTGGCCGGTGGTACGGTAATCCGTGGTGTAACGTAGATATCGCCCGGTGGCTTGCCGGGGATACCGCGACCCTTCAGGCGCATCTTTTTACCGCCCGACATCCCAGCCGGAATCTTGAGGTCGACGACGCCTCCAGGCGTCGGTGCCTTGACCGTGGCACCGAGCGCGGCTTCCCAGGGAGCAACCGGCAACTCCAGGTACAGGTCGCGTCCCTCGACGCGGTAGATCGAATGTGGGTTGAAGTCGATTTCCAGGTACAGGTCGCCCGCCGGTCCGCCGCCGAAGCCCGGCGAACCCTGGCCGGCAAGGCGGATTTTCTGACCCTGCTTGACCCCCTTCGGAATTTTTACGTTCAGGGTGTGTTTGCGGGTGGTGACATGGCCCTGCGCATCCACTTCGGGTGCCTGCAGGGTGATCCGGCGTTCGGCGCCACGGAAAGCGTCTTCGATATCGATCAGGATTTTGGCATGGTGATCTTCGCCACGGGCCTGGAAGCCGTGCCGTTGCCGGCCGCCACCTGTGTGGGCGGAATGGAATTCCCGGCCGAACAGGGATTCAAAAAAGTCGCTGTAGGCGGACGCATCCCCGGCTGTGTAGCCACCGCCGCTGAATTCAAAACCGGCATCCCAGTCCGGTGGCGGATTGAAGTCCTGGCCGGCTTGCCAGTTGGCGCCCAGCTGGTCGTAGGCGGCGCGCTTTTCGGGGTCCTTGAGCACCTCGTAGGCTTCACCGACTTCCTTGAAGCGTGCTTCGGCATCGGATTCCTTGCTTACATCCGGGTGGTACTTGCGCGCCAGCTTGCGGTAGGCACGCTTGATCTCGTCCTGAGTGGCGTCACGCTCGACGCCCATAATGGTGTAGTAATCCTTGAAATCCATGCACGACTCCGAATGGGGTGCTGTGTGGCCCCGGTTCGATACTAATATAGGGACTCGGTCCGGAATTTTAAACCGTGTACGCGCCGAATTACGAAATAAATAAAGCCCGCTTTCGCGGCTCGGGTATCGTGTCGCAGCCCGCATTTCTCACCGACTTCCTGCTGCGGCGGCGTCATGCCGCGCGCTAAGCGGCGTTCACTCGGTCGGGCTGCTCGACATCGTGTCGACTATGCCTGCGCGGCCCTCGGTAGC
>JALSRZ010000179.1 GCA_026984515.1 Thiohalobacter sp. | reverse complement strand
CAATTTTTCGTTGCGTAGGTCCACTATGCGCCTCAAAATTGCGAACATCCGGACTCGCTCTCCCACCATGCTCGCTACGATTGCCTAAACCCGACAGGCTCCTAGCATGAAAATCAAAGTCCTGGACGTCGTTCAGGGTGCAATATGGCAGCGTTCGAGTGTCAGGGTTTTCGAGTATTTTGAAGGATTTTCCGAGCACGGTATTTTGGGTTGGGCCGGGCTTCGTCCAGCCAGCCTGCGGGTGACCTCAGCAGCCAGGTCTTTCCAGCAGACGCCGCTTCCGTTCAGCTTTCGTTCAGCGTCCATACCCTAACCTGCACCTGTAGCGGGCAATCGTGCCCGCAGCTGTGAAGGAGATTTCGTATGGCCAAGATGATATCGATTCGTTCCCTGCTCATGGTGACCGCCCTGGGTACGGTCGCCGGCCTGCCCGCGGCCGCTTCTGCTGCGGGGCACAAGCGCGTCACCCATGACGGGGCAGGGGGCGTCCACAAGGTACGCTACGAGGAGTACGAGGAATACGAAGAAGTCTACCATCATGATCGCGGCCGCCATCGCGGCTGGTGCCGTCAGCGAGTCCGTGACCACCATCCGCGCTGGTCCCGGCCGCGTCACCGTGAGTACCGGTACGATGAATACTATCGCCACCGCGGCTACGATAATGACGGCAGGGGGCGGGCACGGGTGATTTTCGATTATGACTTCTGGTTGTAGGGCCGGTTTCGCGAGTGTTCCGGGCCGTGTATGCTCGGCCCGGAACAGGAACCGAGAGGGCGGTGATGAGACAGATCCTGCTGGTATTGTTCGCGGCCCTGCTGGTGGCCGGCCCGGCCCAGGCCCGGCAGGGGCGTGAGGACGAGGGTTATCGGTCGGCACCGAGTATCACCGAGCGCCATGACCAGTCGCTGGATGCCGCCGTGGCACAGGTGCGCCGCGAGACCGGCGGGCGGATCCTGTCCGCACAGACGGTTACCCGCGACGGTCGCCGCGTGCATCGTATCAAGGTGCTGACGCGCGAGCGGCGCGTGCGGGTGATCTACGTGGACAGCGGTAACTGACATGCGCCTGCTGGTGGTGGAAGACGAAGCTCTGCTGCAGCAGCAGATTCGCGTTCGCCTGGAAGAGGCCGGTTTTGAGGTGGATGCCAGCGCCGACGGCCGAGAGGGGCTGTACCTCGCCAGCGAATATCCACTCGATCTGGCCATCATTGATCTCGGGCTGCCGGGACTGCCAGGTCTGGAGCTCATCCGGCGTTTGCGCGACAGCGGCAGCAGCCTGCCAATCCTCATCCTCACGGCACGCGGCAAGTGGGAGGAGAAGGTCACCGGGCTGGAGGCCGGCGCCGACGACTACCTGGTCAAACCTTTCCACATGGAGGAACTGCAGGCCCGGGTCCGCGCCCTGTTGCGGCGTGCCGCAGGCAGTGGTTGTGAGCAACTCCTCTTCGGCCCGCTGAGCCTGGATACCGCGGCCCGGACCGCGACCATGGAAGACCATGCAGTGGATCTGACGGACTACGAATACCGCTTGCTGGAATACCTCGTGCGGCGCAGCGGCCAGACAGTATCGAAGGCGGAACTCGCCGATGCGCTCTACCCCCACGACGAGGACCGTGACAGCAATGTCATCGAGGTGCTGATCGGGCGCCTGCGGCGCAAGCTCGATCCGGAGCGACGGCTGCCGCTCATCGAGACCCTGCGTGGTCGCGGCTACCGCTTCACGCTCGGCAGCTCATGAGTTCGCTCACCGCCCGCGTCACGCTCAGCGCGCTGGTGGTGCTGGCGGTCTTCATCAGCCTCACCGGCCTGGCCCTGGAACGGGCCTTCCGGGACAGCTTCCTGCCAGCCGTGGGCGAACGCCTGGCGGCACAACGTTACCTGGTCATGGCCGAGACCGAAGTCGACGCGCAGGGGCGTCTGGTGGTGCCGGCCAGACTGCCGACGGCGCGCCTCGACCTCCCCGGCTCGGGTCTCTATGCCTGGATTCTGGACACCAGCGGTCGGGTGTTGTGGCGCTCACCGTCGGCGTTCGGAATCGAGGCCCCTCCCTCCATCGCCGGCACGGTCCCGGAAGAGACCGCCATCGACGGCGAGCCCCATTTCGTTTCGGCGCTGGACGTTGAATGGGAATACGACCATCAGGTACTGCCGCTGCGCTTCCTGGTGGCCGAGGATCGGCACGCCTATCTGGCGGAACTCGAGCGCTTTCGCAGCATACTGTGGCGCTGGCTCGGCTTCATGGCCGCGCTGCTGTTGCTCCTCCTCGGCAGCCTGCTGGCCTGGGGCCTGCGTCCGCTGCGCCAGGCAGCACGGGAAGTGGCGGCCATCGAGTCCGGGGCGCAGCCGCGCCTGTTGGGACACTACCCGAGCGAACTAGAGCAGCTGACCGCCAACCTCAACCGCCTGCTGCAGCACGAACGCGAGCAGCAGAGCCGCTACCGCAATGCCCTGTCCGACCTGGCGCACAGTCTCAATACCCCGCTGGCGGTGCTGCGCAGCCATGGCGAGCGGCTGGACCCGAAGACCCTGGACGAACAGATCTCACGCATGGACGACATCGTCCAGTATCAGTTGCAACGCGCCGGCCGTGCCGGCCGGCCTGCCCTTGCCGCCCCGGTGGCGCTGGCGCCGCTGCTGCATCGGCTGCTCACCGGGCTGCGCAAGGTGTACCACGACAAGGACGTTCGGGTAGTCGAGCGCCTGGCCGGGGCGGCGGCCTTCAGCGGCGATCCCGGTGACCTGATGGAATTGCTGGGCAACCTGCTCGACAATGCCTTCAAGTGGTGCCGCCACGAGGTCGTCGTCGAGGCGCGTCATGCAGACGGCAGGCTGATCCTGAGTATCGGGGACGATGGCCGCGGGATCGATGCGCAACAGAAGGAAGAAATTCTGCAACGCGGCGTGCGGGCTGACGAAAAGGTGCCGGGACACGGGATCGGACTGGCGGTGGCGCGCGATATCGTCGCCAGCTATGAAGGCCGCCTGGAGATCGGGCGCAGCGCCAGCGGCGGCGCACGCATCCGCGTGATCCTGCCGGCTGCCTGAATTCCGGCTCGCGAAGGAATGGCGAATCCATCGTCAGTAGCCATTTTGCCGGTGCCTGTTAACACGTACCCAATGGTCACCGGGAATCGCTGCCCTGTGCCGGTGTTACTGTCCCGGGCAGGCCCTTCTCGCTTGTTCCTTCATGAGCGTCCGTCCCGCCAGTTGTAAGTACTACAGGCAGCAGACTAACCACATCCGTAGATGGATGCGTATCAACTGGCGGGTGATCCGCTCTAAAAAGGATTCTCGTGACACACACTGCAACTTACCAGGGTATCTTTCTGCAGGGTGACTGTGCCCTTGTCCTCAACATTAAAGGTTCGCGTAGCCGCCATTTTGGCAAGGACCGTACCCTGGCCCCGCGAGCCATGACAGGCGGCACAGGCCCGCAGGTTTTTCTCTGCAAAGTCTTCATGACCACCCTCTGCAAAGTTGACCCCCGCGACCCCGACCGGGTGCATGCCATGTGGACCGTCCAGATTGATACCAAGATCACCGGTGTGACAGGTACTGCACTCGACGATTTTTCCGGTATGTCCCTGCAGCTGACTCGCCGCGACATTGTCATTGGCATTGGGATTGGCATCCGGCCAGATGGCATGCGTGCTGCCGTGGCAGGCTTCACAGAAGACACCCTTGTGCCCTTTGCTCAGGCGGTAGAGGACCTGTCGGGTTCCATTCGTGTCACTGACCTGGTTCTCGGCAAAACGGCGGTTAACCGCAACAATCGGTTTGGCCGTTGTGTCGCCCGAACGCCACGCCTGTAACAGGCGAAGACCATCCGGCTTGCCATCAGAGTCGGTCTGACTGACGAGTGTACCGGTACTTCCGGTCAGGTTGCTGCTGGCGTCCCCGGTATGGCAGGACTGGCACATGGGGACATTCGCCCAGGGCACGCGCGGGGTAGCCGGGTTGGTGTAGAAATCCCCTTTGACGATAAAGGCGCCCGGGTTGGACGGTGATACATCGCGTGAGAAGTCATTACCGACCTGCTCCATACCCCCGTGGCAGTCCTGGCACAGTACACCACGATTGAACATAGCGCCGCGCAAACAGCGGGTACGTTTGCCGGGGTGGCAGTTGTAGCAGGTCTGGTCCAGCACATCCAGCCGTGCCTGCTGGTTACTGCCAGGAGCCGGCATATCGGGAAACAGGTCCTTGAACTGTCCATGAAAACTGTGGATCACATTGGACATGCTCTTGTGGTTGACCTGGTCCTTGCCATTGTCGTTGCTCGGCCCTGCCTGTGCCAGATCCAGTGCCGGCGTGTAATGGCAGCGCTGACACATGACCGGCGTCTGTTCGGCCAGGTGCGTGCCGTGTTTGGCATCATGCAGACGCACGATGTTGGTATCCGCTGCCCATTCATCACTTTGCAACCGGGTACTGTCGGGGTTCAGGTCATCGTCCGCAAAGGCAACCGTGAACGGTGTCTGGCTGCGTTTCGAACCACCGCCGGCCGGGCAACCGCTGTCAAAAGCCGGGTCGCAGGCCGCTTCGGCATTACCGAGATCAGGTGACGACGTATGACAGGCCTTGCAGTCCGCCTCTACGGAGATCGGCAACACGGTATCCACAGAGGCCAGCACCGTACCGGCGGCTTCGCCCAGATGGTTGCCGGCCACGGCACGCGCCTGCACCCGCATCAACGGGTAGGCATTTTCACGTCCGGCATCATCAGCGAAGGACAGCGGAATCCCGTCTGCCGCAAACCAGTTGATCCCCTGTTGCGTGTAGCCGAAGGCAAAGTTGTTAAAAAAGGGCAGACTGCGGTCATAGCGCTTGAAGGCTTTCGGCGCATTGACGTTGTAGGGATCGGTTTTACCCGGTAAATCCTGCTGATCGGCCACCAGTGCAGGCAATTGCGCCGGATCAGGAACCGGCAGTCCCGTATCGATGGAGCCTGGCAGATTGTAACCGACCGAGGCCAGTACCCCGGCCGGGTAAAACGGGTCCATGAGGTCAAATCCCAGGGTGTTTCCGGTTCTCGGGTTGATGTCCCAGAAATTTGACTTGAAAATGGTGCCATTGCTGTTGATGCTGTGCTGAACCGGTTTCGACAGGACCGGGTCATTCGGGTTGGAAGCCCCGGAATAGACCGTTTCCACATCGGCGTCTGACAGAATAGTCGGTTCTTTACCCCGCCGAATCACCTGGGCATGGACGACATTAAACGGTGGCAGGATTGCGACTACCCGTTGATCCAGATCGGCGCAATGCATGCCGAGGTCATTGATCGCACTGATCTGAAAACCGGGGAGCGTGACAAAGGGCTGCTGGCTGACAGGGCTGGACGGTACCGGTCCATTGCTATTGGTCGTGGTAATGGACAGTTTCCCGGTATTTCCGCCACCGGTATTTCCACCACCGGTATTTCCGCCACCGGTATTTCCGCCACCGGTATTTCCGCCACCGGTATTTCCGCCACCGGTATTTCCACCACCGGTATTTCCACCACCGGTATTTCCACCACCGGTATTTCCGCCACCGGTGTTTCCATTATCGCTGGAATCACTCCCGTCGCCATTATCATGGCTGTTGTCATCCTGGCTTCCCGTGCCAGCGTCGGTATTCCCGTCATTACCAGTTTTGTTCCCGGTATCCTGCTGGCCTGAACCCTCGTTATCGTTGCTGTCCGTTTTGACTTCTTCAAGGTAACCGCGGTTGTCAACGCTCACACTATCAACTACTAGCGGGTTGTCCAGTATGAATTTATCATTACCTTCAACATGGGCGGGTGGCGAGGCCTGCCTGGACATCGGCAATGGAATATTACCCAGGTCAATTGTACTGCCGCTATCCAGCGAGAATTTGCTCACAAGCTGTTGAGAACTGCCGCTGAAACCAATCGGTGCCGTCACTGAGTCGGCACTTTCCTCGTTGGTCGTCATGGTCAGACTGAAGACTTTTCCCGCCGGCAGATCGAGGCGAAACGGATGTCTGGTGGTACCGTTATCCGTGGAATGCACCTGGTAATGGCTGCCATCCTCGCCGATCGCCTCAATGAGCGTTCCCGGGACAGTTCCGGTCAATGTCGCCGTACTGGCACGGGCTGCGCCACCGTTACCCCCTCCACCACCACAACCGGCGATGGCCAGTACTGATAATGACAGGGTAAGCAGAATATATGTGGATAATCTATTGAAACCGGACATAGGACTCTCCTCCGGGTGGCAGCCTGATGACAACGGCCAGGAGCTTGTTAACCGCTGTTTCTGGCCAATACAGGTAGCTTAACAAATTTGGGCAAATAATCCCATATATACTTGTGTCTAGCCCGCATTTCTCACCGGGTTCCGTAGCGAGGCGGTGGCAGGTCGTGTGATAAGCGGCGTTCGTGACCGAGGGCCGCGCAGGCATAGTCGACACGATGTCGAGCAGCCCGACCGAGTGAACGCCGCTTAGCGC
>JALSRZ010000178.1 GCA_026984515.1 Thiohalobacter sp. | reverse complement strand
GGACATCATCGACCTGGGCGATCTGGAGTCAAAGTTCAGCAGCTTCGGCTGGCACGTGGCGTGTTGCGATGGTCATGATTTCGCCGCGCTGAAACAGGCATTCGGCGAACTTCGCCGGGTACCGGACCGGCCCAAAGTCCTGCTGGCCGATACCATCAAGGGCAAAGGCGTGTCGTTCATGGAGGGTCCGGCCGCGCTGGCAGACGGCAAGGGTCTCTATGCATGGCACTCGGGCGCACCGGATGATGAGGCGTTCGAGTCGGCTTTCGCGGAAGTCGTCGCGCGTATCGACCGGCAGTTCGAAATGCACGGGCTGGGGCCCTTGCGCACCGAGATGATCGAGTGTCGCCGGAAAAACCGGAGCAGGCTCAGGGACCATGCGGAAAAGGTAGTAAGCGCGTATGGCCGTGCCCTGCTGGAACTGGGGCAGGAGAGAAAAGACCTGATTGTTCTGGATGCGGACCTGTCCGCCGACTGTGGACTGCGCCCCTTCGAAATGGAGTACCCCGACCGGTTTATCGAGAGCGGGATTGCCGAACAGGACATGGTGTCCACGGCGGGTGGCCTGGCATTGCACGGGTATCTGCCGATTGTGAATTCCTTCGGGGTGTTCCTCGCCTCACGTGCCAATGAGCAGATCTATAACAACGCGACCGAAAAGACAAAAATCATCTACGTGTGTCACTACGCGGGCATTATTCCCGCCGGACCCGGAAAATCCCACCAGAGTCTGCGCGACATCTCCCTGTTTGGTGCATTGCCCGACTGCGTCATTCTTGAACCCGGTAACGAGGAGGAAACCAGGCGGGTCCTGGCCTGGTGTGTACAGGAAGCGGACCGGAGCTGCATGATTCGCCTGGTCATCGGTCCGTCGCCGCGCCCGATTCCCGTGGCGGGGGATGGCAGACTGACCTTTGGCAGAGGCAGTACGGTGTATGACGGCGTGGATGCCGTTCTTTTCAGCTACGGTCCGGTGATGCTGAACGAGGCGATCACGGCGGCGGAATGTCTGGACAGCCAGGGTGTATCGCTGAAAGTGATCAACATGCCCTGGCTGAACCGGGTGGACATCGACTGGCTGGAGGATGCGCTCGACGGCTGCGAACTCGCATTCACGCTGGATGATCATGCCGGCTATGGCGGGCTGGGGGATTCCCTGCTGAACGCATACATGTCGTCTGATGTCCTGCGTGGCAGACAGCTGATCAAGTTTTACGTGGAAGGTCATGCTGCGTGTGGTACACCTTCGGAAGTGCTCTATTACCACGGGCTGAGCGGCGAAAAACTGGCCGTACGCATCCTGAAGGCGATCAGGAGCAACCCCCGCCCCTTGCTGGAGGCGGCATCCTGACGCGCTACCGCATGAGCCTGGCCAACGCATTATTACTGATCCCGGTGGAGAACCAGGTACGCGAGCTGGATCCGAAGCTGTTGCTGGCCTGTGTCGCAGCGCAGCGCGGGTTCGCGTCGATCGTCGGTTCACGCCGGGAGATGGAGTTCAATATCGATTCCTTTCCCGACGCAATCTACCTCTCCAAGAGCATGACGATTCGCAGTCGGCTGTTTTTCCGTATCGCCCGGCGCCTCGGTCACCGGATCGTGGCCTGGGACGAGGAGGCGCTGGTGCACCTGCCGTCGCACACCTACTTTTCCCGCCGTCTCGACGCGGCAACCATCAAACACGTGAAGCGCCTGTTTGCCTGGGGACAGGATAACGTCGAACTGTGGCGGCAGTACCCGCACACACCGAAGCAGATACCCATACATGCAACCGGCAATCCCCGCAGCGATATGCTGCGTGCCGAGATTCGTGCGTTTTACGAAGCGGATGCCGGGGCCCTGCGCAGGGAGTATGGCGATTTCATCCTGATCAACACCAATTTCAATCACGTCAACGCGTTCGGGCCGGACATCAACCTGTTCCGCCCGGTGAAAAAACCCGGCGGGAAAGCCCGTTTTGGCCGGGCTGCGCGGGGCATGAGCCGGGAATATGCCAGGGGATTGTGGGAGCACAAGCAGGCGGTGTTCGCCCACTTCAGGGAGCTGATCCCCGCACTCGAACAGGCGTTTCCCGGCTGCAACATTGTGGTGCGCCCCCACCCGACTGAAAATCAGCAGGTATACAGGGATATCGCCGCACGCTGTCGCCGTGTACGGGTGACCAATCAGGGTAATGTCGTTCCCTGGCTGATGGCGACCCGGGTACTGGTTCACAATGGATGCACGACGGCCGTGGAAGCGTTTGTCATGAACGTCCCGGCGGTCAGTTACCGGGCGACGAGCAACGAGGACTACGACGACGGGTTCTACCACCTGCCCAACGGGCTCAGCCATGCCTGTTTTGACTTTGAAGAGCTGCGGAAGACACTGGCAAGGATACTGGCAGGAGAACTGGGTGTGCCGACCGGAAAGGCGTGCCAGTCACTGGTCGAGCGGTACCTGGAGGCGCAGGACGGGCCGCTGGCCTGCGAACGGATGGTGAGCGTGCTGGAAACCATGTCGGACCCGCAGGCGGCAGACCGGCGCCGGTTTGCCGCTGGCCGCTTGCAGCGCTGGGTGCTGGCCAGGGGGCTCAGCCTGGCGCGGCAGGTGAAATCGCGCCTGCCGGGATCACACAACCGGCCCGAGTACCAGTTGCATCGCTTCCCCTCGCTACCGCTGGAGGAAGTGCGTAACCGGGTCGCTCGTTTCCAGCAGCTGCTGGGTTACCGCAAGACCATCCGGATAGAGCCGGTATCCGACGTGCTGTTCAGGGTCGAAGCCTGAAAGGCCCGGAACCGGAATGAAAACAGCCAGGACCCCGCTGATTATCCCGGTGGAAAACCAGGTTCGCGAACTGGACCCGAAGCTGTTGCTCGCCTGTGTCGCGGCCAGAAGGGGATTCGCCTCCATCATCGGTTCGCATCGCTGGATAGATTTCAGGATCGCGTCGCTCCCCAGGAGCCTGTACCTGTGTAAAAGCTTCACGGTAATGAACCTGAAGATGTTCAGGATCATGCACAGGCTTGGCCAGAAAATCGTTTCCTGGGACGAGGAGGCGCTGGTTCACCTGCCCGCGGACATGTATTACTCCCGGCGGCTGTCAGCGCAGTCCTTGCAGTATGTCTCCCACCTGTTTGCATGGGGTGAAGACAATGCACAGTTGTGGCGACAGTACCCCCGGATGCCGAAGGAGATGCCGATCCACGTAACGGGCAATCCGCGCGGCGACCTGTTGCGTGCCGAGATGCGCACGTTTTACCGGCGTGATGCGGATGAGTTACGCAGCCAGTACGGCAAGTACATCCTGGTCAATACCAACTTCAATCACGTCAACGCCTTTTTCCCGGCCCAGAATCTATTCAGGCCATCGCCCGGACGCGGCGCCAGGCGGTGCTTCGGCAAAGCCGCGAAGGGCATGAGCAGCGCGTTCGCGCAGGTGCTGAGTGATCACAAGCAGATCCTGTTCGATCATTTCAGGGCCCTGATCCCGATGCTGGAGGCGGCATTTCCGGGTTATACCATCGTGGTCAGGCCCCACCCGACCGAAAACCAGGCGGTCTATCGGCGGATAGCGGAGGTCTGCCAGCGAGTCGTTGTCAGCAATGAAGGCAACGTGGTGCCCTGGCTGATGGCGGCACAGGCGCTGGTTCATAACGGTTGTACCACGGCCGTCGAAGCCTACCGCATGGGGATTCCTGCCATCAGTTACCGCCCGAGTGTCAATGAAGAGATCGACCAGGGTTTTTACCGGCTTCCGAATGAACTGGGTTACCAGTGTTTCAGTTTCGAGGAGTTGAGAGCCACCCTGGGCCAGGTGCTGGAAGGAACGCTGGGTGCCGCCGGCGGCAAGCGGCGCGCAGCACTGTTTGACCGTTATATGGTGGCAGGAGACGGTCCGTTGGCGTGTGAGCGCATGGTCGATGTGCTGGAACAAATCAGTATGGGTGAAAGCGAATTGCCCGCTCCCGGGTGGCGGATGCGCCTTGCCGGCAGCGCGCTGGCGAACGGGCGCTACTTCATCAAGCAACTGAAGCGCTACCTTCCCGGTTCCCATGCGCCGCCTGAATTTCACCGCCACCGTTATCCCGGGATCAGCCTCGCTGAGTTGCGCGAGCGCGTCGCGCATTTCCAGCAGACACTGGGTGACCGTACAGAGATCCGGGTCGAACAGATGCATGAACAGATATTTCGAATCAGCGCCTGAGGGCCGGAGGTGGGTATGAAAGTAATGATACTGGGCCTGGGAAAATCGGGTACCACGGCGCTGTTGTACAAGCTGGCAGCGGGTCTGCCCGGCTGCGAGGCATTTTCCGGCGGCCGGCCGGGAAAGTACCACGGCAACTATATCAACGCTATCTACAAACACACGTATGAAGAACGCAAGGGCAAGGGTTTCGAACTGTACAGGGAGCACCTGCAACAGACGCACTACGACCGCAGGATCTGGATGGCGCGCGATCCGCGGGATGTTGCCGTCAGCAGGATGCTGTACCGCTGGAACCGGGGCTGCGTGAATCACCGGCGACAGTACCGGGCGCACCTCGACCTGGTCATCCGCAAGGAAGCGGATCCCCGCGCTGTTCCCTTCTGCGAAATCTGTCGCTATACCGGGCGCCACGGCTGGCCCGTCGATGTACAGGCCGTGGTGAACGAGGAAGCGGCGCGTTACCGGCGCATGCATGAGTTTGTCAGCAGCCTGGGAAAAGAGTGGTTCCGGTTCAGCTACGAGGCCATGCTCGACGGCGATTTCA
This sequence comes from Thiohalobacter sp., assembly GCA_026984515.1. Classification (GTDB taxonomy): domain Bacteria; phylum Pseudomonadota; class Gammaproteobacteria; order DSM-19610; family DSM-19610; genus Thiogranum. The sequence continues at coordinate 23,988 of JALSRZ010000178.1, read as the reverse complement.
ACGGCCTGAACGACTACCTGGGTTTCGAGGTGCAGGGCGACCGGGAAGTGCCGGATTCAACCGGCAAGGCCAAGGTGGTGCGAAAAAAGGCGAGTGGCGACTGGCGGCACTGGTTCACGGCGGCGGACGTGGAACTGTTCAGGCCGGTCTACACGCCGTACATGCAACTCATGGGATATGACAGTGAAGACTGGGAACTCAGTCCCGGCCCGCTGATCGAGCCCGAGTATGCCTCGGTCTACATGCAGAACCTGATCCAGCGCGTCCCGCTGGATACCGCCCGCAGGCTGAAAGGCCGGGCACAGCGACTGTTTTCCAGGCGGACGGGCTGATGATGGACGGGTTCATGTCCGCAGAGGACCGGCTGAGGGAACTGGTTTGCACGATTCGGCTGGTCGCGTTCGATTTCGATGGCGTATTCACCGACGACATGGTCTACGTGCTGCAGGACGGTTCGGAGGCAGTGCGTTGTTTCCGTGGCGACGGCATCGGCCTGCAGAAACTCGGCAGCGTCGGCAAGGAAGCAATTATCATTTCCACCGAGGCCAACCCGGTGGTGGCTGCCAGGGCGGCCAAGCTGAAGATCCGCTGCCTGCAGGATGTCGGGGATAAACGGGCCGTGCTGGAGGGTGTCGCGGGCGAACTGGGTATCGGGCTCGCGCAGGTGGCCTTTGTCGGCAACGACATCAATGATCGTGCGGTGTTGCGTTGTGTCGGGCTGCCGATCGTGGTCAGGAACGCGCACCCGGATATTGTCTGCGAAGCGCGTTACCAGACGCGGCTTTCAGGCGGTCACGGCGCCGTGCGCGAAGTCTGTGACCTGTTCGAGGAAGCCGGCATGCCCCGGGAAGCGGTGGGCCGTTCGTAATGCGGGATCGACCGGGCTTATTCAAGCCTGGCAGGGTCCAGCACAACGTGCCGGATACGTGACAGGTTCCAGCTGTAGGTGATATGTACCAGGCCGTCCCCGCTCTGGATGACGGCGGGGTAGGAGAACTCGCCGAAACCGCTTGCCAGCACCAGGCAGTCCCGCCAGTTCCTTCCATCCCGGGACAGGGCGATATTCAGCGGTGTGCGCCGGCTGGCGGAGCGGTTGTAGACCAGCAGCTGACGGCCATCGGCAAGACTCACCGCGTCTGTGCCGGAGTTGGGGTTTTTCAGCGAGGTGAGTTGCAGGGGGCTCCAGTTCCTGCCGCCGTCCATCGACCAGCTTTCCGCAATCCGCCGCTGCCGGGTCCGGCACATGAGCTGCAGACGATTTTCTGCGTGGGTGAGAATACTGGGCTGGATGGCGGCTACGCACACCCCGCCTCCGGGCAGGTGCACCGGTGTCCACGACGCACCCAGGTTGTTGCTGCGTTCTATATGAATGCGCCAGTCCCCGTTTTCGGTGCTGGAAGGGCTCAGTACCTCGCCACTGGCGAGCTGGACCGGCTTGTTCTTGATCGGGCCGAGGATGCCATCGGCCAGGCGTTCGGGCGGGCTCCAGGTCTGGCCATGATCGCTGGATTCGGTGCTCATGCCCCACCAGCTGCGAGGGTTTTTACCGACCCTGTAAAAGAGCATCAGCGGGCCGGATTCGGGCTGGAACAGCACCGGGTTCCAGCATGCGTAGCGGCTGCCGTCCCGCTGCCGGCCGTTGGCTGCCTCCCGTGGTAACGACCAGCCGTTGCCGTCGTTGTGTGCAACCAGGATGCGGACGTCGGGGCGGGATTCCAGCGAGCCAGCAAACCAGGCGACCACCAGGCGCCCGCCCGATGAGGCAATCGTCGAGGCATGGCTCATGGCGTGTGCCGGGCCGGAATCGATAAAATCCTCGTCGATAACGGCGGGATGCGGGTTGTGTTTCGGGCCACCGGACAGGTACGTCCCGCCTGCCGCGAGCCAGCTGTATATCCTGCGAAATACCAGGCGATTGACGATCATTTTTCCATGCGGCCATCGCATCCGGTAACAGCGTAATCAAACAGAACCGGCACAGTATAGCGCAGCCGGTACGGCCGCCTGAATCAACACGGCCGGTCCAGTGCCGCAACGGCTATGGCTGTGCCTGGCTCATTACAGTGACGCGTTCAAAGTAGCGCAGGCGGTATAACAGGCGCGGCCGGTCGGGGCTGTCCTCAAACCCGCTGCGGTTATGCAGGACATTGTTGCTGATCAGACCCCAGCCCGGCTGCAGGGCGAGACGGAACATGAACGGGTCGTCGGCATCCAGCAGGGCCTCCAGTGCACGGACCGCTTCCCGGGTCAGCGGGTCGTCTTTCCATTCCACATTGTGTGTGCGTGCCGTGTAACGCATGTGCAGGTTGCCGGGGCTGAAGCTGGAAAACACCGGTCCACTGCGGGCCGGCCGCAGCAGCTGTCCCTCGCTGATGTTGGCAGGGATGGTCATGGCGTCCGGGGCCATCAGCGCTCTGGTGAAGTCAGGGTTCATATCGCGCAGCCGGATATAGGCAATTTCGTGATCGAGCAGGGCGTTTTCACCGCCCCCGGCCGCCGGCCGGACGCAATGCAACAGCAGCGAGTTGATCTGCTGGTCCAGTCCATTGTAGTAGCCATCGGTGTGCCAATGGATTGGGCGGTTGGTATAGGGGATATAGCGTTCACGCCACTGCCGGTCGACTACCCGCAACGCGGTGATGCCGTCGTCGTCAGCGCCCATGTTGCGGTCCAGGTTGCGCAGCCCCAGTTGTGCACCCAGGGTGGCCGGAATCCGCTTGTCGGGATCTGTGCCGGTGTGGCCCCGGTAAATGACCATATTGGTTTTTGCACAACGCAAAAGGATGGCTTCCCGCTCGGCCTCGCCGAGATTACAGGGGTCATCGATGTCCACCATCAGTTCGCCGGCATCCTGCGGATAGTCTTTCAGCTTGCGCGCTTTCCACCTTTGGTACGCGGCCTGGTTATCCGGATCGAAGGGATCATCCGGGTACACGGGGTTTTCTACGGGCATGCGGCCTCCGGGGTGTTGCATACGTCCATGCCGGGCGCCCCGTACCAGTAGCCGTTGCAGCGGTCGCCTGCTGTGACGGTCTCCAGCATGCGCAGCGCCGCAGCGACGGAACAGGCGCCGTGCAGACGTTCATGGAAGGTGTGGATAATGCGTTCGGTGTGCCTGGATTGCGGGCTGATGCGCAGCACATCAACACCCAGTGCCAGCATGTCATCGAGTTCTGCCAGCAGGTTGCAGGTTCGTGCGGACTGGGTCTGTATGCCGTTCAGGACCAGGAAGTCTTCGTCTTCCCGGGTAGACATCAGCAGGCCGTCCGGGTAGTCCAGGCAACGGTAGCGGCAGTCGTCCTTGGGCAGCCTGTGTGCGCGCGCCGTAAAACAGCGCGCCGAGTAGGCCAGCGGCAGCCTGCCATGGACAAACACCTCGGTCTCGACGCCCTGCGGTCGCTGCCGTTGTATCTCCGCCAGGGCTTCACGACCGAGTTCCACCGGCAGCACCCAGCGTTTCAGGCCGCGCCCGGCCAGGACCTGAAGGGTGCGGGAATTGTAGATATTGATGGCCGGGCCGGTGACAAAAGTCTGCTGGCCGGACAGCAGGTTGACCGCGCCCATGTCATTGGCTTCCACGCAGAAGCGGCCATTGCCGCAAAGCTGTCGCATGGCGCCCAGCTCCGATGCGGCCTCGACCAGTGTCAGCGTGGACAGCACGACCTCCTTGCCCGCGGCCTGCAGTTGTTCTGCGAGTTGCATCCAGTCAGCACTGCGCAGCGCGCGACGCCTGGAGCAGACAGTCTCGCCCAGGTACACAATGTCGACTTCGGTTGCGGCGATACGGGCATAAAAATCGAATAGCTCGTCGCGCCCCCAGTAATAGAGTACCGGGCCGAGCGAGAGGCGCGGCGCTGCGCTTACTGCCATGGCCGGTGATACGCGCCCAGGGTGGTCTGGGAGCCCTCGGAAACGGTTTGCAATGCCTCCAGCCCGGGGCTGTCTGGTCGGTACTGCCCGGGGTTTTTGTGGCAACTGTCGAGTGCGGCGCGCCACACTTGCGTTACCTGCCGGACGTAGGCCGGACTGCGCTGGCGACCCTCGATCTTGATGGCGGCGATGCCCATGGCCTGCAGTTCGGGCAGCAGGGCCAGTGTGTTCAGGCTGGTCGGTTCCTCGATGGCATAGCCGGTGTTGCCGCGGACTTCGAAACGCCCTTTGCAAAGTGTTGGATAGGCAGCGGGTTCATGTTCCCCGTAGCGATCGATCAGCACATTGTTCAGGCGCGATTCCAGTCCCGCAGCTGTTTCCTCCCAGCGCACCGCGGAAGCCGGGGAGCAGGCGCCGAAGGTATTGGGCGACTGCCCGGTGACGTAGGAGGACAGCAGACACCGGCCTTCCACCATGACGCACAGGCTGCCAAAGCCAAACACCTCGACGGGCACCGGGCTTTGCGCGGCTACCTGCTGCACCTGTTTCAGCGACAGTACACGCGGCAGTACCACGCGTCGGATGTCGAAGCAGTCATGGTAGAAGCGTATCGCTTCGGCATTGGTGGCAGAGCCCTGAACCGACAGGTGCAGGCGCAGGTCCGGCCAGCGGCCGGCGGCATAGTCCAGCACGCCGATGTCCGCCAGGATCAACGCATCGACACCCAGTCCGGCCGCCCGGTCCACGGCCTGCTGCCAGCGCGACCAGCCCGCCGCCTGGGCATAGGTGTTGATGGCGACAAAGACCTTTGCGCCATGCTCATGCGCATAGCGTATGCCGGCGCGGGAACGTTTTTCGTCGAAATTCAGGCCGGCGAAATGCCGGGCATTGGTATCGTCGCGGAAGCCGATATACACAGCATCGGCACCGTGGTCGACTGCGGTCTTGAGGGCCGGCAGGTTGCCCGCCGGGCAGACCAGCTCCATTTTTTCGGATGGTTCAGGCACGCTGCGGTTGATCCCCTGTGTTACTGAATATGCCGGCGTGCACGCGGTCGTGTACGGTTTCCGGGCGGGGTTGCGCTGGCGGCGTTGTGGCACTGCCCTGACGGGTATGCCGTCGTTTCAGTTCCTGCGCAAGCAGATTGATGACGTGCCACTTCCAGGCGCACCACTGCGGCGCCAGCAGGATGGAACGGGAGGCAGTCGCGCTTACCCGGTGATAAACGACATCGGCCGGTGTGTGTTCAACCAGGTCGGCCGCTATGGTGATGTATTCATCCAGTGTCAGCGGTTCGTATTCTCCGCGTCGCCACTGGTTGGCCAGCCGGGTCCCCTTGACGACGTGCAGGGGGTGCAGCTTCAGGCCTTCTACACCGTGTTCCAGCACGCGTTGCAGCGAGGTCATGCAGTGCGAGTGATACTCGCCGGGCAGACCGATGATCAGGTGCGTGCACACCTTCAGCTTGCGGGCGTGTGCATTACGCACGGCGGTGACGTACTCGCTGAAACCGTGCCCCCGGTTGACGCGCTCCAGGGTGTCGTCGCAGGCGGATTGCAGTCCCAGTTCCAGCCAGACGTCCAGGCCACGGTCCTGGTAGCCTGCCAGCAGGTCCAGCACCGGTTCGGGGACGCAGTCCGGGCGAGTGCCGATCGACAGGCCGATGACATCGGGTTCGGCAAGCGCCTGCTCATAGAGCCGGGCCAGCGCGTCGACACTGGCATAGGTGTTGGTGTAGGCCTGGAAGTAGGCGATGTATTTCCGTGCACCGGTACGTTTGCGGATGACCTGTCTTCCGGCTGCGATCTGTGTGCTGATCGGTGCCGGCTGGCGTGCGTTGGGGCTGAAAGAAACGTTGTTGCAGAAGGTGCAGCCGCCACGGCCCTTGCTGCCGTCCCGGTTCGGGCAGGTAAAACTCGCGTTGAGGGCCAGTTTGTGCACGCGTACACCGTGGCGTTTCCGCATCGCCTGGCCGAAGGTGTTCACATAGTCTGACAGTATCATCCTGACGTCTTTGCCCCGGGTAATCCGTGCACTGCGTTTGGCGGTTCACGGCTTCCTGAATGTCGTTGCAGTGTAATAACGCGGTTGGTGCCAGGACATGATGCAGGTCAACAGAATTTGCCTTGCCGGTCCCGGATGGTCGTGGCTGGCACGCGGGTGTTCCTGCACTACACTTGTACGCAATTCGGCCGTCATTCCGGCCCCGCAACCCGGACAAAGACCATGAGTAAATCATGGGCTTTGTCTTTAGTACATTTGTATATTAGAATGTAGTGTTTTACGACCCCGCACGGGGATTGAGAAGCCAGCGCGAGCAGACGAGGCGGGAACGATGGGACAGGCGGGAACGGGCAGTATCCAGCAGTACAACTACGATATCATCAAGAAGTTTGCCGTCATGGCCCTGGTCTGGGGGCTGCTGGGGATGGCAACCGGTGTCTACATTGCCTCGGAACTGGCGTGGCCGTTCCTGAATTTCGATATTCCACAGATTACCTTCGGGCGCCTGCGTCCGGTACACACCACACTGGTCATTTTCGGTTTCGGCGGCAGCGCCCTGTTTGCAACTTCCTACTACGTGGTGCAGCGCACCTGCCAGACGCGACTGTACAGTGACTGGATGGCGGTATTCACCTTCTGGGGCTGGCAGGCGGCGGTTGCCCTGGGCGCTGTGAGCTACATGTTCGGGTACACCCAGTCACGCGAGTATGCCGAGTTCGAATGGCCCATCGACCTGATCATCCTGGTGACCTGGGTCGTCTATTTCACCCTCTATATACAGACCATACGGCGCCGTTCCCAGCCACACATCTATGTTGCCAACTGGTTCTACATCGCCTTTATACTGGTGATTGCGCTGCTGCATATTTTCAACAACCTCGCCGTCCCGGTGGGCCTGTTTTCGATGAAATCCTACAGCCTGTTTTCCGGCGTGCAGGATGCCATGACCCAGTGGTGGTACGGTCATAACGCGGTGGGTTTTTTCCTCACCGCGGCCTTCCTGGGCATGATGTACTACTTTGTGCCCAAGCAGGCCGGTCGACCGGTGTATTCCTACCGCCTGTCGATCGTGCACTTCTGGGCGCTGGCCTTCCTGTACATGTGGGTGGGCGCCCACCACCTGCACTGGACGGCATTGCCGGACTGGACGTCAACACTGGCGGCCACCTTTTCCATCATGCTGTTGTTGCCTTCCTGGGGCGGCATGATCAACGGCATCATGACCCTGTCGGGCGCCTGGGAAAAACTGCGTACCGACCCCATTATGCTGTTCCTCATTACCTCGCTGTCGTTCTACGGCATGTCGACCTTTGAAGGGCCGCTGATGTCGCTGAAGAGCGTGAACGCACTGTCACACTACACGGACTGGACCATCGGCCACGTGCATTCAGGCGCACTGGGCTGGGTGGCGATGGTGACCTTCGGTTCCTTTTATCACATGGTGCCGCGCCTGTATGACACACGGATTTACAGCACCCGCCTGATCTACCTGCACTTCTGGCTGGCGACCATCGGCATCGTGCTGTACATCACCTCCATGTGGGTGGCCGGTATCGTGCAGGGCCTGATGCTGCGCAGCTTCGACGATTACGGCAACCTGTCCTACACCTTTGTCGAGTCGGTCGCCTTCCTGCACAAGCCGTACGTCTGGCGTGCGCTGGGCGGTCTGTTCTTTGTGTCCGGCGTCGCCGTGATGGTCTTCAACATGTTCATGACGATCCGCAGGTCGCGCAGCGAAGCCGCGGAACTCGAAGCCAGGATTGCCGCCAAAATGGCGCGTGCCTGAGCGGTTTTGCGGACGGAGAAAGTACAGTGATCAAACACGAAAGTATCGAAACCAACGCAGCGCTGCTGGTGATCCTGACCCTGATCGTGGTGAGTATCGGCGGCCTGGTGGAAATCGTCCCCCTGTTCTACATCGATGATACGGTGGAGGACGTGGAGGGCGTACGTCCCTACACGGCGCTGGAGCTGCGCGGGCGTGATATCTACCAGCGCGAGGGCTGTTACCTGTGTCACTCCCAGATGATCCGCCCGTTCCGCGACGAACTGCTGCGCTACGGCCACTATTCGCTGGCAGCGGAATCGCAGTATGACCACCCCTTCCAGTGGGGTTCCAAGCGTACCGGCCCGGACCTCGCGCGGGTTGGCGGCAAGTATTCCAATGCCTGGCACGTTGCGCATCTGAACAACCCGCGCGATGTGGTGCCGCAGTCCATTATGCCGAATTACCCCTGGTTGCTGCAGACTGACCTGGACTATTCGGATATACAGGAACGAATGCGTGCCTTGAAGCGGACCGGTGTCCCCTACTCGGAAACCCAGCAGGAGTACGATGCCAACGTGGCCGAGTTCGGCGCCGCGGCTGCCGACCAGCTCGACATCCTGCACGCCGAGGAGAACCTGATGCACCAGGCGCTGACGGAGGACTATGACGGTCAGCGTGGACGTATCACCGAAATGGATGCGCTGGTGGCCTACCTGCAGGTGCTCGGCACCATGGTGGACTTCAGCAAGTATGACGAAGGGTACTTCGCGGATTTCCGTTGAACGGAACTGCTGACAGGTCACGGCCATGACAGACTGGTTACTCTGGTTTACCCGATTCGAGAACAGCAAGGTCGTAGCGCTGTTACTGTTTTTTACCACGTTCTGCGCGATCCTGGTGTACCTGTACACGGGCAGGAAGCGCGCCGAGCGGCTGGAGTCCTACAAGTACATGCCCTTGCAGGATGACGAACCGGATTTGAACGCCGAGCACGGCGGGGAAAAGGAAAATGAGTCAGACAAAAACTAGCAAACCGTCCGCCGTGCAGACCACGGGGCACGCCTGGGACGGCGATATCCAGGAGTTCAACAACCCGTTGCCGAGCTGGTGGTTGTGGGCGTTCTACGCCACGGTGGTTTTCGCAGTCGTATACTGGGTGTTCTACCCCGCCTGGCCGGTTGCCGGGAGCTATACCAAGGGTGTCATGAACGACATCACCTTCGTGGACAGTAACGGGAAAAGCAAGACCACGCACTGGAACACGCGTTCCGCGCTGCTCAGGGACCTGCAGGAAAGCAAGACCGCCGTGCTCAGTCGCGACTACCTGAACAAGGTGGCGGCCGCCAGCTACGCGGAGATTCTCGGTGACCCGGAAATGATGGCCTTCACCCGTTCCATGGCCAGGGGTATCTTCGGCGACAACTGCGCGCCCTGCCACGGTTCCGGCGGCGCCGGTGTCATCGGCCTGTTCCCCAACCTGGCGGACGACGACTGGCTGTGGGGCGGCTCGGTCGGGGATATCCAGGCGACGGTGAAAAACGGGCACTTCGGCTTTATGCCGGCCTTTGGCGAAGTGTTCGACGATGCGCAGCTCGATGACATTGCGAGTTATGTGCTCAGCCTGTCCGGTCATCCCGTGGATGCCGCTGCCAGCAGACGCGGCAAGGCGATCTTCCAGACCAATGAAGGCGGCTGCTACTACTGCCACACGCACCAGGCGACCGGGTTGAAATCGCAGGGGGCCGCCAACCTCACCGACCAGATCTGGACCATTGCCGACGTCAATGGTGCCGCGGACCTGGCAGGCAAAAAAGAACGCGTAAAACAGGTGATCGCCAACGGTGTACAGCGCCGCATGCCGTCCTGGTCAGAGCGCCTCAGCGCGGCGCAGATCAAGCTGCTCACCGTCTACGTGCATGAACTGGGGGGCGGCCAGTAGGCTGCACCCCGGGTACTTTGCCGCACTCCGCCGCGTGTAAGGGTAACCATGGCTGACACCGGCAACGACGCGCTGTACCAGGCGCGCATCAAAATCTACCCGCGTTCGGTCAAGGGGCGCTTCCGCACTTTCAAATGGGCCATCCTGGGGCTCGCCTACGGTGTGTACTTCCTGCTGCCGTGGCTGCGCTGGGAACGCAATACCGGGCCTGACCAGGCCGTGCTGTTCGATATCGCCGCGCGCAAGTTCTACCTGTTTGACCTGGTGGCCCATGCGCAGGACCTGCTGTGGCTGGTCGGTGTGTTGCTGATCGCGGCGCTGCTGCTGTTTTTTGTGACCGGCATTGCCGGGCGCGTGTTTTGCGGCTATTTCTGTTTCCAGACCCTGTGGACCGACCTGTACCTGCTGATCGAACGCCTGGTGCAGGGTGACCGGGTGGCCCGCATTCGACTGGACAAGTCACCCTGGAACGCGAACAAGCTGCTGCGCAAGGCGGGCACGCACGTACTATGGCTGGCCGTAGCCTTCTGGACCGGCCTGACCTTTACCCTGTACTGGGATAACGCCCCCGACCTGGTGGTGAAATGGTTCACCGGTTCCGCGCCCTTTGCGGCCTATGCAACCACCCTGTTCCTGACGGCGACGACCTATGTCATGGCGGGGCTGGCGCGCGAACAGGTCTGTACCTATATGTGTCCCTACGCGCGTTTCCAGTCGGCCATGTTCGATGAGGATACACGCATTGTCGCCTACGAGGAGGCGCGGGGTGAGGGCAGCCAGGGGCGGCACAGGATTACGCGCGAGCTCAAAAGCCGCGAGCAGCGCCGCGAGCAGGGCGTCGGCGACTGTATCGATTGCGGTTTCTGCGTGCAGGTGTGCCCGACAGGTATCGACATCCGTAACGGGTTGCAGGTGCAGTGCATCAGCTGCGCCCTGTGTATCGATGCCTGTGACACCATCATGGATTCGCTGGGCTGGGAGCGCGGCCTGATTCATTACACGTCAGAGGCGCAGGCCGAGGGTAAAAAGAGTTCGCTGCTGAAACCCAAGACCATCGGCTACGGGCTGGCGCTGTTGCTGGCTGTTTCCGCCCTGGCCTGGAGTGTAAGCAGTCAGGCACCGCTGGACGTGGCCGTGGTGCAGGTCCGCCAGCCACTGTTTGTGCGCCTGTCCGACGGGCGCATACAGAACAGCTACGAGCTGCACCTGGAAAACAAGACCGAGGAACCCATTGCACTGGCCATCATGATACACGGCCTGGCCGGGGCGGTGCTGGATGCCGGCCGGTTTTCCGCGCTGACCCTGGCGCCGCAGCGCAGCCTGCGGGTACTGGTGCGGGTGCGCTGGCGTTCCAACCACAATGAAAAAGGTTCGCGCAGTTTCTTCCTGGATATCATTCCGCAGAAAAGGAAGGACCTTGGCATGATCAGTGCCCCCGCGACCTTTTACCTGCCGGGCAGAGAGCGCTGATGTTGCAGTCACTGTTTGCCCTGCCACTGTTTGCCATCGCCGCGGCACTGGTGTTCCTGCTGTTGTACCGGTTGACGCCGATGAACGGCAAACAGGCCGCAACGGTGGTTGCCCTGCTGTCCACCGCTGCGGTCGTTGTCTACAGCCTGTGGCACTGGCCAGGCGCCGATGTGCTGGCCATGTATGTGGCCGTGCTGCTGGTGACAGCCTACCTGCTGGGTATTGTCAGTCACGCGCGGGAACACCGACAGGCCGGTGGGCGCTGGTTTCACTGGGGCCCGGCGGCCATTGTCATCTTTTTCGTCGTGCTGCTGGCAGTGGACGGTGTGCTGGTGACGATTTCCAGCCAGGGACTGCCGGGTCCGGTCGCGGATTTTCTGCTGCCCGAGTCGGCACAGCACCAGCAGGTGCGGTCTGCTTTCCCCGGCACCGTGGCGCGCGATTACCAGAAGAAAGAAAGCCTGTACAACGCCTACCTGGAGCAGGTGAAACGGCAGGAACAGCGTGGCTGGCAGGTTCACAAGGGCTGGCTGGTCGACCCGGTGGCCGGTCGGCAGACCGCCTTCCAGGTGCAGGTAACCGAAGCGGACGGAGCACCGCTGGCGTCTGCCCGGGTCAGCGGTGTTTTCCAGCGGCCTTCCGACAGCCGCATGGACCAGCGTTTTACCATGCAGGAAATTGAACCCGGCCTGTACCGTGTCATACTGGCCCTGCCGGAACCGGGTGCGTGGAACCTGGTGCTCAACGTCAGGCGGGGTACACAGTTGCACGAACTGCATGCCAGTACTTCGGTTGCCGACGCTCCCCGGGCAAGCGACTAGACGGGTTCCGCACACCGTCATTCCGGCCTGCGTCGGAATGACGGAAAAAAGCCCCGCATTTTGCGCGAATGGCAGAGAAGCCCCGACTTGAGCGATAACGATCATAAACAGGACTGCTTCCACTGCGGCTTGCCGGTGCCCGACAGTGCTGACTATCCCGTCGAGATACTGGGCGAGCAACGGCCCATGTGCTGCCGTGGCTGCCAGGCTGTCGCCAAAGCCATCGTGGATGGCGGACTGACCGATTTCTACCGCTACCGCACGGAGAAATCACCCCGCGCGCAGGAACTCGTTCCCGAAGTACTTAACGAACTCGAACTGTACGACCGTGATGACCTGCAGAAAAGTTTCGTGCGCCGGCAGCCGGGCGAGGAACGCGAGGCGTCACTGATCCTGGAAGGCATCGTCTGCGCCGCCTGCGTCTGGCTCAACGAGCGGCATGTGAAAGCCCTGCCCGGCGTGCTGGACTTTGCTGTCAACTACTCGACCCACCGCGCGCGGGTGCGCTGGGACAACCAGCGCATTCATCTCAGCGCCATCCTCGAAGCTATCAGTGCTATCGGTTACCACGCGCATCCCTTCGATCCCGGGCGACAGGAACAGCTCTACAAGCAGGAAAAAAAGCAGGCCCTGCGCCGCCTGGCCGTCGCCGGGCTGGGCATGATGCAGGTGATGATGCTGGCGGTGGCCCTGTACGCCGGGGCGGACGAAGGCATGAGTGACGCCCTGCGCACTTTCCTGCGCTGGGTCAGCCTGCTGATCACCACACCGGTGGTCCTGTACTCCGCGCGCCCCTTTTTCACCAGTGCCTGGCGGGATCTTGAACGCCGCAGGCCCGGCATGGACGTACCGGTGGCACTGGCCATCGGCGCCGCCTTCCTCGCCAGCGCCTGGGCAACGCTGCGCGGCACGGGGGAAATCTACTTCGACTCGGTCACCATGTTCACCTTCTTCCTGCTGGCCGGGCGCTTCCTGGAAATGGGCGCCCGCCACCGCGCCGGGCAGGCCGCGGAGGAACTGGTCAAACTGCTGCCCGCTACCGCGGTGAAGCTTGGCGAAGGCGGCGAGGAACGCGTGCCGGTCAGCGACCTGGCCCTGGGCGACCGGGTGCTGGTCCGGCCGGGTGAAAGCGTCCCGGCCGATGGTCGTATCGTGGAAGGGCGCAGTTCGGTGGACGAGTCGCTGCTAACCGGCGAAAGCCTTCCGCAATTGCGCAAGCCGGGTGACCTGCTGGTGGGCGGCACGGTAAACAACGAGAGCCCGCTGGTCATGCAGATCGAACAGGTCGGCGAGGACACCGTGTTGTCCGCCATCGTGCGCCTGCTGGATCGTGCGCAGACGGAAAAGCCGCGCGTGGCGCGTACCGCGGACCGGGTCGCCGGCTGGTTCGTGGGCGCCCTGCTGCTACTGGCCGTCGCAGTGGCCGGCTGGTGGTGGCTGCACGACCCGGCACACGCCTTCGCGGTGACCCTGTCGGTGCTGGTGGTGACCTGTCCCTGTGCCCTGTCGCTGGCGACCCCGGCCGCTGTCACCGCGGCCACCGGCGCACTGACGCGCCTCGGCGTGCTGACCACGCGCGGTCACGCCCTGGAAACGCTGGCTCGCGCCACGCACGTGATTTTCGACAAGACCGGTACCCTGACGGAAGGCCGCCTGCGACTGGAGCAGGTCGAGCTGCCGGGAACCCGCAGCCGCGAAGACTGCCTGCAGCTCGCCGCCGCGCTGGAACAGCGCTCCGAACACCCCATCGCCCGGGCGCTTTGCCGGGAAAGCGAGCCGGTCCCGGCTGCCGGGAAGGTCAGTGCGCAGGCAGGCCAGGGCATCGAAGGCCGCATAGATGGACAGCGCTACCGTATCGGCAGCGCGGAATTCGTGCGGGAATTGCAGGGCAGTGACGCCCCGGCCGGGAGCGATAACGCTGGCGGGCAGGCCGGCGTATGGCTGGGCAATGAACAGGAACTGCTGGCGCACTTCCTTTTTACCGACCGGCTGCGCGCCAACGCGGCACAAACCGTACAGCGCCTTGGCAGGCTGGGTATCAACGTGGAACTGCTCAGCGGCGACCAGCAGGACACGGTGCAGTCGGTCGCGGATACACTGGGCATCGAGCGCTTCCAGGCGCGCTGCCGCCCTGAAGACAAGCTCGCCCGCATCCACGCCCTGCAGGAACAGGGTGCCGTGGTAGCCATGGTCGGCGACGGTGTCAACGACGCGCCGGTACTGGCCGGCGCCCAGGTCTCGCTGGCCATGGGCAGCGGTACCCAGCTGGCACACGCCAGCGCCGACATGGTGCTGCTGTCCGAGCAGCTTCCGCACCTGGTCACCGCCATCCGTACCAGCCGCAAAACCCTGGCGATCATCCGCCAGAACCTGGCCTGGGCGCTGGTATATAATGTAGTAGCCCTGCCGCTGGCCGCCGCCGGCTGGATCGCGCCCTGGATGGCGGCTATCGGCATGTCCACCAGCTCACTGGTCGTCGTGATCAACGCCCTGCGCCTGCGCAGGCTGCCACCGGATTGATATGGATATACTTTTTCTGCTCATTCCCATCAGCCTGGTCATCATGGGCGTGGCCATCTGGGTGTTCCTGTGGGCCATCCGCAGTGGCCAGTTCGAGGACCTGGAAGGCCCTGCTCACCGCATCCTGATGGACGACGACGACCCGCGTATACCGCGCCGGCCGGAATTGAAGCAGGACGACGAGTAAGATAAGATATTACTAATATTCCGGTGGCCGGGATACCTGTGCCATTACCGAAACGAGGAATCGCAATGTTCACTTTTCAGGGGTTTCCGATCACCATCGTGGTCGTGCTGGTGGTCGTGGCCTGGGCCAGTTTCCTGTCAGTCGTGTTGTCCGGCTGAACGGCAACCGGCCGCATCGCTATTCGCCCCGGGTCTCAGCCGGGAGCCATCCCTTCAAACCGGGTTTCGTTCGTCCAGCGGCGCGTACGTTGATACAGGACGCAGGGAATATTACATTTGAAAACGCTGCAGCATCTGTTTGATAACAATCGCGCGTGGGCTGAATCCATCAAGGAGAAAGACCCGGAGTTCTTCTCACGGTTGTCAAAACAGCAGGCCCCCGAATACCTGTGGATCGGCTGTTCGGACAGTCGGGTGCCGGCCAACCAGATCACCGGTCTGCTGCCTGGCGAGGTCTTTGTTCACCGTAACATTGCCAACATGGTCGTTCATACGGATTTGAATTGCCTGTCCGTCCTGCAATTTGCGGTGGAGGTGCTGAAGGTAAAGCATATTATCGTGTGCGGTCACTATGGCTGTGGCGGTGTAGAGGCGGCGCTGGACAATCACCGGCATGGGCTTATTGATAACTGGTTGCGCCATGTCAAGGATGTCATTCGCTTTAATGCGGAACGGTTTGACGGGCTTGACCATCAGGCGCAGCTGGATTTGCTCTGTGAGCTCAATGTAAAAGAGCAGGTCACAAACATCTGTAATACCAGCATTGTCCAGAATGCCTGGAAGCAGGGAAAAGAGCTGTCCATTCACGGCTGGATTTACAGTATCGAGAACGGGATTCTCAAGGACCTGGATGCTTGCGTGACCTCAAAAGAAGTCTGACCGGGTAGCCTGGATGGTTACCGGATTGGTGACAGTAGGTAATACAGGCCGACACCGATGGAAAAAGCGGCATACCCGATCACTATAAACTGCATCGTAAAGCGGGCGGAGTTATCGGCAGGCTCGTGCGTGACATATAACCTGTAGGCGATTAAATTCGCCAGCGATCCCAGCAGGCTTCCAAATCCACCAACACTTGCCCCCCAGAGCAGGGCCTGCCACTGGCTGGTGAATTTTGCCAGCAACAGCACGGCGGGTACGTTGCTCATGATCTGGCTGGCAATGGCGGAAAGCAGGAAAACATGCCCGGCGTGATTCAGTTCGGCCAGCAGCAGGGTTTTCAGGTTTTCCGCCAGGCCGAAAAAGAACAAGAAACTGAGCAGCAGGGCGTAATCGATGTGCAGGCTTTTCCGGTCATACAGAAGCGCATACAGGATGATCAGAAAGCCCACGTAAACCGGCAACACACGAAGCACGGCCAGGAACACGGCGACCAGCAGGATGCTGTAGACACAGGAAGACCTTCCCACTTTCCCGGTTGTGGCCGGTTGCGGTGAATGATTCGTGGTTTTTATCGCCGTGGAAGCAAAGGCCAGGATTACGAGGAAAACCAGTGAAAATGGCAGTATCGCCATAATGAATTCCACCGGGGACAGTCCGTAGTACCAGTAGATATAGAGGTTCTGTGGATTGCCGAAGGGTGTGAGTGCAGAACCGGCATTGGCGGCCAGCGCTTCCAGGATGACCAGGAGCCCTTTGCGTTTCAACCTGAGCGCGAGGGTCAGGGGGACGATGACGACCAGGGCGGCGTCGTTGGTAACCAGCATGGCAAGGAAGAAGGTGGCGACCACCAGTTTCAGCGGTATGGCTTTCCCGCGTTCCATGCGTTGTGACAGCCTGGATACGAGGCCGCTGTGCTCCAGCCCTTTGACGGCGATAAAAAGGGTGAGCAGTATAAAGAGAACCTGCAGTTCCTGGCGGGAATAGGCCGGTAGTTGCCCGGCATATACCGATGTCAGCGCGAAACCGGAAAAAGAAGCGGTCAGCAGCCACTCCCTGAGGAAGAAATTCAGTGATGTGTTGTGTGTTTTCAACAGCTTGCCCGGGTGACGGTTGGGGCGCACGCTGTCTGCCTGTCAGCGCCAATAAAAAAGCCCCGCACGCATGAATGTGCAGGGCTTTTTGACCGGGCGGCGGTCAGGCCATCAGCTGTTTCAGCTTGCCGATCGCGTTTTTCTCCAGCTGCCGGATGCGCTCGGCCGATACGCCGAACTGGTCGGCCAGTTCGTGCAGAGTGGCTTTCCGGTCGCTCAGCCAGCGCTGTTCCAGGATGATGCGGGTGCGCTCATCCAGCTGTTGCAGCGCGGCGTACAGGTTGCCGTTGCTCTGTTCTTCCCAGTCGGACTGTTCCAGCGCCTGTGCCGGGTCGGTCGTTTGCGGCGCGGCCAGGTAGCTGGACGGTGTCCAGTTGCGTTCGTCGTCATCGCTGCTGCCGGCCGGGTCGAAGGACATATCCTGGCCGTTCAGACGCGATTCCATTTCCAGCACGGTTTCCGGGCTGACGCCGAGGTCTTCCGCCACTGACTCGACTTCCTCGCGGTTGAACCAGCCGAGCCGCTTTTTCGAGCTGCGCAGGTTGAAGAACAGCTTGCGCTGGGCCTTGGTGGTGGCCACCTTGACGATACGCCAGTTACGCAGCACGTATTCGTGAATTTCGGCCTTGATCCAGTGCACGGCGAACGATACCAGGCGTACACCCACGTCCGGGTCGAAACGCTTGACGGCTTTCATCAGGCCGATACCGCCTTCCTGGATCAGGTCCGCCAGCGGCAGGCCATAGCCGCTGTAGCCGCGGGCAATCTTCACCACGAAGCGCAGGTGCGAAAGGACCAGTTCGCGCGCCGCTTCCAGGTCACCGTTGTCACGCAGGCGCACGGCCAGTTCTTTCTCGCGTTCGGCGCTGAGCACGGGATAGCGATAGACCTCTCGCAGGTAGAGATCCAGACTGTCGCTGGGGACCGGCAGGGTCATGCCGGGTGTTGCGACCAGGGCGTTGCTCATTGTGGTAGTACCTCCGTTTCAGGCTGTGCGCAATTTTAGCACTCTGCAAATGAGAGTGCTAATGTAGAAAAAAGTTCCTTGGAATACAGCAGCTAAACTTGATGCAGGTCAAAAAAACGCGCGGGCAGGGGAGCGCGGCGCGTCAGGTGGGTTCGATATCGGACAGGTGGCGGCCAACGGCCAGCCAGGCGCCGAGCAGGCCCAGCACGGCGCCGGTGAACAGCAGGGCGAGGGTGTCGGTGAAGGACAGCGTCTCCAGGCTGAAATGGCTCTGGTAGAGCGCGGCCAGCTCGCGCACGGGGTTGTACAGCTGCAGGAAGGCGATCTCGACCAGCAGCGCGGCCAGCACCGCGCCCAGCAGGCCGTACCACAGGCCGCTGTAGAGAAACGGCCGGCGGATAAATCCGTCGGTGCCGCCGATCAGCCTGGTGACCTCGATTTCCTCGCGCCGGCCCTGGATCTCCAGACGGATGGTGTTGCCGATAATCAGCAGTACCGCCAGCCCCAGCAGCGCGGCGATGACTCCGATCGAGCGGCGCACGATATCGACCATGGCGCTGAAGCGCCGTACCCACTGCAGGTCGAGCTGCGCCAGGTCCACTTCCGGCAGTTTGCGCAGTTTTTCCAGCAGGGCCGCGGCGGCATCGGCATCGGCGTGCGCCTGGTCCGGTTTCACGGTGATGACCGCGGGCAGCGGGTTTTCGTCCAGTACGTCCAGCGCTTCACCAAAGCCGGACAGTTGCCGGAATTCCGCCAGCGCCTGTTCGGGGGTGATGAGTCGCAGCGCGTCGATTTCGGGCATTTGCGCCAGTTTTCTTTGCAGCGCCCGCGCCTGCTGGACGGTGACCGAGCGCTGCAGGAACAGGGACAGGCTGGTGCTGCCGTCCCACTGGGTGCTGAGTCGCTGCAGGTTTGCGGTCAGCAGGTACAGCCCGGTGGGCAGTGCCAGTGCGATGGCGATCACCGTGATGGTCATCAGCGAGGCGGAAGGGCTGCGGTACAGTCGCCCCAGGCTGCTGAGCGCCACCTGGGCGTGGCGCGTCAGCCAGTTGTGCAGGAAATGCGGCAGTTTCATGCGGCGTGATCCCGGTCTTTCACCAGCCGCCCCTGGTGCAGGCGCAGTTGCGCGTAGGGCAGTTGCGAGATCAGGTCGAGGTCGTGGCTGGCGATCAGCACGGATACGCCGACCTGGTTGAACTGTTCGAACAGGTGCATGATGTCGCGCGACAGGTCCGGGTCGAGGTTGCCGGTGGGCTCGTCGGCCAGCAGCAGCGGTGGCTTGTTGACCACCGCGCGGGCGATCCCGACGCGCTGCTGTTCGCCGCCCGACAGCGTGATGGGCAGGGCGCGCTCCTTGTCCAGCAGGCCCACCTTGTCCAGCGCTGCGCGTACCCGCCGGCTGATATCCTGGTGGCGGTAGCCGGCGATCACCAGCGGCAGTGCGACGTTGTCGAACACGGTACGGTCGAACAGCAGCCGGTAATTCTGGAAGATCATGCCGATCTTGCGGCGCAGGTGGGGGATACGGCGTTTCGGCGTGCGAGACAGGTTTTCCCCGTCCAGGAACAGCTGGCCGTGCGAGGGGCGTTCCAGCAGCGCGACCAGTTTCAGCAGCGTGCTCTTGCCGGCACCGGAATGGCCGGTCAGGAAAGCCATAGCGCCGGGGTGCAGGTGGAAACTCACGCCCTGCAGGGCGTCGCGCCCGCCGGGGTAGCGTTTGGAGACACTGTCGAAACGGATCATTTCAGGTGCGGAACATCAATATCCGTGCAGCCTTAATCGAACAGCGCATCGACAAACTCACCGGCGTCAAACGGCCGCAGATCCTCGATGGCCTCGCCGACGCCGATAAAGCGGATGGGGATGCCGAGCTGTTTGGCAATGGCAAAGATGATGCCGCCTTTGGCGGTGCCATCGAGTTTGCTGAGGGTGATGCCGGTCAGACCGACGGCTGCACTGAACTGTTGCGCCTGGTTGAGCGCGTTCTGGCCGGTGCCGGCGTCCACCACCAGCATGACTTCGTGCGGGGCGTCCGGGTCCAGTTTGCCCAGTACGCGCTTGATTTTTACCAGTTCTTCCATGAGGTTGGACTGGGTGTGCAGGCGTCCCGCGGTGTCTGCGATGAGGACGTCGATATGGCGGGCCTGCGCGGCCTGCAGAGCGTCGAAGATGACCGAGGCGGAGTCGGAACCCTGCTGCTGGGCGATCACCGGCACCTGGTTGCGCTCCCCCCAGGCCTGCAGTTGTTCCACCGCCGCGGCGCGAAAGGTATCGCCGGCCGCCAGCATCACCGAACGCCCCTCGTTCTGCAGACGGCGGGCGATCTTGCCGATGGTGGTGGTTTTGCCGGCACCGTTGATGCCGACCATCAGCAAGACAAAGGGCTGGTCCGAGTCCGGGATCTGCAGGGGCTGGTTGACCGGTTCCAGCATCGTGCGCATGTCCTCGCGCAACGCGGCCGTCAGGGCGTCTGCGTCCGACAGCTGCTTGCGGGCCACGCGGCGGGTGAGGTCGTCGATAATGCTCCGGGTGGCCTCCACGCCGACGTCGGCGGTCAGCAGCCGGGTCTCCAGGTCTTCCAGCAGCTCGTCGTCGATCTGCCGGCGGCCGCTCACCAGGCTTGCAATGCCTTCGGTCAGACCGCTGCGGGTTTTGGACAGGCCGGCCTTGAGCCGACCGAACAAACCCGGTTTTTTCCCCTTGTCCGGCGCGTCTGCGCCGGGTGCCGGGCTGTCCCCGGATTTCTTTTTACCGAAACCTAACATCGTTTTTGCTGTCCAGATGAGTCTGCGTATCCTATCATTCCCCGCTGGCTGACCAAAGGCGAATTACCGCTGCCGGGTAGCGGGAGCGGGTTGCTGGTCAGGGTGGTTGTATTTTTAAAAGTTTCAGGGAGTCTTTGATTGGTGACACTCCGTCATCCCGGAATGACGACTAAATCAAAGGTTCCCCGAAAACACAGAGAAGGAGTAGGAAATGCGGGGATTACTCGCGCTTGTCCTGGGGCTGTTTGCCGTCGCATTGTCGGCAAACCCGGCCGTTCATGAATACAAGCTGGATAACGGGTTGAAACTGATTGTGAAAGAAGACCACCGCGCGCCCATCATGGTGTCGCAGGTCTGGTACAAGGTCGGTTCCAGTTACGAGCACGATGGCATTACCGGCCTTTCACACGTACTGGAACACATGATGTTCAAGGGCACAAAGGCGCACCCGAACGGTGAATTTTCCAGAATCATCTCGGAAAACGGCGGCCGCGAGAATGCCTTTACCAGCCAGGACTACACGGCCTATTTCCAGACCATGGAAAAAAGCCGCCTGCCGGTGAGTTTCGAGCTGGAGGCGGACCGGATGCGCAACCTGACCATTCCTGACGATGAAGTACTGAAAGAGGTCAAGGTGGTCATGGAAGAGCGGCGCATGCGCACCGACGATAACCCGCAGTCGCTGACCTACGAACAGTTCAATGCCACCGCCTACACCAGCAGCCCGTACCGGATCCCGGTCATCGGCTGGATGGATGACCTGGAAAATCTCCAGGTCGAGGACCTGAAAGACTGGTACCGGATGTGGTATGCGCCGAACAATGCGACGCTGGTGGTGGTCGGCGACGTGGACCCGGATGAGGTGTACGCCCAGGCAAGGAAATATTTCGGGCCGCTGAAACCCAGCAAGATCAGGCCGGTCAAGCCGCGCCACGAGATACGCCAGCTCGGCCGCAAGGACCTCAAGGTTGAGGCGCCCGCCAAGCTGCCTTACCTGATCATGGGCTACAAGGCGCCGGTGGTGCTGAATGCCGAACAGGACTGGGAACCCTACGCGCTGGACGTGCTGGCCGGAGTGCTGGACGGCGGTGACAGCGCGCGCCTGGCCCGCGAACTGGTGCGCGGCAAGGCGGTCGCGGCCAGTGCCGGTGCCAGCTATGACGGGTATGACCGCCTGGAGACCCTGTTCCTGCTGTCCGGCACGCCGGCCACCGGCCACAGCATCGCTGATCTTGAAAAGGCACTGCTGGAACAGGTCAAACGGCTACGCGAAAAACCCGCGAGCGCGAAAGAGCTGGAGCGGGTCAAGGCACAGATTCGTGCCAGCAAGGTCTACGAGCAGGATTCGATTTTTTACCAGGCCATGCAGATCGGCATCCTTGAGACCGTCGGCTTGAGCTGGAAGGACGCCGATGCTTACCTGGAGCGCATCGAGGCTGTGACGCCGGAGCAGGTGCAGGCGGTGGCCCGCAAGTACCTGGTGCCGGAGCGTTTGACCGTGGCCCAGCTGGTGCCACAGCCGATCGATCCGAAACACCCGCCGCGCACGGGGGGAAGTGCTCATGTACGTTGAGGGAATCACCGTGAAAAAATATTGTGGACGTCTGCTGCTTACCCTGCTGGCTCTGGGCCAGGTCACGCTGGCCCACGCCCTGCCGGATATCCAGAGCTGGAAGACCGAAAAGGGCGCGCGGGTGCTGTTTGTCGAGGCGCATGAACTGCCCATGATCGACGTGCGCGTCGTGTTTGACGCGGGCGGGGCGCGTGACGGCGAGCAGGCGGGGGTGGCCAGTCTCACCAATGCCTTGCTGGACCAGGGCGCGGCGGGTCTGAATGCCGACCAGATCGCGCAGGGCTTTGAACAGGTCGGCTCCAACCTGGGCAGTGGTTCGGAACGGGACATGGCCTGGTTGTCCCTGCGCAGCCTGACCGACAGCAAGTTGCTCAAGCCTTCGCTGGAGTTGTTCGCGAAGGTGCTGACCCAACCGGATTTTCCGCAGGCGGATTTTCTCCGTGAGCAGAAACGTACCCTGGTCGGCCTGGAGTACCAGAAGCAAAAACCCAAGTCGATTGCGAACCGGGCCTTTTATGCAGCGGTATACGGTGATCATCCCTACGCACAGGATCCGTCCGGTACGGAAGACGCGGTCAAGGCCCTGTCGAGCGGTGACCTGCGCCGTTTCTACCAGCGCTATTACGTGGCGCGCAATGCAACGCTGGTGATCGTCGGCGATGTCACCAGGAAACAGGCGCAGTCGATCGCGGACCGCGTGCTGGACGGGCTGGCCGAAGGTGAAAAGGCGCCTGCCTTGCCGAAGGTCGCGGAGTTGCAGGCCGCGCAGCAGAAATTTATCGAGCACCCTACCACCCAGAGCCACGTGTTGATGGGTGCGCCGGGGATCAAGCGTGGCGATGCGGACTACTTCACCCTGTACGTAGGGAACCACATCCTTGGCGGCAGCGGCCTGGTATCGCGCATCAGTCAGGAGATCCGCGAGAAACGCGGTCTTTCCTACAGTGCCTACAGCTACTTTATCCCGATGAAGCGCAAAGGGCCGTATACCCTGGGTTTCCAGACGCGCAACGACCAGCGTGAGGAAGCACTGTCAGTCTTGCGCGAGACGCTGCAGACCTTTATCGACAAGGGCCCGACGGAAAAGGAACTGCAATCGTCGAAGGACAACATCATCGGCGGTTTCCCGCTGCGCGTTTCCAGTAACGGCAAGATTGCCGAGTACCTGGCGATGATCGGGTTTTACGACCTGCCGCTCGACTACCTGTCGACCTTTACTGAAAACGTCAGGGCGGTCACAGTCGAGGGTATAAAGGATGCATACCGGCGGCGCGTGCACCCGGACCGCATGGTTACCATTATGGTGGGTGAGTCCGCAGAACCGGAGTCCTGATACTGTGCCCGTGCACGGACGGTCGTGCACGGGCTTCACAATGATCTGACCGGTTCCCCGGGGAACCGCTCCGGCGTTGTCGATGGTTGACCCGGACCCGTGGTCTGAGCACCATGCAGACCATGGTAAAGAGATCCAACCAGGTGCGTATCATCGCCGGTCAATGGCGCGGCCGGAAACTGTCCTTCCCGGACGCCCACGGCTTGCGCCCCACCCCGGACCGGATCCGCGAGACACTGTTCAACTGGCTGCAGCCGGTGTTGCCGGGTGCGCGTTGCCTGGATCTCTTTGCCGGCAGCGGTGCGCTGGGGTTTGAAGCCGCGTCGCGTGGCGCGGCACAGGTGGTCATGGTGGACAGCGCGCCGGGGGTGGTGCAGGCGCTGCGCGACAACGCGCAGAAGCTGGCAGCGTCCACCGTGCACATCGACCGGCAGGATGCAGTGGACTGCCTGGCGGGCGGGGCCGGGCCGTTCGACCTGGTGTTCCTGGACCCGCCGTTCAGCAGCCCGGAGCTGCTGATGAAGTCGCTCGCCGGCCTGTCCGTTCCGGGACGACTGGCGGCCGGTGCCTGGATCTATATTGAAACACCGTCTGCGGTCGCTGAACCCCCGGTGCCGGCTGACTGGAGCCGGAAAAAACAGAAAACAGCCGGCCAGGTCGCCTGCCGCCTGTACCGCTGCACAGACCCTCTAGACATCATGTTTTGACCTGCCCAACCTCAAGCAGCGTGGGTTAAGCTGGAGGTTGGAAACCCTTGGCTCAGAGCCACAATTGAGGAGGACAGGTCATGAAAGAGTTT
>JALSRZ010000177.1 GCA_026984515.1 Thiohalobacter sp. | reverse complement strand
AGCCGGCCAGGCAAAAAAAGCACGCTCCGAAGTCGTCAGACTGCTGCGTAACAAACAGGCCCGCACCGCACCCGTCTACGAGCTATGGGCCCGGGCCGCCAGCGTCAGCGGACCCGCCTGGGAAACCAATGTCGCTTCGGCGGAAGTCTACTACCTGTACGGCAATCTCCGGCTGGCCACCGACCAGCTGCAGCAGGCGCTTGCCCACAAGGGACTGAGCGAGTACGAACAGGCCCGCATCCGGGCCCGGCTGCAGGAGTTCAAACAGCTCATGGCCGCACGTGAACACAAATAAAACCGGCAAACGGGAATAAATGCCGGGGCAGCACCGTCCCCGTGCTTACAACTTTTGCAAATTGATGGTGAACCGCTCACAGGCAGGCCAATGTTAAAGAGTGCTTATATTCCATGATTGTGTATCCCGGGTCACAACAGAGAAATTGGTTTTGACTCAAGGGGATCAGGGCACTATATTGACCAGCTACAGTTGCACCTGTTTCAAATTGCGGCGTTCATTACCACTTCGCAGCTCATTGCCAGACAGCTGGCATAACCACCTCGAAAGTGCACTTAAGGAGGAAAAGATGCGCACACACCCCGGCATCCTGAAAACCGCAGGTTCCGCGCTGGTACTGGCCGGCAGCTTGACGCTGCTATCCGCTCCCGGACTGAGCCTCGCAGCTGATACATCGGTTGTAGATCAGGGCAAAGCCATCGCCTTTGATCGCAAAAAAGGCAACTGCCTTGCCTGCCACCAGATCGAAGGCGGAAAACTGGCCGGCAACATCGGGCCTCCGCTGGTCGCCATGCAGGCCCGCTACCCGGACAAGGCCAAACTACGTGCACAGATCTGGGATTCCACCAGGGCAAACTCGAACAGCATCATGCCGCCGTTTGGTCGCCAGCAGATTCTGAGCGAAAGCGATATTGACAAGATTGTGGAGTTTATCTACACGCTGTAGTCCAGCGGTAGAGCGACGAGGAGACAGACTAGTGATCAACATGAAACGCAGAACCTTCCTGAAAGGGTCCGTGGCTGCCGGAGCCGTCAGCGCCGCCGTCGGTGCCGGACTGTTAACACCCCGCATGGTACTGGCCGCATGGCCAACCAATGCATTCCAGGCCAAGTCCGTAGACAGTGCACTGGATGCCCTGTCCGGCTCCCACGCGCTGGAAGGCTCCGACAAGATTTCCATCCGCGCCCCGGACATTGCCGAAAACGGCGCGGTGGTGCCGGTCTCGGTAACCACCAGCATCGACGGTATAGAGTCCATCAGCATTCTTGCTGAAAAAAATGCCACCCCGCTGACCGCCTCGTTCGTGCTCGGCCCCACCACAGAAGGTTTTGTCTCTACCCGTATCAAAATGGGCAAGACATCCAGCGTGATTGCGGTTGTGAAAGCTGGCGGGAAACTGTACAGCACGGGTAAGGAAGTCAAGGTCACCATCGGCGGCTGCGGCGGCTAACCAGTTCTAGAGGATACAGGAAAATGGCATCGATCAAGATTCGAGCAAAAGTGAGCAACGGCGTCACCACCGTCAAGGCCCTCGTCAAACACCCGATGGAAACCGGTCAACGCAAGGACAAGAAAACGGGCAAGCTGATTCCCGCCCATTTCATCCAGGAAGTCACCTGCGAACACAATGGCAAGGCGGTCATGACCGCCCTGTGGGGCCCGGCAATTTCCAAGAATCCCTACCTGTCCTTCAAGTTCAAGGGCGCCAGCAAGGGCGATACCCTGAAACTGAGCTGGGTGGACAACAAGGGCGAGAAAGACTCAGTGGAAACCCAGGTCAGCTAGATGCGGCCCGCCTGGCGAACAATCAAAACCGGAGGTGGAGAACCTATGAACAAACTGTTAGTCATTGCCGCGACACTGGGTCTGCTGAGCTCTGCAAGCATTGCAGTACAAGCCAGCCCCCAGCAGGATCTGAAAGAGTTTCGCGCGTATTTCGCTGATCGCTTTCCCGATGTGCCTTTCAAGGATTACGTCAACGGGGTGTACGCCATCGACCAGGCTTCCCGTGAACAGTGGGAGTCCATCGAGGAATTCCCGCCCTACGAACTGAACATCGACAAGGGCAAAAAACTGTTCAACACGCCGTTCAAGAACGGCAAAACCTATGCCAGTTGCTTCCGTAACGGGGGAATCGGTATTAAACAGGATTTCCCCTACTACGACAGTGCTACCGGCAAAGTGGTGACCCTGGAAAGTGCGATCAACGATTGCCGCACCAAAAACGGTGAAAAGCCGTTGAAATGGAAAAAAGGCCCTATTGCTGACATTTCAGCCTACATGGCCTATACCTCCCGCGGTAACAAGATCAACGTCAAGATCCCCGCCGAGGAGGGTGCGCTGGCAGCCTACGAACGCGGCAAGGCACACTTCTACGCCAAGCGCGGACAGCTGAACATGTCCTGTGCCGACTGCCACCAGTGGAACGCCGGCAACCGGATCCGTGCTGACCTGCTCAGCCCGGCACTGGGTCACCCCAGTCACTTCCCGGTGTACCGCTCCAAGTGGGGTGGACTCGGGACCCTGCACCGTCGCTATGGCGGCTGTAACAAGCAGGTTCGCGCCAAGCCCTACAAGGCGCAGAGTGATGAGTACAAATCCCTGGAGTACTTCCATACCTATATGAGCAACGGTCTGGAACTGAACGGCCCGGGCGCCCGCAAATAAAGTCAGGCACTCGTGAAAAGCCCGGTCAATTGACCGGGCTTTTTTGATTCGATGGCAGGAATAATCCGCCTTCCGGACCGTCTCTCCATGCAACTCCGCCATATCCACCGTTACCAGCAAGGATCGTCACATGAATATCAGCCGTCGTGAGTTTCTTCAAATGCTTGCCGTGGCAAGTGCTTCCGGTATCTCCCTGAGCGCCTGTGACAACCAGAGTGCAACCACTCCCGCCGGCGGCATCAAGCCCTCTGCAAAACCCGCCAGCCCGTATGAACTGGCCCCGTTCGGCAATGTATCGGTCATGCACTTTACCGACTGTCATGCCCAACTGACGCCCATCTACTTCCGCGAACCCAGCATCAACCTCGGGGTTGGCTCGATGCGCGGCAAACCGCCTCACCTGGTCGGAGAGAAGTTCCTGGCCCACTACGGCATCCAGCCCGGCAGCCGGGAGGCGCACGCCTTCACCTACCTGAACTACGTGGAAGCCGCCAAAAAATTCGGCAAGGTCGGCGGCTTTGCCCACCTCTCCACGCTGGTCAAGAACACCCGCGCCCAGCGCCCCGGTGCCCTGCTGCTGGACGGCGGCGATACCTGGCAGGGTTCCGGCACCGCCTACTGGACCAATGCCCAGGACATGGTCGACGCACAGAAACTGCTGGGGGTCGATGTCATGACTGCCCACTGGGAAATGACCTACGGTGCTGACCGGGTCAGCGAGATCATCGAAAAGGATTTCGCGGGACACATCGATTTTGTCGCCCAGAACGTGGTGGACAACGAGTGGAACGAACCGGTCTTCAAACCCTATGTCATCCGCGAGATCAACGGCGTGCCCACGGCCATCATCGGCCAGGCTTTCCCCTACACCCCCATCGCCAACCCGCGCTTTATGGTACCGGACTGGAGCTTCGGCATCCGCGAGGACCGCATGCAGCAGATGGTCGACGAAGCGCGCGGCAAGGGCGCCCAGGTCGTGATCGTCCTGTCGCACAACGGCATGGACGTCGATCTGAAAATGGCCTCACGCGTCACCGGTATCGACGCCATCATGGGCGGCCATACCCACGACGCCATCCCGCGCCCGGTGGAAGTCAAAAATGCCCGCGGCATCACCCTGGTCACCAACGCGGGTTCCAACAGCAAGTTCCTCGGCGTGCTCGACCTGGACGTCCGGGACGGCAAGGTACGCGATTACCGCTACCACCTGCTGCCGGTGTTCTCCAACCTGCTGGACGCAGACGCCGAAATGGCCGCCTATATCGATAAGGTACGGGCACCGTACATGGACCGGCTGTCCGAAGAGCTGGCAGTCACCGACGAACTGCTGTATCGCCGCGGCAACTTCAACGGCACCTTTGACCAGCTGATCTGCGACGCGCTGATCGACGTACAGGGCGCGCAGATTTCCTTCTCACCCGGCTTCCGCTGGGGGGTCAGCGTCATGCCGGGCGAGGCCATCACCTACGAGCACCTCATGACCCAGACCGCCATCACCTACCCGACCGTGACCCTCAACAACCTGACCGGCACGCGCATCAAGGAAATACTCGAAGACGTGGCGGACAACCTGTTCAATCAGGATCCGTACTACCAGCAGGGCGGCGATATGGTGCGCACCGGTGGCCTGAAATACAGCATTGACCCGACCGCTGGCATGGGGTCCCGCATCAGTGACATGGAAGTGGACGGCAAACCCGTCGAACCCAACGCCGAGTACCCGGTGGCCGGCTGGGCCAGCGTCGCGCAGAAGCTCGACGGGCGCCCGGTATGGGACGTGGTTGCCGAGTACCTGCGCGACCAGAAGACCATTGGTCACATCGAGTTGAATGAACCGTTGATCAAGGGCGCTAAAGGAAATCCGGGGTACGCCCCTACCGACAGCCTGTAATACGCAGACTGTTCCCGAAGCTGAAAAAGCCGGATCCACTGATCCGGCTTTTTTCATGGCTCAAACTATTGCACGGTTTACGCCGTTGACATGGGTCTTCCGGATTTGTTAGCTTACTGGCTGTAGTCGATTACTCATGGACAATACGAAGGAATACGGAGATTCTTTCGCGAGTTCTGTAGTACGCGAATTCGTCCGTTTCTTTCTCACCTGCCTGTAATACCGGCGTCGACACGACTGCCTGGCACTGCCATGAGTCCGGTTCACCCATCCGGCCCTGGGGGGGGGCAACGCCCGGTGTTCAATGATCCGCCATACCATCCGGACCAGGTTCGAAAGGGTGCAACGCACCCTGCCCTGCTGCGCGGACTGCTGTGGCTGCTGATCCTGGTCGCACCGGCAGCCTGGGCACCGACCTTTCCCGGTGGCGACGTCGCCCCGCGCGGCAACCCGGACGGCCAGCTCAATGCCGGTGATCTCGTAGTGCTGCAGCGCCTCGCGACCGGGCTGATCAATGCCGACGCCTATGAACAGCGGGTTGGCGATGTGGCGCCGCTCGGCGCACCCGACGGACAGATCAACGCAGCCGACCTGCTGGTGCTGCAACGCGCCCTGTTCGGACAAGTGACCCTGCCCGCGGTTTCCCTCACCCCGCCTGCCATGCCGGTAGTCGACCCGCTCACCAGCCCCACGGCTGACAGCCCGGTCATGGTCAGCGGCCGGGCGGATGCTGGCAGTACCGTCCGTGTCTACGTCAACGCAGCCCTGGTTACCGGTGGTGTCACCGGCGCTGACGGCCGCTTCCGCGTGGCGACCGCGCTCAGCGAGGGCACCAACGTCATCCAGCTATCGGCCATCAGTAACGGCGCCGAAAGCGCCCTGTCCGGCGCGCAGACGGTGATCCTGGACAGCACGCCACCGGTCGTCAACCCGTCCCTGCAGCTTGTATCACTGGGCGGCGGGCGCATCCGGGTCACCGGCTCCACCGAAGCCGGCAGCAACCTCCGCATCGACACGGCCGACGGCCGGACCCTGACCGCTGCCAGCGACAGCGGCGGCCACTTCTCCCTGGACCTGAACGGGCAACCCGGTGACGGCCTGAGCGTGCGCGCCACCGATTCCGTCGGCAATTCGTCCGCGCCGCTGAGTACCACGGTGGTTGGTGCAAGCGCGGGCATGTTTGAAGTCGATGACAGTGGCGCCGCCAACTACACCATTCCGCTCCAGGTCCCCCCCGGCACCGCCGGCATGCAGCCCGACCTGTCGCTGGTGTTCAACAGCCGTAGCGGCAACGGTCTGCTCGGCGTCGGCTGGTCACTGGGCGGCCTGTCGACCATCACCCGCTGCCCGCAGACCCTGGCCGAAGACCAGGTCGCCGGCGCGGTACGCTTCGACAGCAGCGACCGCTTCTGCCTGGATGGCCAGCGACTGATCGCCGTCAGTGGTGCCTATGGCGCAAATGGCGCCGAATACCGCACCGAACGCGAATCCTTCACGCGGGTCATCTCCTACGGCAACGCCGGCAGCGGCCCCGCCTGGTTCCGGGTCTGGACCCGGTCCGGGCAGATCCTGCGTTACGGAAACACGCCTGATGCCCGCATCGAGGCCAGCGGGCGCAGTGAGGTCATGGTCTGGGCGGTCGACCGTATCGAAGACCGGGTGGGCAATTACCTGTCGGTCGAATACCGTGAAGATACCGCGAACGGCGCCTACGAACCGACTGCAATTCGTTACACCGGCAATGCAGCCGCTGGACTCACAACCGCGCAATCGGTAACGTTCAGCTACCAGTCCCGACCGGATACTACTGTCCGCTACCTGGCCGGCAGCCGCCTGCAGCGCACCCGGCGGCTGGCAAGCATCCAGACCTTCGACGGCCCTGCGCTGGTAAAACAATATCGATTCACTTACGACACCGGTTTTATCAGCGGGCGGTCCCGGCTGAGCCGGGTAACCGAGTGTGATGCAGCCAACCGCTGTTATCCACCGACTGTCTTTGACTGGCAAAACGGATCCATTAATACCTTCTCTGACGGCGGCCTCTGGGCTGGCGGGAAATACGCCGGCTTCACCGGCACCCTGCGCATCGCTGACCCGACCGGTGACGGACGCAGTGACGTACTGCTGGGTCCTGACAGCAATAACCGCTGGCACCTGCTGCGCTCCACCGGTTCATCACTGCTCGACGATCCCGCCGGGCAACCCTGGTCACCGAGTGTGTCCGGTATCAATATGTTCTGCGCCCGTGGCAAGCATGTACACGCACTGGATGGCAACGGCGACGGGTTCACCGATCTCGTCATCGCACCCACCTCCCCCGCTGACACGGTAATCCAGTACACCTCCACCGGGAACTCCTCGATCCTGCATAACCTT
>JALSRZ010000176.1 GCA_026984515.1 Thiohalobacter sp. | reverse complement strand
CGGTGAAGTGCCGCTGGTGGCGGACATGTCGTCGACCATCCTGTCACGGCCAATCGACGTTAGCCGCTTCGGCGTGATCTACGCCGGTGCGCAGAAGAATATCGGTCCGGCCGGTCTGACCGTGGTTATTGTGCGTGACGACCTGATCGGCCGGCCGGTCGACGGCCAGCCGGTCATGTTCGACTACGCGACCCACGCCAACAGTGGTTCCATGTACAACACACCGCCTACCTATGGCTGGTACCTGGCCGGGCTGGTGTTCGACTGGTTGAAGCGCAAGGGTGGGCTGGAAGCGATTGCCATGGTCAATCACAGCAAGGCGAAGCTGTTGTACGACGCCATCGATGGCTCGGATTTCTACAGCAACCCGGTCGACCCGGATTGTCGTTCCTGGATGAACGTACCGTTCACCCTGGCCGACCCGGAACTGGATGCCAGCTTCCTGGAAGAAGCCGGACAGGCCGGCCTGGTCACCCTGAAAGGCCACCGCTCGGTGGGTGGCATGCGTGCCAGTATCTATAACGCCATGCCGGAAGAAGGTGTGCGGGCACTGGTGGATTTTATGGCCGGGTTTGAAAAACGCCACGGCTAACGGGCTGCGACCGTTCTGAATCAGGGTGCAGGAGCGGGCTTGCCCGCGAACAGGCCAGGCTTCGGTAGCAGAATTTTTCGCGGGCAAGCCCGCTCCTACGGAAAAGCACTTTACCAATATGTACAAGATCCTGACACTGAATAATATCTCCCTCGCCGGCCTGGAGCGACTGCCGCGCGACCAGTATGAAATCGCCTCCGAGATGCAGCACCCGGATGCCATCCTGCTGCGCTCCTTTAATATGCACGACATGGACATCCCCGCGTCCGTCCGCGCCATCGGCCGTGCCGGGGCCGGGGTCAACAACATCCCGGTCGACAAAATGAGCCGGCGCGGCGTGCCGGTCTTCAACGCGCCCGGCGCCAATGCCAATGCCGTGAAAGAACTGGTGCTGGCCGGTATGCTGATGGCAGCGCGCAACCTGGTACAGGGCTGGAATTTCGCCCGCGGCCTGAGCGGCGACGACAGCGAAATCAGCAAGCAGGTCGAAAGCGGCAAAAAGAACTTCGCCGGCATGGAACTCCCCGGGCGCACCCTGGGCGTGATCGGGCTGGGCGCCATCGGCGTGCAGGTTGCCAACGCGGCCCAGGCGCTGGGCATGAAAGTGATCGGCTACGACCCGGACATCACGGTGCAGAGCGCCTGGCAGATGTCGTCGGATGTCGAGCAGGCCACCGGCGTCGATGACCTGCTCTCGCAGGTGGATTTTGTCACCTTCCATGTACCGCTGGTCGATGGTACGCGCCACATGATCAATGCCGACCGGCTGCGCTCCATGAAGGATAAGGTGGTGCTGCTCAATTTCTCGCGCAACGGTATCATCGATGATGAAGCCGTGGTGAAGGCGCTGGACGAGGGCAAGGTGTATGCCTACGTGTGTGATTTCCCCAGCAACCTGCTGAAAGATCACCCGCGGGTGGTTACCCTGCCGCACCTGGGTGCATCGACCAGGGAGGCGGAAGACAACTGTGCCATCATGGTTGCCGACGAAATCCGTGATTACCTGGAAAACGGCAACGTACGCAACTCGGTCAATTTCCCCAAGGTGTACATGAAGCGCTACGCGGAACACCGCATCGCTATCGTGAACGAGAATGTGCCCAACATGCTGGGACAGATTTCGACCACGCTGGCGGACTCCGGCCTGAATATTGTCGACATGATCAACAAGTCGCGCGGCGACCTGGCGTATACACTGGTCGATGTCGACAGCGAAGTCTGCACAGAGTGTGCGGACAGGATCGCGGACACAGAAGGTGTGCTGGCGGTGCGGGTACTATAGGAGCAGGGGAACGGATGTCTGATTCCAGTCTCACTCGCTTACGCAAGCGCATCGATGCCCTGGATGAGCAAATCCAGGAGTTGCTGAACGCGCGCGCCGAATGTGCGCAGCAGGTGGCGGAAGCCAAACGCAGCGAGGGGGATGATTCCGGGTTCTATCGTCCGGAACGCGAGGCGGAAGTGCTGCGGCGGGTGCGTGAGCGTAACCAGGGGCCGTTGTCGGATGCCGAGATCAGCCGCCTGTTTCGCGAGATCATGTCAGCCTGCCTGGCGCTGGAACAGGGGCTGACCGTCGCCTGCCTGGGTCCGGAAGGGACCTACTCCCAGGCTGCCACACTCAAGCATTTCGGACACTCGGTCACCCTGAAGCCGCTGACCACCATTGAGGAAATCTTTCGCGAGGTTGAAGCGGGCAGTGCCGATTACGGCGTCGTACCGGTGGAGAATTCCAGCGAGGGGACCATCCACCACACGCTGGATATGTTCCTGCGTTCACCGCTGAAAATCTGCGGCGACATGGAGTTACGCATTCACCACCAGTTGCTTTCCTCAGCGGAGCGCCTGGATGATATCCGGCGGGTGCGCGCTCACCAGCAATCGCTGGCACAGTGCCGGGAATGGCTGGACGCCAACCTGCCCGGTGTCGAGCGCGGCAACGTCAGCAGTAACGCGGAAGCGGCACGGCTGGCACGCGACGATCCCGGCATGGCGGCAATTGCCAGTGATGCGGCTGCCGAGATGTATGGCCTGAATATTCTTGCCGCCAATATCGAGGACGATCCAGGCAACACCACGCGTTTCCTGGTGATCGGCGACCGGAAGGTCGGGCCCAGTGGCCGGGACAAGACGACACTGATGCTGGCGGCGCATAACCGCGCCGGCGCCCTGTACGCGCTGCTGGAACCGTTCTCCCGCCACGGTGTCAGCATGACCCGTATCGAGTCGCGCCCGTCGCGGATCAGCAAGTGGGACTATGTATTCTTTGTCGATGTCGACGGGCATAGCGAAGATGAGAACGTGGCGGCCGCACTGGAGGAGCTGGCAGCGACAGCGCTGCAGCTAAAGGTGCTGGGTTCCTATCCAAAGTGTGAGCTTTAGTGGCGCGTGCAATCGCACAACTGGCCACCGCGGGCGTACAGGCCCTGCGACCGTACGCGCCCGGCAAGCCGTTGACCGAACTGGAACGGGAATACGGCATCACGGACGCGGTCAAGCTGGCCTCCAACGAAAACCCGCTGGGGCCTGGCCCGCGCGTGCTGGAAGCCCTGCGTAGCGGTTTCGATGAACTGGCGCGTTACCCGGATGGCAACGGCTTTGCGCTGAAAGCCGCGCTGGCGGAAAAGCACGCGGTGCCCACGGAGGCCATCACGCTGGGAAACGGTTCCAACGATGTGCTGGAACTGGTCGCGCGCGCTTTCCTGTCAACGGCAAGCTCGGCGGTCTATTCAGCGCACGCGTTTGCCGTCTATCCGCTGGTCACGCAGGCCATCGGCGCACGCGCCAACGTGGCTGCAGCGCACGATGGCAATGACGGCCCGCGCTATGGCCATAACCTGGAGGCCATGCACGCCGCGATCGATGCGGATACGCGCGTGGTGTTTATTGCCAACCCGAACAACCCGACCGGAACCTGGCTGGATCGGACAGCATTACGTCGCTTTGTAGCGGCGGTGCCGGATCATGTCATTGTGGTGATCGACGAAGCCTACTTCGAATACGTGAGCGAAGCGGAGTACCCGGACAGCATGGCATGGATCCCCGATTTCCCCAACCTGCTGGTGACGCGGACCTTTTCCAAGGCGTACGGACTGGCTTCCCTGCGTGTCGGCTACGGGGTTTCACAGGCGGGGCTTGCCGATGTGCTGAACCGGGTCCGCCAGCCATTTAATGTGAACAGTTTTGCGCAGCTGGGCGCCGTGGCGGCCTTGCAGGATGCCACCCACCTGCAGGAGAGTGTGCGCATAAATCGCAGCGGCATGCGGCAGTTGCGCGAAGGGGTGGAAGCCATGAAACTTTCGTATATTCCTTCCGCGGGCAATTTCCTGTCGGTGGATGTCGGTCGCGACCCCGGTGCTGTCTATGATGCGCTGCTGCGCGAAGGCGTCATTGTCCGGCCGGTCGACAACTACGGCATGCCGGGGTACCTGCGTGTCAGTGTCGGACTGCCCGATGAAAACCGGCGCTTTCTGCAGGCGCTGGAGAGGGTGCTGGCGGCATGATCGAGCGGATGTGTGTGATCGGGGTCGGTCTGATTGGCGGTTCGCTGGCGCGGGCGTTGCGCCTGGCCGCTTATGTTGGCGAGGTGGTGGGCGCCAGCCGGAATGCGGCGCACCTGCAGAAGGCGCAGGAGCTGGGCGTGATCGACCGCTACGATACTGACCTCGCCAGCGCGGTGAAAGATGCGGATATGGTCCTGGTTTCCGTGCCGCTCGGCGCGATGGGTGCGGTGTTTGCTGCGATCAAGGATACGCTCGCTCGTGACGCGGTGGTGACCGATGCAGGCAGCGCCAAGGCCAGTGTGGTGGCGGCGGTGCAGGCGGCGACCGGTGAGACGCCGGCCTGGTTTGTGCCGGGGCATCCGATTGCCGGTACGGAGCAAAGCGGGGTGGAGGCTTCGTTTCCCGAGTTGTACCAGGGGCGCCGGGTGATTCTTACACCGACGGAGCAGACGGATGCGGCTGCGACGCGGAAGGTGCGTGCCATGTGGGAGGCGGCCGGGGCGCTGGTGAAGGAAATGGCGGTGGGGCACCACGACGAGGTGCTTGCTGCCACCAGCCACCTGCCGCACATGCTGGCGTTTGCGCTGGTGGAGAGTCTGGCGCGCATGAGCGAGCAGCGCGAGATTTTTGAATACGCCGCCGGCGGGTTCCGTGATTTTACGCGGATTGCGTCCAGTGACCCGGTGATGTGGCGGGACATCTGCGTGGCCAACCGGGATGCCTTGCTGACGATGCTGAAATCGTTCCGGGGTGACCTCGATGATTTGTCTGCGGCGATCGAGAAGAGAGACGAGGACAGGATTCTGTCTATTTTTCAGGATGCGAAGGCGGCGCGGGATGCTTTTGACGGGTGATGTATCTGACTCCGTAAGCGCATTGGCCGGATGCCCGTTACAGGACGCGCGGTAAATACATCCCTGTACGCTTCACGGCCGCGTCCATGCAGCCGGGAGTCCTGTAACGGGCATCCGGCCAATGCGCTTACTCTTTGCAAGACGGAACGGTTGTGATTGACAGCATGAATATACAATTTGTATCCAGACCAGGCGGATCCCTGAGAGGACGTATCCGTGTGCCGGGTGATAAATCAATTTCCCATCGCTCCATCATGCTGGGCTCGATCGCCGAGGGCGTAACCGAGGTGGATGGTTTTCTGGAGGGTGAGGACAGTCTCGCGACCCTGCGGGCATTCCGCGCCATGGGTGTCGATATCGAAGGGCCGAATCAAGGCCGGGTGGTCGTGCACGGGGTCGGGCTGCATGGACTGAAGGCCCCGGCGGCGGCGCTCGACCTGGGGAATTCCGGCACCTCGATGCGCCTGTTATCCGGGTTGCTGGCGGGGCAGGCGTTCGACGTGGAAGTGGTCGGAGACCATTCCCTGATGAGTCGTCCCATGCGGCGTGTGACCGATCCGCTGGCGACCATGGGCGCCGTGATCGATACCACCGAAAACGGCACGGCACCACTGAAAATCAGGGGTGGGCAGCAACTGCGGGGAATCGATTACGCGATGCCGGTGGCTAGTGCGCAGGTGAAGTCCTGCCTGTTGCTGGCCGGTTTATATGCGGATGGCCGGACCTGTGTGCACGAACCGGCGCCAACCCGCGATCATACCGAGCGCATGCTGTCCGGCATGGGATACCCGCTAAGCCGCAGTGACGGCACCGCCTGCGTGGAGGGCGGGGGTACGCTCACAGCGACCAGTATCGATGTGCCGGCGGATATTTCCTCGGCCGCCTTCTTCCTGGTGGGCGCCAGCATTGCGCCGGGTTCGGACCTGGTGCTCGAACACGTCGGGATCAATCCCACCCGTACCGGTGTGCTGGAAATCCTGCGGCTGATGGGTGCCGATATCGAGGTCATCAACCCGCGCGAAGTGGGCGGCGAACCGGTAGCGGACCTGCGTGTGCGGTCGGCACCGCTGCATGGGATCGATATCCCGGTGGAGCAGGTGCCGCTTGCGATCGATGAGTTTCCGGCACTGTTTATAGCGGCTGCCTGTGCCGAGGGACGGACGCGGCTGACGGGGGCGGAAGAATTGCGCGTCAAGGAGAGCGACCGTATCCAGGTGATGGCGGATGGTCTTCAGGCGCTGGGCATAAAGGCAGAACCGGCGCCGGATGGCATGCTGATCGAGGGTGGTGAGCTGACCGGCGGGCAGGTGGACAGTAAAGGCGATCACCGTATCGCCATGTCGTTTGCCGTGGCCGCGTTGCGGGCATCGGATGAGATTCGTATTGACGATTGCGCGAATGTGAATACCTCCTTCCCCGGTTTTGTCGATCTCGCCAGCAGCACCGGACTTTCCATTTTCCAATGAGCAAGGTATGAGGGAACTGCTTTACAAGACCGTCGGCCGCAGGGATGCGGCCGTCGAGCGTACAGGGATGTATGCACAGCGCGTCTTGTAAAGCAGTTCCCTCATACCTTGCGGACTACCGGATATATACACATGAAAAAAGACCAGGCAATCCCGGTAATCACCGTAGACGGTCCCAGCGGGTCCGGAAAAGGTACCATCAGTCGCATGCTGGCGCGTGAGCTGGGCTTCCATTTTCTCGACAGCGGCGCCCTGTACCGCCTGCTGGCCTACGCCGCCGGGCAGCGCGGCATTGCGCTGGATGACGAGCCTGCGCTGGTCAAACTCAGTGCCGAACTGGATATCCGCTTCCCCGCAGACGACGACAGTGACCTGGTGGTGCTGGACGGCCAGGACGTCACCAACGCCATCCGAACCGAAGCAGCCGGGCGTGGCGCCTCGCTGGTCGCCGCCCTGCCGGCAGTCCGCCAGGCACTGCTGGAACGCCAGCGGGCTTTCCGCCAGCCACCCGGACTGGTGGCCGATGGCCGTGACATGGGAACTGTCGTGTTCCCCG
>JALSRZ010000175.1 GCA_026984515.1 Thiohalobacter sp. | reverse complement strand
CGGATTGCCGGCGATGCCGAGAACGGTGACCGGGTCCATGAAATCAAAGGTGGTGCCGCCATCGGCCTCGCGGGCAACGATGGTGCAGGGCAGCAGTGCGCCGGCGGAGGGTTCGGCCTCGATCATGGTCTTGGCCATTTTCGGGTTGCAGGCGCCCAGAATGCGGTAGCCGGTCATGTCTTCTCCGAGCTTGTTCTTGACGATCTGGGCGACATTCACATCGCTGACGATGCCGAGGTGGTGGTTCATCAATACGGCCTTGAGGGTTTCGATGGCTTCGTCGATCGGTTTGGCGACATGGGCGGAAAAGGCATACTGAGTCATGGTTGTTCTCCTGTTGAAAGCGGTTGTGTTGTGGTGTGACCGACTGTACACCCGGACAGTGGGTTCCGCCTTGAAGATTTTCAATGGCAAAGCGGGCGGACATTTTTTCTCTTGCGACGAAACTTTTTGCGCCCGCCCGGTTCAAACGCACTGAATCACGAGCAGCCGCGGTTACGAAGGCTGCCGGAAACAACTGGAGCACACAGGCCCAACCGCCGCATGCGATACTCGACATACAAAATGCTGACCTGGCTGCTGATGCTGGCGCTGACCTTCGGGCCGGCCCAGAGCGTGATCGCCATGGACATGTCGCAGATGACGGACGGTTCCTGCCAGCAAATGTCTGTGGACG
The DNA here is from genome assembly GCA_026984515.1 of Thiohalobacter sp. Classification (GTDB taxonomy): domain Bacteria; phylum Pseudomonadota; class Gammaproteobacteria; order DSM-19610; family DSM-19610; genus Thiogranum. Next base: position 6,370 of record JALSRZ010000175.1, on the reverse strand, counting down.
CACTGTCCCTAAACGCGGATCTGCAATCGGTTTCCTGCTCCCAGCCTGATGCGCCTCCTTGCCCGAACATGGACGGTTGCACCGGCTTTTCGTCTGTCAATCTTTCTGCCTTCGATCCTTCCGCGCTGCTCGCCCGCGTGCCGGTACTGCGCCTGCGTCTGCTCCCCGGCGATGCCCGGTTGAGTACCCGCTACCCCGATCTGCTGCAACGCCCTCCGCAAGCCTGACTTCTGATGCCCGCCACGGCGGGTGAATTCCGCACCGGTCCCTTGCCGGTGCTCTCGGCGCACCGCGCCAGATTTCAGAGGTCAAATAATGAAACACGCAGTATCCGAAGGTCGATCGACCGTTCATCTTTCTCGCCGCCGATTTGTGTTCGGTGTGGCCGCAGGCTCGCTGATGGCGGGGTTAGGCTTCAAGCCCGACCGGCTCAGTGCCGCCATCCGTCAAGCCCGTATGGGGCCGCAAACGCTGAGCGGACAGGTCTTCGACCTGAGCATTGGCGAGCAGCCCGTCAACTATACCGGTCAACCGGCCATGGCGACCACCGTCAACGGCTCGTTGCCGGCGCCTACTCTGCGTTTCAGACAGGGTGATACGGTTACGATTCGGGTGACCAACCACTTGAAGGAAACCAGTTCCATACATTGGCATGGACTGATCCTGCCCAGTTCGATGGACGGTGTGCCCGATGTGGCCGATGGATTCAGTGGTATTGCCCCGGGGGAAACCTTTACCTACCGTTTTCCGCTGTTGCAAAGCGGCACTTATTGGTACCACAGCCATTCAGGCTTTCAGGAACAAACCGGGCTGTATGGGGCCATCATTGTCGACCCGGTGGAGTCTGAGCCTTTTGTCTATGATCGGGACTACACCGTTCTGCTGTCGGACTGGTCCGACGAAGATCCGTCCGACATATACAGCAAGCTGAAGAAACTGAGTCATTATTACAATGTATCGGAACGCACGCATGCCGACCTGATGCGTGACATCGATCGCCAGGGCCTGGAGGTGACATGGGCTCAGCGCAAGATGTGGAATGGCATGCGCATGAGCCAGCGCGATCTTTCCGATGTGACCGGATATACCTACACCTTCCTGATGAACGGCGTAACGCCCGAAGAGGGCTGGCTGGGACTGTTCAGGCCGGGTGAGCGCATTCGCCTGCGCCTGGTGAACGCTTCGTCCATGACCTTCTTCGATCTGCGCATCCCCGGTCTGAAAATAAAAGTGGTCGCGGCCGATGGGCAGGCCGTGGAACCCGTCTCGGTCGATGAGCTGAGGCTGGGAGTGGCGGAATGCTACGATGTGATCGTGGAACCCGAGGGCGACCGCGCCTACAGCGTATTCGCCCAGGCCATTGATCGCTCCGGTTTTGCCCGGGGTACCCTGACCCCCAATCCCGAGCTGGAGGCGGAGTTGCCCGAACTGGACCCGGTCGGTGACCTGACCATGAACGACATGGGTATGGATATGGGCTCAATGGACATGGTGAGCATGGATATGCAGGGCATGGACATGCCCGACATGAAGCCTGCCAGCGAAGCCACGAAGCCTGCCGGCATGCAGGGAATGGACATGAGCCGGATGGATCATTCAAAGATGAACATTCCCGGCATGGCGGCCGCGAGCATGCGGACAATGCCCAAGTCAGAGCACCCATCCGACTTTTCCGCGCCCAAGCCCCGGCACCTGAACAGCGAGCAGGGTCCGCAAGTGGACATGCGGGCGATGTCCCCCCAATACCGCCTCGATGATCCCGGAGTCGGCCTGCGCAATAACGGCCGCCGAGTACTGACCTATGCGGATCTGAAGAATCTGCGCAGTACCCGGGACGAACACGAGCCCGATCGAGAGATCGAGCTGCATCTGACCGGCAACATGGGCCGTTACATGTGGTCCATCAACGGCGTGCGCTACGCTGATGCCGAACCCCTGCGCTGGAAACTCGGGGAACGACTCCGCATCACCTTCATCAACGACACCATGATGAACCACCCGATGCACCTGCATGGCATGTGGTCGGATCTGGAAACCGGTGACAACGATGCCCTGCCGCGCAAGCATACCGTGGTCGTACAGCCGGGATCGCGCATCAGTTACCGGGTTACCGTCGATGCCGCGGGTGGCTGGGCCTATCACTGTCATTTGCTCTATCACATGATGGGCATGTTCCGCAAAGTCATCGTCAGCTGAGGTGCAGAGATGAAAACGCATTTCAAGAAGACGCTGAGCCCCCTGCTGCTGACCGCGTTGCTGCCGCTGCCGACCCTGGCCGGCGGACCTGACGATCCGCTGCTGTTCAAGTTCATGGCTGACCGGTTGGAACTTCGGGACGGCGGTGAAGGCAGTCTGCAGTCCTGGGAAGTGGATGCCTGGGCCGGCAAGGACATCAATAAACTGTGGGTTAAGGCGTCCGGAGAGCGAGCCGACGGCACTGCCCTTGCTAGTGAGGTCGATGTACTTTACAGCCGTGCTGTGACTCCATTTTGGGACCTGCAGCTCGGATTGCGGCATCAGTCACGCCCCAGGCCGTCGCAAGACTGGGTGGGCTTCGGTTTCAAGGGCGAGGCACCCTACGGTATCGAGACCGATGTCAGCCTGTTCATCAATGAAGACAGCTTGGCTGAGCTGCGCGTCGACCTGGAGTACGAATACATGATCACACGGCGCTGGGTTCTGTTGCCCAGTCTCGAAGCGAGTCTGTTCAGCGACGATGATGCCGCGCGCGGTATCGGCTCCGGGCTTTCCAGCATGGAACTGGGCCTGCGGCTGGGCTGGGAAATGCGACGCGAATTCATGCCTTATCTGGGCCTCAATCTTGAACAGTCTTTCGGCAATACCGCCGACCAACTGGAAGCCGCTGGTGAAGACAACAGTGACACCCAATGGGTGGCCGGCATCAGCTTCTGGTTTTGAAACCTGAAAGGAGACACGCAATGAGCAAGAAAACCACTTCGATAGCACTGGCAATGGCCCTATTGCCGATACTGGGTATACCACAGGCCCTGGCCGATACCCCACAGGGACATGATCCCGCGAACCCCTGGCAACCGCCCGCGAGCTATGGCGCGCCGATGGATCCACAGCAGATGGAAGCCATGCGTCAGCAACGGATGCGGATGATGCAGCAGGGGCAGGGAATGCCCGGCGGTCCCCAGGGAGACATGGATCCACGCATGATGCAGAACATGCAGATGATGCGCCAGCAACGGATGCAAATGATGCAGGGTGGAGGGCCGGGTATGCAACGAGGTCCTGGCAGCCAGCATCAGAGCGGCATGATGCCACCGATGATGCAGAACATGATGAAAAAACGCGACCAGCACTGGCAGCAGGTGGAACAGCGTCTCGCCAATATCGAGGCGCTGCTGCAGCAACTGGTCGATCTGCAGAAAAAATGATCCAGCCAATCCGCCGTGCGTTTCCTCGAGACGAACGGCGGCGGGGGGCAGCGTCTGGAGGGGCGTTGTCCGTCGTCAGCAGTTGACCCTCCAAGTGTGTGTGCGGCCTTAGGGGCGCCTCTCGTCCACCCGGATGACGGGCGCCCCTCTTTTTAAGAGGCCCCATCGAAAAGCGGTGCATCCGCAAGGTTTTTCGATGGTTCCTGTGGATCGGTGATTCAGCCGGGAGGAAAATATGGGTATGGAAGGTGAAGGCATGGGTTTTGGATTCGGTTTTGGCTGGTTGTTCATGATCGGCATTTGGGTGCTGATCGGTCTGGTGGTCGTAGCCATGCTGCGCGCATTTTCCGGATCCCGGAAAGGCCCGGGTGATGAACGCAAGCGAGCGCTGGATATTCTCGACGAACGCTATGCACGCGGAGAGATCGATCAGCAGGAATACCAGCGCATGAAACAGGATATCAACGAACATTACTGACATGACTACACAGTCCAGAACATTGACCCGTTATCTTCAGATGGATGCGCAACCGGATGCAGACAGAACCGAAGCTCTGTTGAATCTTCTTCACGCGCAAACGGGCATTCGTGAAGCCATGATCACCAATGGCCGCCTGAAAATCGTATATGACCCACTGCAGATGCGTTTGGATTACCTACTGAAGCTGTTAGAACAGCAGGGGATCAGCCTGGCCGGTGGATGGCTGCAGTCCTGTCGTCTGGCCTGGTATCAGTACCAGGATGAAGCGGTCTGCGAAAATGCCGGTGCACCACCGCCTGCCTGCTGCAACCGTCCGCCGCGACCGCGTTGACATGAACCCGGAAGCTCAAAAGGGGCAAGGTATGGCCACCGTGTTGTTGCCTCGCCTTGTATTGGTCTTTCTGCTGCTGGTGCTGTTCTGGCTGTTGATCGGTCAGCGCATCGGTCATGAGCTCCTCGCTGATCCGCAGGCATTGATCGACAACCTGAGGGGTAGCGGATGGCGCGGGCCGGCCGCAATCATCGGGTTGATGGTGCTGGCCGTGGTGCTCAATCCGCTGCCTAGCGCACCCGTTGCGCTGGCTGCCGGCGCTTTGTACGGACATGGTTGGGGCATGCTCTATGTAGTGGTGGGTGCAACGCTGGGGGCGTTGCTGGCCTTTCTGATTGCGCGCCATGTGGCGGCAGGCTGGGTGGAATTGCGGCTCGGGCGCTTTGCCCCCTGGCAACGATGGAATAACCAGAACCGCTTGATGATGGTGGTGCTGATCGCGCGGCTGTTGCCCTTTGTGTCTTTCGATCTTGCGAGTTATGCGGCCGGCATGACCCGTCTGAGCGTGTGGCGATTCCTGTTGGCGACGGTGATCGGCTTGTTGCCCGGCAGTTTTTTTCTGGCCCATGTGGGTGGGGCGATGACGGATGGAGACCGGGTGTTTGCGGCGCTGTCCGTTTTGGCCCTGGGCGTGCTGACCTTGATGCCCGTGGCCTGGGGGTGGTGGCGTCAGCGCCGATCACGAATGATGGATGTCAATGCTGAATTGAAGGTGCACAAGTCATGAGAACGGGTTTGGAGTGGATGGCCGTTGCGCTGCTGGCAGTGGGCCTGCTGAGCGGCTGTGAGCGTGAAGAACGGGCAACGGGAGCCAACCCGTTGCATTTGCCACCGCCCGGTTTCATAGGTGACGGGCGCAAGGGTGCCGTGGTGTACCGCAAGAATTGCCAGGGCTGTCACGGTGTGGATGCTACAGGTACTGCTCAGGGCCCGTCGCTGTTGCGCGATATCTATGCACCCGGCCGACACGCCAACCTGGCCTTTCATCTGGCCGTCAAGAACGGGGTCAGGGCTCATCACGACAACAAGGGCGATATGCCCTCCCTGGATGTGTCTCCGGAAGATGTCGAGCATGTGATCCAGTATGTGCGTGAATTGCAGGTCAAGGCCGGGGTGTTCAAGCCGTGATGGAGTTGTCGCTGATCGGCCTGTTGACCGCCTTCGGGGCTGGAGTGATTTCCTTTCTCTCACCCTGCGTGTTGCCGCTGGTGCCCGGCTATGTGTCCTGGATCGGTGGAGTTTCGGCGCGACGTCAGGCCCGAGAGCGTCGTTTTCGGGAGATACTCAGCACGCTGTTGCTCAGCTTCAATTTCGTGCTCGGATTTTCGACGGTGTTCATTGCCTTTGGCGCGTCGGCCAGTTTCATTGGCCAATGGCTGGCGGCCTGGCGCGCCGAAATGAACATCATCGGTGGTGTCATCATCATTCTGTTCGGCGTGTTCATATCCGGGCTGGTGCGTTTCGACTGGATGGAACGGGAACGCCGCTACCATGGCGAACTTCCAGGCGGTCCGGGGCTGGCGGCCTACCTACTCGGTCTGGCCTTCGCCTTTGGCTGGACGCCCTGCATCGGGCCGATTCTGGGCGCCATACTGACATTGAGCGCCACCACCTCGAGCTTGGTGAACGAGGGCACCGCGCTCCTCGCCATCTATTCGCTGGGACTCGGTTTGCCCTTCATGCTGGCGGCGCTCTTTACCGAAGGCTTTACCCGTCATCTGCAGCGGCTCAAGGCCCAGGGCCGCTGGCTGCAGCGTATCGCCGGTGCGCTGATGATCCTGATGGGAATCGCAATGATCACCGGCTACCTGACCGATTTTTCAATATGGATCCTGAGAACCTTTCCCTGGTTGGGAACACTGGGATAACCCCCGTACACAAGAGGAGAATGCAATGAAAACAGCAACGACATTATTGAGCGCCACGGCTCTGCTGTGGCTGGCGGTGCAGCCGCTGCAGGCGGCAGAGCGCTGGTACAATGAGCAGCAGGTGAAAAAGGGCGCGGATCTGTTCGCGCAGAATTGTGCTTCCTGTCATGGGGCAAAGGGCGAGGGCACGAAGAACTGGAAAACCCCCGATGACAACGGCGTCTATCCGCCGCCACCCATCAATGGCAAGGGCCATGCCTGGCATCACGATCTGGCCCTGCTGCGG
>JALSRZ010000174.1 GCA_026984515.1 Thiohalobacter sp. | reverse complement strand
AGGAAGCTTTCCGGCAGGAGGGTCCTGCACTCATCGCCGTACCGGTGGATTACAGCGAGAACCGCAAGCTCACCAGGCGACTGGGTGAAATCGAGTGCTCAATATAGTGAATGCGGTCTGTGCCGAACAGGTCGGTATCCGCGAACAGCACCTGCTGCGCAGGAAAGACAACCCGCTGTTCGAGGAGTCCAGGCGCGAGGTCAGTAACGAAGTGCTGGCCGGTGCGCGCCTGCAGGACGGCGCCGACCTGGACCACTTCATGTCGGAATTTCAGCAACTGGTACAGCGCGCCGCGGCGCTGGAACCCAACACACCGAGTGAAACCATCCTGGAGATCAAGGAAGCGCTGGACCGCAGTTACCAGCAGTGCTGTACCCTGCCCGGGGACCAGGGCGCGGTAAAAACCGCCATACGTCGGCTGATCGACACCATTATGCGGGCCGTTGAAAGCGGCATTGGTAATGATGCCTACGCACGTAAACAGCTCGAAGACGAAACGGTGGCGCGCGACCTGCATTTCCGCCTGCAGGAACTGCCGCTGGTGGCTGCACTCACCGCCGAGCATTCGCCCATACCGGAAGACGAGCTCATTCCTTCCCTGCTCAGTGAACCGGTGGCTACCCTGGAACCGACCCTGCAACTGTTCGATGAAGCACAACTGGCGACTATCTTCAACGAAGCGCGCACCTTCCTGCAACACCGCGATCCTGAACGGATGCTCGTGGATGCCTGGCAGCGCCTGCAGCTGATCGAACGCAGCTGGCGTGACAGGCCGGCGGGCAGTAACGGCGGGCATGCCTGAAGATGGCCACGAAGATCGACCCCAGGCGCTGGTGCGAAGGACGTGTTCACAGCCTGCGGCAGTGGACGGACAAGCTCTACTCAATCCGCGTGGAAGCGGAGGTCGATCCCTTTACGGCCGGCCAGTTTACCAAGCTGGGACTGGTGATCGGTGACGAGTTTATCTCGCGGCCTTATTCCTACGTCAACGCTCCGGATGAAACACCACGCGAATTTTATTTCGTTACGGTTCCGGACGGCCCGCTGACCAACGCCATGATCACTCTGCAGGCCGGGGATCCGATCCAGGTCATGCGCCGGGCCTCCGGCTTTCTGACCCTGAACGAGGTGCCGGATGCCGCGCACCTCTGGATGCTGTCCACCGGCACCGCCATCGGACCGTTCCTGTCGATTCTGAAGACCGCGGAGCCCTGGCGGCGGTTCCAGCGCATCATTTTAGTGCATGCAGTGCGCCTGGCCGAAGAGCTGAGCTTTGCAGAAACCATTGCCTCCCTGCGTGACCGTTACCCGGACCAGTTCGATTTCATTCCTTTCGTCAGCCGGGAGGATACCGATTTTGCCATCCGGGCCCGCATTCCGGCAGCGATCCACGACCGGCGCCTGGAGCAGCGCGCGGCGCTCGAGATCGCAGCCGGGACCTCGCAGATCATGATCTGCGGCAACCCGGACATGGTGAAATCCACCCAGGCCGAACTCCAGGCGCGCGGACTGGCACGCAACCGGCGTCGTGCCCCAGGTCACATAACGGTGGAAAACTACTGGTAGCCACTACCTTGGGCAGCGGAAAACCATTACAATTCGCCGTTCGACGGATCGTTATCCGACTACCAACGGATTGTTGAAGAAGACGAATAAATGAAACATCAACGCCGGTCAACAGATCGCCGCAGCCACACCGATCGACGGGAGCAGACGGATTCGCGGGGCACCGGCATACAGGACGGGGTGTACCGCTATCCGACCTGGCAGGAACAGCAGGTCCAGTTTTTCACCCGCTATATCTTTCTCCTGCTGGGGGGGCTGTTTTTCAACCTGGTCGACGGCATCACGCCCTCCTACTGGACACTGGCACAACTCAACATCGTGTTTGGTGCCTATTTTGTACTGAATACGCTGCTATACCTGCACGCGGCAAAATTTCACATCCACCCCCTGCGCTACCACATTGCCATGTGGGTGGATATCATTATGGTATCGGCCTGTGTGCTGAACGACCCCTATCCGATCCCGCCCTCACTGCTGGTGTTCATCATGGTGGTACTGGGTAACGGCATGCGCTATGGCATGCGCCTGTTTGCCGAATCCATGCTGGGCAGTTTCACCGCCAGCATGCTGGTACTGACCGCTCGCTATACCCTCAGCGGCGCAGAACTTTCGCCCGGCCTGATTTTCCTGAACCTGTTCGGCGGAATCATCCTGATCTATGCCTACATACTGATGGGACGTATCGAGCGCAGCCGTCATGAGCTGGAACTGCACAGCAACCTGGATACCCTGACCGGTCTGCTCAACCGGCGTGCCCTGCAGGATATCGCCAGGACCATGTTCCAGCGCCTGCACAGGAACCGGCGCATGTTCGCCCTGTTGTTTGCCGACCTGGACAAATTCAAGGCGGTGAACGACGAACTGGGTCACGCAGCCGGTGACCTGGTTCTCAAGCAGTTTGCCGACATCGTGCGCAGTTCGATACGCAGTACGGATATCGCCGCCCGCTACGGTGGCGATGAATTTATCATGCTGCTGGAAGACTCGGACCTGAACCGGGCCGAAGCGGTTGCCAGTCGAATCCAGGGCAAGGTCAATGCCTGGGCTGCGGCAAACAGCATCGATGTCAGTGTCACCTTCGGTCTGGGTGTGGCACCGACGCACGGCGATGACTTCGCCAGCCTGCTGGAGCAGGTCGACCAGGCACTCTATCATTCCAAATCCGCGCACACCGGTGGCGGGCTGGCACTGGCTGAATGCCAGCAGCAGCAAGCCATACGCTGAGCCGGTACACCCCGTTGGCAAATACCTCTCGTACTATGGAACAGCAAGTCGATGTCGCAATCATAGGCGCTGGTAGCGCCGGTCTCTATGCCCTTGGGCAGGTCAAACGTCTCACCGACAGTTATGTCATGGTGGATGGTGGCGAGCTGGGTACCACCTGTTCGCGGGTCGGCTGCATGCCTTCCAAGGCGCTGATCCAGATCGCCGAGGATTTCCACCGTCGCGCCATTTTTAAACGCGAAGGCATTACCGGTGGTGATGCGCTGGGCATCGACATTCCCGCAGCCATGGAGCATGTACAGGATCTGCGCGATATTTTTGTCGACAAGGTCCTGTCCACCAGTACCGATGAAATGGGGGATGAGTTCATTGCGGAATATGCACGCTTTGTCGAGCCGGGTCTGTTGCAGGTGGGTGATCGCCGTATTCGGGCCAGACGCATGGTCATTGCGACCGGTTCCACACCCATCGTGCCTCCCCCCTGGCGGGAGTTCGGCGATCGCATACTGACCACTGATGAATTCTTTGAACAGGAAGACCTGCCAGCGTCCCTGGCGGTGATCGGACTGGGCGTAATCGGCCTGGAAATCGGGCAGGCCTGTCAGCGACTCGGCGTAGAGGTGACCGGCATCGATCAACTGGAGGTGATCGGCAACCTGGATGACCCGCAGGTCAATGAAGTGGCGATACAGCTGCTGGGCAAGGAAATGCCCCTGTGGCTGGGTCACCCGGCCACCATCAGGGAAGGCAGGGACGGCAAGTTACAGGTGCGCGCCGGTGAACGTTCCGTCGAGGTTGAAAAGGTGCTGGTAGCGATCGGCCGGCGTCCGAATATCGATCGTCTGGAACTGGACAAGTCCGGTATCGTGCTGAATGACAACGGACTGCCTGACTATAACCCCAACACCATGCAGATCGGCGACAGCCCGGTCTATCTGGCCGGCGACGTGGATAACGACCGGCAACTGCTGCACGAGGCCGCCGATGAAGGGCGTATTGCCGGTATCAATGCAGGTACCGGCAAGCCGGTTGCCTTTCGTCGCACCACGCCTTTGTATATCACCTTCTCGGACCCGCAGATCGTGATGGTGGGGGCTGCGTATTCAGAACTCGAGCTGGATAACACCCTGATCAGCACCGTGCCGTTCGGCATGCTGGGCCGTGCCCTGATCATGGGCAGGAACAAGGGCGTGCTGCGCCTGTATGCCGACAAGGTCAGTGGCCGCCTGCTGGGTGCGGCCATGATCGCGCCGCACGCTGAACACCTCGGGCACCTGCTGAACTGGTGTATGGAACAGAAGCTGACCGTTCGGCAAATGGTGTGCATGCCCTTCTACCACCCGGTGATCGAGGAAGCGATACAACCAGCACTACGCGACCTGGCACGCCAGTCCGGTACCGGGTCGGAACAGTACCCGCCGGACCTGGAACTCCTGTAGACGTGTACCGGAAGGCGCACCGGCGGCTGCGGCGACTGATCGACCTGAAACAGTCGCAACTGATGCGGAACAGTTCGATCGGGGTGGAAAAGGAAAGCCTGCGCGTCAACGAAGAAGGCGGCATTGCGCAGACTCCACACCCGCAGGTGCTGGGTTCTGCGCTCACTCATCCCTATATCACCACGGATTATTCGGAAGCGCTGACGGAATTTATTACCCCGCCGTTCCACCATATCCGCCAGGTGCTGGATTTCCTGCGCGACGTACAGCAGTACGTATACCAGCGCCTCGACGGGGAGTATTTCTGGGCGACCAGCATGCCCTGTGTAGTGGCCGGCGAAACCAGCATCCCCATCGCCGACTACGGAAGCTCGAACCCGGGTATGATGAAACACGTGTACCGTGTCGGCCTGGGCCATCGTTATGGCCGGGTTATGCAGGTCATTGCCGGGGTGCATTTCAACTACTCCTTCCCGGCGGAGTTCTGGCCGGTGTATGCCGAGCTGGAAGGCAACCGCCTGCCGTTGCAGGACTTCATATCCGAATCGTACATGGTGCTGATACGCAACCTGCAACGCTTTGGCTGGCTGGTTCCCTACCTGTTCGGCGCTTCGCCGGCCATCTGCAAGTCGTTCCTGGGCGGGGTTCCCACCACGCTGAAGGAATTCGACAGCAATACCTACTACGAGCCTTTTGCCACGTCCCTGCGCATGGGCGATATCGGTTATCAGAACAACAAGGAGAACGAGTACGGCATCAAGGCCAACTATGACAGCCTCGATGCCTACGTGGAAAGTCTGACCTGTGCCATCGAAAAACCCTGCCCCGAATACGAAAAAATCGGTGTCAAGGTGGACGGTGAATACCGGCAGTTGAACGCCAATATCCTGCAGATCGAGAACGAGTACTACAGCACCATCCGTCCCAAGCAGATCCTGCAGGGCAACGAGAAACCTACGCTGGCGTTAAAGCGCCGCGGCGTCTCCTACGTGGAACTGCGCTCACTGGATGTCAACGCCTTTGACCCGCTGGGAATCAACGAGCGGCAGTTGCATTTCCTGGAATGTTTCCTGCTGTTCTGCCTGTTGCATGATAGTCCCGTCATCAGTGAACAGGAACGCAGGGCCATCGACGAAAACGAGCTGCGCACGGCACACCAGGGGCGTGACCCGGAGCTGAAACTGGTCCGCAACAGCAGCCCGGTTCTGCTACGTGACTGGGCGGACGAACTCATGCAGGAAATGCACGCGGTGTGTGAATTGCTGGATCGCAGCTCTAAAGGAACGCCCTACTGCACTGCGCTGGAGGCACAGTGGAACAAGGTAAAGGATCCCGGTCTGACGCCGTCCGCGCGCATGCTGCGTGAAATGCGCGAACGCGGCGAGGGTTTCTATCATTTCGCCAAACGCATGTCTGAAATTCACCGGCATTTTTTCAATAACCTGCCCCTGAGTGAGACCAGTGAACGTTACTTTTCCGAACTGGCGGCCAAGTCCCTGGAAGACCAGCAGGCCTGGGAAGCTGCCGATGAGGTATCCTTTGATGACTACCTGCAGCGTTATTTCGCCCAGTCATGACTGCACACAGCGGACAACAACGAACACTGGTCCTGGCGTCGACCTCCCCGTTCCGGCATGAGCTGTTGCAGCGCCTGGGTGTCGCCTTTGCCACCCTGGCGCCGGACGTGGATGAAACCCGCCGGCCGGATGAAAGTCCGGAAGCACTGGTATTGCGTCTTTCAGAGACCAAGGCACGTGCAGGCGCACAGCAGTATCCCGATGCGCTGATCATCGGCTCTGACCAGGTCGCTGTGTGCGCTGGCGAGGTACTGGGTAAACCCGGCAACCATGCCGCGGCCTGTGAGCAGCTGCGTCGTCTGGCCGGCAAGGAGGTGAATTTCCTGACCGGCCTTTGCCTGTACGACGCGTCCAGTGACCAGGCCCGGGTGGAGCTGGTTCCTTTCCGGGTCCTGTTCCGTCCGCTGACCGACGAACAGATCGACCGCTACCTGCGCATCGAGCAGCCCTACAACTGTGCCGGCAGTTTTAAGTCGGAAGGGCTTGGTATCAGCCTGTTCGAGTCCATGCACGGGGATGACCCCAATGCACTGATCGGACTGCCGCTGATCCGCCTGACCAGCTGGCTGAATGCAGCGGGAATCACTGTTCCCTAGCCTGGTGTGTTCATTGCCCTGCTGACGGCCAGCAGGGTGATGCCTTCGAACACCAGGCTGATACCTACCAGCAGACCAATCAAGGCCACCGAACTGAAAGGCCAGCCGACGAGAAAAACGATGCCCAGGGTGGTGGACAGCAGGCCGTTCAGCAGCAGCCAGGGCCAGCCGCCGTGCGGACGCAGGTCCAGGGCAAAAGTGATGCTGGCGAAGCCGGTTAACAGGAAGTAGATCACCAGCAGCAGTCCCAGCGCGGCGGCAACGGCGGCCGGGTTGAACACGATCAGCAACCCGATCAGAATCAGCACAAAGGGTTTGAGCCAGGTCATGGCGCTGGCGCGGTAGCCGGCCCAGGTGCCCCAGGCCACCACCAGGCCGGACAGGATCAGCAGCGAACCGATAAACACTGACAGCACGATGGACACTGCCTGGGGCAGCAGCATGGCAACCAGGCCAATCAGTACCAGCAGTATCCCGGTAGTGCGGAAGCTGTTGCGAATCTGCTGGTCCATGCCTGGACCCGTTGACAGGTAACTCATGTTGCGTCCTCCCGGTGTCAGGCCGGATCCGTCGCCAGCACCGCCTTGCGGTGTTCGCGAATCATCATAAAGGTAAATGCGAGCCAGCATAGTACCAGTGATGCGTTGAAAATAAAGAAAGAGCGGGTACTCATCGCCAGCAGGTGGACGCCGACGAGTACGGTAACCGCGGCCAGGCCATCCCCCAGCCGTACATAGAGCGTGTCAATGGCCGGTTTGCCGCAGAATTTCGTTGCCGAACTGACCGGCAGCCAGAGTACGTGCCTGGCGGTATTGTTGATGGAGTAGTCCGTGGCGTTCTCGGCAATCTTCATCATTTTGACAATCGCCAGGACCGGCAGCAGGGCCATGGCCGTATAGGACAGCAGTGCAATTACCGGCAGCATCAGCACGATGCTGGCAAAGCCGCCGTATTTCAGCAGCCGCGATGCCACGAAGGCCTGCAGCAGCAGCGCGACGATGTTGACCCAGAAAAAGAAATCGCCGTAAAAAACGGTGGTGCCGTCGCGCGTGAATTCGAGTACGGCCAGGGAATCCGTCACTCCCTGCTCGGCAGCCTGGCCGGCGAGCGTTTCCTGGATCACCCGGAACAGCAGGTTCTCACCATTGGTATTCACCCAGTTGGTCAACAGGGTGACGATGGCTGCTGCCAGCAGGAAGCGGCTGAGCAACACCAGCCTGGCGCCGTTGAGCAGGAAACCGGCGCCCTGTTGTGCCGTACTGTCCCCGGCGGGAGGTGATGCCGTACCGTTTTCCCGGCGGTTGACGGTTCGGGTCAACGCAATCGACGCCAGCAGCGGGATGATCGCCAGAAGCAGCAGCAGTTTGGTGTCGACCAGGCCCGAGTCCACCAGCTGGCTGACGATCCAGGAGCCGGCAGCGGCCCCGGAGGTCGCGCCGATGGCGATCATGGGCAACATGCGCTTGCCGCGTTCATCGGTATAGACGTCGGCACAGAAGGTCCAGAACTGGGCCACCACGAAGACGCCGAACATACCCACCCAGACATAGAAAACGATACCGGAAAACGGCAGTGCCTCGAAAAAATAGCCCGGCTGCAGAAACCAGAAAATGACCAGGTTGGAAATACAGAACAGGGTAGCGCGGGTAATCAGCGTGACCCGGTCAAGATGAGCTGCCAGGCGCGCGTACCAGCCGACGATCAACAACAGGAAAACGCTCTGGGCAAAGCTGGAATAGGCCTTGACCTCCATTTTGGACAGCCCGCTGATATCCGAGATGGCGATCCAGCCTTCCCGCAACGGCTTGACGAAATAATAGGCGCACAGGATGAGAAACACGTTGGCGAACATCAGCAGCGCCGTGGTGCCCTCTCCTGCCTTTACCTCGGTGAAAAGCCCGAGCAGGTGCTCGCTCCCTGAACGCCGCACCGGGTCTGCGTCTGGGGCTGTGTTTATTGCCACGTATCCAGGCTGTCCAGTTTCCTGCGGAATTTTTCTTCACGGGACAGCTTGCCCGTGGCGCCGTAGAGGCGTCGTTCCCAGTGCCCGTAGGCCGGGTTGGGCAACAGGATCCACGAACGTCCCCAGCGCTCCTGGTGTGGCCCCGGTGTTTCATGAGCAGTGATGTCGTTGAGGCTGTCGCCCATGAGCAGCACTACCCGGTAGTCGGCTGCCAGGGATTCACGCCGGGCGGTCTTGTCCGACGTAGCCCAGCCTTCTTTCGGTTGCCCGTTCGCATCCCTTTCGGCGCGCAGCCGTACTGAATCTTCATTGGAAATACCTGGCTGGGGGAGAAAGCCCAGCCGGACCAGGTTGGTGATGGTAAAGGGTTTCAGTTCCACCTGTTCTTCACCGGGGTCAATCCTGCCATTGCGATTGGTATCGAATGCGCCCCACGCAGCACGGTTGGATAGGTAAAAGATCCTGACACCCTTTTCCATGGCGTAGTGCACGAAGTCCAGTGCACCCGGTATCGCTTCCTCACGTGCCTCGCTGACCCAGGCGTGCCAGCTGACAGGGACGAAGGGCTGGTGATTTTTCAGCAGCCAGGCCTGGTATGGCATGGTGCTCAATACCGTTTCATCGATATCGAGCACCACGGCCGGCGGCAGTTTGCCAAGTGCCTCGGCGTCCTCCGCGCTGGCTGGTACCTGCGAAAGCAGTGCGGTCCAGGACGGGTCGTGCAGGGCCCTGTCGAGATTATCCCGGGCCGTCTGGTAGGCTCCCAGCATCAGTGCGCGGTATTCACCGCTGGACTGCATCCAGGTAATGGCATTCAGGTTGATCCTTTGCGGCGGATTAGCGGCGACACAGCCGCTACAGAGCAGTGCGGCAGCCAGGATCAGGTAAAGTCGGTGCATGCTACAGTCCGTCATGTCAGGTATCTACACGGTACCTTTTATTGTTATATTTGCAAGCATCAACCATTCGATCTACAAGCGCTCCCTGGTCGTCCTGACCTTCCTCGCCCTGCTGACCCTGTCGGCTGCCAGCGGCGCCACGGATGCGTACCCGAAATTGCGGGACAGTACATAACCGCGATCCAGGGCGCGCGTTTCTATTACCTGCTGGAAACCAACCGCCTGGTCGGACCCGAGCTGACCCGCAAGATGAAACAGATCCTCTCCAGACCGGCGATCAACCACAAGCGTGCCCTGGTCACCCGCCTGCATGATACGACGTGTCAGCTTGCGGTTTTCCATGTCAAAGATACGGATCTTGTGATGATCCTTCTGTGAAAACGCATCGGCCGTTACCAGCGTATCCCGCAGTACCCGGATGCGCTGGCCGGTATCGTCCGGCCAGGCATCGGCGAGTGCCTGGAACAGTGCCAGTGCAACGACGAGTTTACCGACACTCCCTACGTTCTGCCGGTAGTCGCCCCGGTGTTCGGCATAACGCGGCCGGTCCGGACCGCTCAGGTCCAGTGCGGTGTCTTTGCCGTGCGGCAACAGGCGCACGCCAATACGCAGCGATGGATAGCGCATTTCTCACCGACTTCCTGCTGCGGCGGCGTCATGCCGCGCGCTAAGCGGCATTCACTCGGTCGGGCTGCTCGACATCGTGTCGACTATGCCTGCGCGGCCCTCGGTCGCGAACGCCGCTTATCACACGACCTGCCACCGTCTCGCTACGATTGCCTAAACCCGACAGGCTCCTAGTAGGATTTTTCGATCTGCTCGATCCGCTGGATCAGGCGTTCGTAGTCAGGGGCATCCTTGAACGCCAGGCTGGCCGCATGCAGGGCAAGGGCTACTACGATGCCGGTCAGCACAATGCCGACAAAACCGATAGCGATGGCCAGGTACTTGGAGATTGCTTTTTTCGGGCGGAAGTCACCATAGCCTATGGTGGTGGCCGTGATGAAGGCATAGTAGATGCTGTCAGCCCAGGACCAGCCTTCGCGAATCCCGATGAAGCGACCCAGAACGACGATCACCAGCGCCAGCAACCCGATCACCGGTGTCGCGTACCACAGGGCGATGAAGAACATCTGGATGAATTCAAGTGTAAAGGCCATGTCGGTTCAGTCAGTTCAGGGTTTCAGTAGCATGTATCATAAAGAGAATTCGGATCGTTTGCTATGAGCGAGTGACACCGAAGCGATCTGATTGTTCACTGCCGGCGTAGCTATTGCAGTCACAATTCAGGTTACAATGAATGCATGGCACATTCCTCTCTTTTGGCTGACCTGGTCGAACTGAACGAGGTTCTGGATGCTGACAGCGCCGTCGACCTGGAGCAGCGCAAACAGCGCGACCGCGCTATCGGCATCGACTCACAGCGCTATCGCAACCGGCCTGCTGCCCAGGTTCGCGCCTGGCTGCAGCAATACCGGGTTACTACCGCACATGAAAACGGCCTGCGCAGTGTCCGACTGTATCATCTCCTGTGCCTGGTGCTGGTCATTGCCGGCCTGCTGGCAGGCTGGGGACTGGCCCGTACCGTGCTCTCCTACGACGGCAGACAGCCGATCAATATCGTCAATGCGGTGGTGGTGCTGGTGCTGCCGCAGATTCTGCTGCTGTTATTGTGGCTGCTGGCGATGTTACCGGCACGCCTGCCGCTGTTCAGCCGCACAGGCGCAATGCCGGGTTTTCTCAACCCGGGCCGGCTGGCCGCTCATCTTGCTACGGTATTCGGCGCAAAGGGTCGTCGTGGCCTGAGTATGCTCTGGGACCCGGAGCAGGCGGCTATCCTGGCGCCGGCCGCTCGCTGGCTGTTTTCCTTCTGGTCACAACTGTTCGCGTTCAGTTTCAATGTCGGCGCACTGGCGGCCGCTTTTTTTCTGGTGACCTTTTCCGACCTGGCCTTTGTGTGGAGTACCACGCTGTCGATCAGCAATGAGGCTTTTCACCAGCTGCTGGTCAGCCTGTCTGTGCCCTGGAGCGGCCTGGCTCCGGATGCCGTTCCGGGCCTGGACCTGGTGGCCGGCAGTCGCTACTACCGGCTGGACGAAGGCTCGCTGGCGGGCACCGCTGTGCTATCCCCGCGGCAGGCGCTCGAGCTGGGTCAGTGGTGGCCCTTCCTGATTGCTGCCATAAGCACCTATGGATTGCTGCCGAGGCTGCTCACACTGGTGATTTCCTGGTACCGTCTCCGGTTTCACCTGCGCAAGGCACTGTGCAACCTGCCGGGAGCGCCCGAATTGCTGGCGCGCATGAATTCACCCCTGATCACTACCCTTGCAGCGGAACCGGAACAGGCCTTCGCGCCTGCAACAGACCATACCGCCCGTACACCCGGGAATACTCACTACGCCCTGCGCTGCCCGGTCATCCACTGGTCCGGGGTGTGCGGTTATCCGGATGAAATCAGTCGACGACTGGAAGCGATGGGGATCGAGGCGCTGGATTTTCTTCGTGCCGGCGGGCGGCAGACGACTGCCCAGGACATTGATCTGGTCACCTCCCTGTGCAAACAAAAACCACAGGGCATCGGCATACTGGTCAAATCCTGGGAGCCGCCACTGCTTGATTTCCTGGATTTCTTACGTGCTCTGCGACGTGAGTGCAGTGCAAAAACACCCCTTGTTATCCTGTTGTGGAGTGGTGAGGATACGGTCCGTGCAGCCGACCTGGAAACCTGGCAGGCCACGCTGGCGCAGCTGGGTGACCCGGACCTGCATGTCGAAGCGGTCGGTCAGGCTGCATGAGTGCACCGGTCTTTGCCATCGTCGGTCATCCCAACAAGGGCAAGAGCAGTATTGTCTCTACCCTGTCGCAGGACGAGAGCGTGGCCATTTCACCGCTACCCGGCACCACGGTGGACATTCGTCGTTACCCGATGACAGTCGACGGGGAGGTGCTGTATGAGCTGATCGACACACCCGGTTTCCAGCGTGCCCGCGCCGCGCTGGAGTGGATGCGCGGTCATGCCGGGTCTGCCGTGGAGCGCAGCGATACCGTGCGTCGCTTCGTGGATGAACACCGGCATGATTCCCTGTTCAGTGCCGAGTGCAGCCTGCTTGAGCCGGTGCTTGCCGGTGCCGGTATCCTGTACGTGGTGGACGGTTCCCGCCCCTTCGGCGAGGAATATGAAGCCGAGATGGAGATCCTGCGCTGGACCGGACAACCCAGCATGGCATTGATCAATATGATCAGCGATGCGGATTACTCGGCGGACTGGAACAAGGCGCTGGGGCAGTATTTTCGCATTGTGCGTGTGTTTGACGCCATGACTGCCGATTTCGAGCGGCGCGTGCAACTGCTGTTGGCCTTCGGTGAACTCCGTGAGGAGTGGCGCGGCGCCCTGGAAAAAGCGGTACACATTCTGCGCGAGGAGCAGGCGCGCCGGCACACACTGGCAGCACGCGTGATCGCCGAGACGCTGGCCCGCACCCTTACGCACGTACGCAGCCGCAGGCTCACCGCAGACGAAGACATGGCCACTGCCCGCGATACCCTGCTGCAGGAATACAAACAGGACCTGGTGGCGATGGAACAGCACTGCCGGGATGAAGTGGAACAGATCTACAATCACCGCAAACTGGAGCGGCACGAGCCGCGCGCGCTGTTACTTGATGAGGACCTGTTCTCACAGCAGACCTGGCGTCTGTTCGGACTCACGCGCCGGCAACTGGTTGCCACCGGCGCGCTTGGCGGGGCCGCAGCCGGCAGCGTGATCGACCTGGCGGTGCACGGTGCGTCACTGTTGCTGGGCAGCGGTCTCGGCGCCGTTGCCGGTGGTGTTTCTGCATGGCTGACGGCGGAGCGTATCGCCAACGTCAGGATGCTGGGGCATGCCCTGGGTGGCAAGGAACTCAGCGTCGGTCCGATGCGTAATCTCAATTTTCCCTACGTGGTGCTCGGCCGGGCCTTGTTGCACTGGCGTATGATCGAACAACGCACCCACGCCTATCGCGGACCGCTGGAACTCACGCCTCGCCCGGAGCAGGTGCAGTTGATCGACGCCACCACCCGCCGACGCTTTGAAAAGCGGTTCTCCAGGCTGCGCAAGCGGGATAACCGGCGCGCCGACCTGGTCGCTTCCCTTGCCTTGCTGATTGAACAGATCTGATCAGCGCTTCTGATCAGCGCTTCTCCGGTGTTCATCGCCTGCAATACGTCCCAGGTACGAAAAGGTGTAAATATCCCCGACTTTTTGTCGAGCTGGATTACATAATTGCGTGGGAAAATATTCCATAAACTAATAAATACAATCGCTTATAAAATGTGCACGATTGTTGCTTACTGATCAGGGTAAGTGAGGAGCCCTGTTTTGAATTCCGACGTCTCCCGCTATTAAAAACTGAAAAAAACAGTTTCAGACGAAACCATTCATTTTCTATCCAGGGGGATAACCAGTGAACACCCAGAGCAAACTCTTTGCAGCCGTTACGCTGCTTGCCGCCAGCAGTCTGGCACAGGCTGGCACCGTCTATAAAATCCTCACCGTGATGGACGGTAGCAGTGGCTTCGGCGCATCCCTGTTTCACGATGCGTCGGGTTCCAACATCGCTTCCGGCAACACGCTGGCCGATATCCCCAGTATCGGTGTCGTGTCAGGCACGTTCGATGATGGCAGCGGTACCCTGAATGTCACCATGAATGTCAGTACCGGTGGCACCTTTACCCTGTCCGGTTCCGGCCTGATTTTCGATGGCAGCGGTACGCTGGCCGCCAACAGTCAGTTGAGCATCCGTTTCAGCAACCCCACCGGCGTGCTACAGGATGACGAAATCGGTTTCTGGCCGGGTTACCTGTGCTGTGGAAAAACCGACCAGGACCCCAATTCATTCGTTGCCGGCAACGGCATGATGGTGATGAGTTTGTGGGGCGCAAACTTCGGTGGCGGTACCTTTACCGGCAGTTACGATGACGCGTTCGGCAATCGACTCGCCACCTACGGCATGGACCTGCGCCTGGGCATGGCGCCGGTACCGGTTCCTGCCGCCGTATGGTTGTTCGGATCCGGTCTGCTGGGCCTGGCCGGCATGGCACGCCGCAGGTAACCGACAGCGGGCACATCAGAGGGCGGAGAAAGGATCTCCGCCCTCTTTTTTTGTGCGTTATTTCAGGGTGAGGCTGGCTCCGAGCACTTCACCAACACCGCGGCCGAGGGCCGTACCGAAACGTTTCCCGACCCGGGTAAGCCAGTCTTCGGTCTGGGTATAGTCGACGATGGTTTCTTCGCCGATCACTTCCCGCGCCACGTAGCTCGCGCTGCCCAGTTCGTCCACCAGTCCGAGGGTGACAGCTTGTTCGCCGGTCCAGACATAGCCGCTGAACAGGTCGGGGTCATCCTGTTTCAGCTTGTCGCCGCGACCGGCTTTTACCACGTCAATAAACTGCTGGTGAATATCATCCAGCAGTTTCTGTACCTGTTCGATGTCTTCCTGCCTGGCCGGCAGGAAGGGGTCCAGGAAGCCCTTGTGTTCGCCGGCGGTCAGCAGTCGCCGCTCGACACCCAGCTTCTTTATGGTATCGACAAAGCCAAAACCGTCCATACGCACCCCGATGGATCCGACGATGCTGGCCTTGTCAGCATAGATCCTGTCAGCGGCAGACGCAACGTAGTAGCCGCCAGAGGCGCAGATATCACTGATAACCACGTAGAACGGTGTATCGGGATGTTCCTTGCGCAGGCGTTTGATCTCGTCGTTGATATAACCCGCCTGTACCGGGCTGCCGCCCGGGCTGTTGATGCGCAGGATGACCCCCGCGGTGTTCTTGTTGTCAAAGGCATCACGCAGACCGGCGACCACGTCGTCTGCATTGGCTTCCTTGTCGGCGGCGATCACACCCTTCAAATCGACCAGCGCCGTGTGCTTGCCGGTTGCAGCTGCGCTCAGATCGACGTCGGGCGTATAGAGGTAGAGGACGGCGGCCAGGTAGATGAACATGAGGAACTTGAAAAAGATTCCCCAGCGGCGTGCGCGCCTTTGTTCGTTGACCGCGGCAAAAGCGAGTTTGTTGATTACGCCCTGCTGCCACTCACCGGTCTGTTGTTCGTCTTTGTGTGGGTACGATTCCATAGTGCTCCTTCCTTAATCAGCCGCTGCCAGTTGCGGCGGTATAACAAGATTCTGTTCGACCAGACCCTGTTCGGCCAGCCAGTCAACCAGTTCGCTGATGTTGTCCAGGCACACCAGTGGCCGGTGCTGCAACAGGCGTTCGCGGTCGTGAACGCCGTAGCTGACGGCGACCGGACTTACGCCTGCGTTGGTGGCCATCAACAGGTCATACTCTGTGTCACCGATCATCAGGGCCTGCCCGGGTTCGACCTGCAGTTGTGCCAGTATTTCCAGCAGCATCTGCGGGTGTGGTTTGGACTGCGTTTCATCCGAACAGCGGGTAGCGGCAAACAGGGTCTGCAGGCCGGTTGTGTCCAGCACCTTGTCCAGGCCCGCCCTGCCCTTGCCGGTTGCGACCGCCAGCAGCAGGCCTGCTTCTTTTAAGAGGTGCAGTGTTTCCGTGGCACCGGGAAACAGTTCAGAGGTGTGTGCAATGCTAAACCAGTGATGCCGGTAGCGCTCGACAAACAGTTCCCGGAAAGCGCTGTCACGCCCCGGGTACAGGGTATCGACTGCTTCCTTCAAGCCCAGGCCGATGATGTTCCGGCACTGGTCCGCGCTTCTTTTTTCGAGTTGCATATCCTGGATGGCGGCGGTCATGGCGTGCACGATCTGGGTCTCGGAGTCCATGAGGGTCCCGTCCCAGTCGAAGATCACCAGCCGGATGTGATCCGGCATGCCTGTATTTTCCTGTTTGGTCATACTGCCTGCTACCTGTCGTGCCCTGTATCGGGCGAATATTCCAATTGCTGAACCACTGAACGCAAATCCGTACCCAGCGGTGCGCTGACCTCAACGCTGCGGTCCCGTTCGCTGTCTGTAAAAGCCAGGTAATGGGCGTGCAGAAACATCCGTTTCAGACCGGCCTGGCGCATACGACGATTGAAGGCCTCGTCCCCGTATTTTTCGTCCCCGGCCAGCGGATGCCCGGCGTGGGCGGCGTGCACCCGGATCTGGTGTGTACGGCCGGTTTTCAGTGCTGCCTCCATCAGGCTGGCGCCGGGGTAGGCCTCCAGGAAGCGGAACTGTGTCAGGGCGGTCTTGCCCTGCGGATCGACGCGCACCACGCGTTCTCCGCCGCGCTGCTGGTTCTTACGCAGCGGCGCATCGATTCTGAACGGCCCATGGCTCCAGTCGCCCTGTACCAGCAGCAGGTAGCGTTTGTCCACTTCGCCGCTGCGCAACAGTGCATGCAGGGTGCGCAGTTCACTGCGTTTTTTGGCGATCATCAGGCAACCGGAGGTGGCGCGGTCCAGACGGTGCACCAGTTCCAGGTACGGTGCGTCCGGGCGCAAGGCACGCAGGGCTTCGATGACGCCGAAATCGAGACCACTACCCCCGTGGACCGCCATTCCCGCCGGTTTGTTCAGAACCAGCAGGCGATCGTCTTCATACAGGATGCCCTTCGCCAGTGCGCCGGGCGCAGCGCCGGCCACAGCCACGTCACCGACCCGGGCGACACGCAGCGGGGGGATGCGCACCCGGTCACCGCTCTGCAGCCGGTATTCGGGCCGGATACGACCTTTGTTGACGCGCACCTCGCCCTTGCGCAGCAGCCGGTAGACGCGGCTTTTGGGGACCCCCTTCAATACCCGCAGCAGGAAATTATCGATCCGTTGTCCTGCCTGCTCGGCCGAAATATCCATCCACCGTACGGCCGGCTTGTCCGTATTTTCCATGGCGGCGGATTCTACCAGTGTTACCGGCACTGCGCTGCGCTAAATCCAGCACCTCGGAGAGACGTGATATCCCCGTGTCGGGCGGCATAACAAGCCTTGTTTTTCGGGCTGCGAAACGACGCAATAGGGGAAATATCGCGATATATCAAGGTTCAGGGCGTTCCAGCATGCGCCGATAAGCGTTTGAATTCACAGGTATGGGCTGCTATAGTCGAGCGCGCATGGCAAGACTCATGGCGGCATTGGCCGGCCCTGTTTGCCCGCACTGGAACCCTAATTCGCTTCCACCGGATCACGTACTGGACGTGCTGCGGGGATCGAGCAGAGACCACAGGGTCTCTACCTGTACGTAATTACATTAAACGAACAATTTATGGTTGCTCCTGTGCCATTACCGCTTGTGTTGATGATCGGCCTGATATCCGTACTGCTGGCGTGGTTACCGCGCTTCCGTGGCGCGCTGTATCCGGCGTACCGTATGCGCTGTTTTCCAGTCCGCATCGTCGACCTGTGCAGTGGCCCAGTCGAGCGCATGAGAGATAACTCCAATGAAACGAATGCTTATCAATGCCACGCAGCCGGAAGAGCTGCGTGTCGCGCTGGTCGACGGCCAGAAACTCTTCGATCTCGATATTGAGGTACCATCCCGGGGTCAGAAAAAGTCCAATATATACAAAGGCAAGATCACCCGCGTCGAGCCCAGCCTCGAGGCCGCCTTTGTAGACTACGGTGCCGACCGGCACGGCTTTTTACCGCTCAAGGAAGTCGCACGCAGTTACTTCCGCGAAGGTGCGGGCAAGGGTGGCGGCCGCGTTACCATCAAGGACGCGCTCCGCGAAGGCCAGGAAGTCATCGTCCAGGTCGAAAAGGAGGAGCGCGGTAACAAGGGCGCTGCCCTTACCACCTTTATCAGTCTTGCCGGCCGCTACCTGGTGCTGATGCCCAACAATCCGCGTGCGGGTGGCGTGTCGCGCCGTATCGAGGGCGAGGACCGCAACCTGGTGCGCGACGCCATGGCGCAGCTCGAGATCCCCAGCGACATGGGCCTGATCGTGCGCACCGCCGGTATCGGTCGGGTCGCCGAAGAACTGCAATGGGACCTGGACTACCTGCTGCAACTATGGGCCTCGATCGCCGAAGCTGCGGAACAGCGCCCTGCCCCGTTCCTGATCTACCAGGAAAGCAATGTCATCATCCGCGCCCTGCGTGACCACCTGCGCAGTGACGTGGGTGAAATCCTCATCGACGATGCCGAGATCCATGAACGCGCCAACGAGTTCATGACCCAGGTCATGCCGCATAACCTCAAGAAGCTGAAACGCTATGATGACCCGGTACCGCTGTTTTCGCGCTACCAGATTGAAAGCCAGATCGAAACCGCCTTCCAGCGTGAAGTCCATCTGCCGTCCGGTGGCGCCATTGTCATCGACCACACCGAGGCGCTGCTGTCGATCGACGTCAACTCGGCGCGTGCCACCAAGGGCAGCGACATTGAAGAAACCGCCCTGAATACCAACCTGGAGGCCGCGGATGAAGTCGCCCGCCAGCTGCGGCTGCGTGACCTCGGCGGCCTGGTGGTGATCGACTTTATCGACATGCAGCCGACCCGCAACCAGCGTGAAGTGGAGAACCGGCTGCGCGATGCGCTGCGTGTCGACCGGGCACGGGTGCAGATCGGTCGCATCTCCCGCTTTGGCCTGATGGAAATGTCACGCCAGCGGTTGCGGCCATCGCTCGGGGAATCCAGTCAGATCGTGTGTCCGCGCTGCATGGGCCAGGGTACGGTGCGTGGTGTGGAATCACTGGCGCTGTCGATACTGCGCATTCTCGAAGAAGACGCCATGAAAGAAAAAACCGGTCGCGTGATCGCGCGGGTACCGGTCGACGTAGGTACCTACCTGCTCAACGAAAAACGCGACATCCTGTATAACCTGGAACAGCGACACAAAATCAGTGTCACCCTGATTCCCACGCCGAGCCTGGAAACCCCGCACTACGAGATCAAGCGCGTACGCAGCGATGAACTCGAGGGTGAAGATGGCGCAGTAAGCCACACAATGATTACCGAGAAGCCGGACGAGCAGGAAGGCGTGCTGGCTGAACTCGGTGGTGCCAGGGCTCCGGAAGTGGAGAAACCGGCAGTGCAAACCGTCGCGCCGCAGGCGCCGGCACCGGTGGTGATTCGCCAGCAAGCGGCTGTGGTAACAGCGCCACAGGCACCGGGACTCATTCGCCGGGTATGGGACAGCCTGTTTGGCAAGGGGACCCCGGTTGAAGAAGAACCAAAACCCGAGGAACGCCCGCAACGCGCCCGCAACCAGGGTGGTGGTCGCAGCAGAGGCGGACGCCGCCGCGGCGGTCAGGGACAGGCTGCTCGCAGCGGTGAAGGCAACCGGCAGACCAAACAGCAGCGCACCGGCGGCAACCAGAATCGCCGCCCCCGGGGCAAGTCCGGCGACTCCGAAAAGAAAGGTGGCAAGAAAGAGGAAAGCCGCAGCGAGGCACAGGCCGTGGACAGCCAGCAGCAGGGAAACCAGCAGCCGGCGACCGAAGGCAAAGGCAACCAGGGCCAGGCGCGCAGCGGTAACCGGCGTGGTCGCCGTGGGGGTCGCCGTCGTTCGGGGCAGCGCAGCAATGCCGGTGAACAGAAACAGGCTACCGGTGACGCAAAGACCGGGCAGGATGCCAGGCCGGCGGATTCCGGGAACAGCGGATCAGGCGCGCGCAGCAAGTCGGAAACCGTTGCGCAAAAGCCTGTGGAAAATCAGGCGCCGGCCGGCCCCGCCCCGGAAGCGCGCAGTACCGCTAGTGGTGAAAGCGCAAAACCGTCTGCGCCCAAACCGGCTCCTGCCACCGAGGCTTCCAGACCGTCAGCGCCCAAACCGGCGACGCCTGAATCCCGGCCTTCCGCTGTGGGGGATGACCAGTAGTCCGGTTTAGCAGGCTGTTAAAAAAACCTCTGGCGGCACGATCCGGCGTTGAAAACCGGCTCAAAATGCTCATTTACAGCCGGTAAACTGCGCTTTTTCGCCGCTTTTCGCCTTGTCTCGCATTCGCCAGAGACTTTTTCAACAGCCTGCCAGGGAAACTGCAGACAAACCGGCCTGATTTCGTTCAGGCCGGGTTATTACAATTGTTGTCGAATGCTTTCCAGCAGGCCGCGTGACCCGGCTTCCACCAGGTCCAGCACCTCTTCAAAACCCTTCCCGCCCCCGTAATAAGGGTCAGGTACGTCCAGGCGAACCGGCTTGTCTGCAAATTCCAGGAACAGGCTGACCCGGTCGCGGTATGGCCGTGGGCACATGGACAGCAGGTCGTCGAGGTTGCTGCTGTCCATCGCCAGCACGTAATCGAAGCGTTCAAAATCCGATTTCTGCACGCGCCGTGCACGCTGTCCACTGAGATCGATACCACGGCCAGCGGCTGCCTGCATGGCGCGCCGGTCCGGCTGTTCCCCCACGTGGTAGGCATGCGTGCCGGCTGAATCTATGCGGATTCGTCCGCCCAGCCCTGCTTCTTCTACCACGGACTCGAACACACCCTGCGCCGTAGGTGATCGACAGATATTGCCCATGCAGACAAACAGTACCTTGATCTCACTCATCATATAAACGCTTTTCAACAGCCTGTTGAGGAGCTGATAACTCGCGGCAGCGAACGAAGGGCGCAGCATAGCGCAGGCGAAAAGCGGAGATCAACAGCCCGGGAGACAGCCGGAATCAACGATTGTGGTCTACCAGAAGGAGGGAGCGGATGCCTTTAACAGGCTGACAATCTCCGTGTGCTTACCCTGGCCAGCCATATCGACCGCCTGCTCCCGGCGTTGATTGCGCAGTGCGGGATTGGCGTCGTGCTCAAGCAGTACTTTTACTACGCCGGTGTGACCGTTACCCGCGGCCAGCATCAGTGCCGTGTTGCCACGGGCGTTTTTGATATCGACCCCGGCACCGGCTCGCAGCAACCGCACGACGGACTTGCGGTGTCCCTGTCGTGCCGCCAGTAACAGTGCTGTGTTGCCACCGGCTGCCCGGGCATGCACATCGGCACCGTATTTCAGCAGTAAGCTGACCACTTCTTCGTGGCCGTTCAGTGCGGCACGATGCAGGGAGGTGTAGCCGTCCTTGTCAGGCTGGCGTACAAGTGCAGTGGCGCGTTTCCCCGCCGCACCGAGCAACAGCCGGGTCAGGCGGTTGCTACCCTGCTCGGCTGCATACCATAGTGCGGTTCTGCCGCTGGCATCACTGCAGTCCAGGCAGGCACCGTGTTTGACCAGGACCGTGACAGTGGGTGCATCCTGGTTCCTGGTGGCTGCAATCAGCGGGTTGGTGCCGTTATTGCTGCCGGTTTTGATGTTGCCGCCGCGGTCCAGCAACAGTTTGACAAGGTGGCTGTGCCCCTGCTGAATGGCGCTGCCAAGGGCGGTGTTGCCCTGCTCATCCGGCCGGTCTCTGGCGCCGGCAATCAATAACTGCTGCACCACCCGGTCATGACCGTTTTTGGCTGCCAGCAACAACGGTGTCGCACCTTCCTGGCTGCCGGCATTGACATTGGCACCTGCGGCAATCAGGTCCTGTACCACGGCTTCGTGTCCGTTCCAGGCTGCTCGTGTCAGTGCGGTATAGCCTTCTGCATCCCGGGTCTCGATATCCGTGCCACGCGACAACAGGGTGCGAACCGCATCACGCTGACCTCGCCAGGCGGCTTCAACGATCAGCGGCACATCGTTTTTACCGCGCGCCCGTGCTGCCTGTTGTACGCGTTGGGCATTGCTTTTTTTAACGGCCGGCCTGGCGGTGCGTCGGGCACCGGCCTGACGAAGGCGTTTGGCGCTTGCCCTGTAACCGTTACGCTCGGCTATATCCAGTGCTGTGTCGCCTTTGCGGTTGGCGTGATTCGGTGCGGCATGCGCTTTTAACAGCAGGTCCACGACCGCTGTGTGATTGGCGCGCACCGCCAAGATCAAAGCCGTATTACCCAGCTTGTCCGCCTGGTTGATGTGTGCGCCCTGCTGTAACAACTTGCCTGCACAGGAGACCTGGCCCGCCGCGGCTGCTTTCAGCAGTGCGGTTTCACCATCCCGGTCCCTTGCATTGATATCGGCGCCAGCGCTCAGCAGCAGCCTGACCAGCTCCGCGTGCCCCTGTTCAGCGGCGATCATCAGGGCAGTGACCTGGTAGCGGTCGCGTGTATTCACGTTGACGCCCTGCTCCAGGATGCGCCGTACCGCGCGTTTATCTCCTTTAAGTGCTGCGTGGTGCAGGTTTTTGTGATCGACAGCCGCGCTGTTTTCTGCCGCAGGTAGTCGCGCTGTTCGTGATCTGCTGTCGAGTTTTTCTTCCGCCTTTTTGTGTCCCTGTGCAGCTGCCTTCCGGTACCACTGCACGGCCTGCGCTTCATCCTGTTCTACGCCCCAGCCGTTTTCGTACAGCACCCCCAGGTTGTACTGTGCCTTCACATGTCCCTGTTCAGCCGCCTTGCGGTACCAGAAGGCGGCTTTGTCATGGTCCTTTCCGGTGCCACGTCCCGAACGGTACATGGCAGCCAGCTGGTACTGCGCGTCGGCGTGACCGGCGCGCGCCAGTTTCAGCAAAAGCGTGTAGGCATGCGCATAGTCGCGTGTACGGACGGCAAGCTGTGCATCACTGTAGTCGTCGGCAGGCGCCGGTGCCGTGAACAGCAGGCTTGTGCACAGCAACAGGCAGCGCCAGCCATTGCGCCAGTCAGGCGGTCCCATGTCTGGTCTCCACCTGGACGCCGATCTTCTTCAGGAACGGTGTGGGCAAGATGCCGCCAGCAGAAATGATAACGGCGTCGTTGTCCAGGGTGATGGTGTTGCCTTCCTGCTCCAGGACCACCTGTCGGTCGCTGATCTCGATCACGTTGGATTTGAACAGCACGCGAAGACGACCATCCTGTTCAGCCTGCTCAATCTTCTGGCGGTTTTTTTCCCTGGCGCGCGAGAATGCCTCGGAGCGGTAGGAAATCGTAACGTCGGTGCCCGGTTGCCCGGCAATACTGGTGGCGGCCTCCAGGGCGCTGTCGCCGCCACCGACCACCAGCACCTGTTGCCCCTGGTACTGTTCCGCATCGATGAGCCGGTAGACCACCTTGGGCAAGGATTCTCCCGGTACGCCGAGCTTGCGGGGTGTGCCACGACGGCCGATGGCCAGCAACAGGGTGCGGGTACGGTAACTCCCTTTGGAGGTGGTTACCTGGTAGCCGCCGTTTTCAGCGACTACTTCTTCCAGGCGTTCCTGGTAACGGATTTTCAACCCGGTTTTCTTCTCCACGTTTTCCCAGAATTCCAGCAATGTCTCCTTGGTGGTCTCGGTGAACGGCATCTTGCCCACTACTGGCAGTTTTACCGGCGCGGTCATGACCAGCTTGCCGCGCGGAAAGTGGCTGACGGTCCCGCCGAGCGTTTCCTGCTCGATCGTGACCGACTTCAGCCCGTGCTGTATGGCGCCGAGTGAGGCAGTGAATCCGGCCGGGCCGGCACCGACGATCAGCAGGTCCAGCCGGTCGTCGCCGGAAGCCCCGACCCCCGGGTGTTTGCAGATGTGCTCCAGCGCCTGACGCCCCTGCTCCACGGCATTGCGTATCAGGCCCATGCCACCCAGTTCACCGGCGATGAAGATACCGTCCATCGTAGTTTCAAAGTTGGGCTTGATAACGGGAATGTCCATGCCCCGGTTTTCAGTTCCGAATACCAGCGTAATAGCGTCAAACGGGCAGGCGGTCTTGCAGGCACTGTGACCAATACAGTGGGTAGGGTTGACCAGGTGTGCCTTGCCGTCGATCACACCCAGCACATCCCCCTCCGGGCAGGCACTGACGCAGGAACCGCAACCCATACAGCGGGTGACATCGATCAGGGGGTGCAGCGATGATGGTTCGAGCAAACCGGATTTGCGGTTTTCTTCCAGGGTTCCCAGGCTGTTCCGGTGCTGTTGCTGTTTGCGATTCATATACCAGCTGAAAATCAGCAGCATGGGAAGCAGGTACAGGAACAGTGAGAGCGTTACTTTCATAGTGGGTCAGTCAAGTGTTGTTGCCAGTTAAGCCGGACGGAAGTTTCATCGGCGCCGGTACCCGAATACCTGAAGACCAGCGTGTCACATATTTCATAGTGTGAAGCCGCGCACAGTCCGGTGGTTTTACAAGCAGGAGGCGTACCATGTGCAAGCAGGTCCTGGTTGGCTGCAGTGCAGCCTTGTCTCTGCACCTGTCCCGGGCAGTCTGTCGCTGGTCGGCGACAGGCCGGTTCGTATTTTCGTCTGCTTCGATACCAGATCCCGGGATTTAACACGGACAGCTATCTGTCGTTTAACCCCGACAGGAAAAGCGCCATTTTCGATGGTAAATCCTGTGCCCGGATTCCGGTATTTACCGTAAAACAGGCACTTGAGCGGAAATTCAGCGGTAGCAGGCATCCCCGGGCAGGTTGGCATCCATTTTGCAATTTGGTCTTTAAGTCCCAATTTATGTGAAACGGCACACAGACCGGGGCAGCGCGGTAAAGCCAGAATATGCTCTGACCGCTAGAGAGCGGAAGCATCTACAAAGAACCAGAAAGGCAAACGACCATTATGTCCGGCGCGGCTGAAGCAAACATTGAATCCATACCGGTAGCTCCCGAGCGAAAACCGGACAGAACGGCACTGATCGATCTCTACCGGCCCAGATCCCGCGGCTTCCTGCTGCTGGTGATGTATCTGCTGGTGTTGTACGTGGTGTACCTGGGCTGGAACAACCGGCTGGAGCAACCACTGACCGCTGAATCCGGCATGGGCTATGCGCTGGGGATAATTGGCGGGAGCATGATGCTGTTGCTGTTGCTCTACCCGTTACGCAAGCACCTGCGGATCATGCGCCACCTGGGGCCGGTAAAAATCTGGTTCCGTACGCACATGCTGTTCGGCGTGCTGGGGCCGGTCTGCATTCTGTTCCACAGCGGTTTTCAACTGGGCTCCCTGAACAGCAATGTGGCCCTGTTCTGTATGCTGGTTGTCGCCAGCAGTGGCCTGGTGGGCCGTTACTTCTATACGCGGATCCACCACGGCCTGTACGGCCGCCAGGCCACACTGGATGAGCTGGTCCGCCACTCTGCCCTGCTCCAGGGAGCGCTGCAGAGCGCCCTGTCCGACTGGCCGGTCGCGGCGCGGCGTATTGAAACCTTCGAGAAGCAGGCACGGCAGAAACCGGCCGGGTTTATTACCAGTGTGTTCCGGCTGGTATCACTGGGTACGCGGACCTGGCTCCTGTACCTGTCGCTATGGTTGAAGGTGCCCGGTTCCCTGACCTCCCGCGATCGGCGTCTGCTACTGCGCCACGTGGGAGCACGCCTGGAAAGCATCCGCAAGATTGCGGAATTCCAGTTTTACAATCGCTTGTTTTCGCTTTGGCATCTGCTGCATTTCCCGCTGTTCCTGATGCTGATCATTTCCGGCAGTGTGCATGTGGTCGCAGTACATATGTACTAGCGGGCAGTGAAACAGATACATGGACAGACTGATACGGGCATTCATGATGGCAATGGCAGGCACAGCAATGATGGCAGCACAGGATCCGGTTATGGCACTGGATATCGAGACGTTGCTGATGCCCGGCGAAGTCATACAAGGGCACGCGAAACTGGAAAGCGAGTGCAGTAAATGCCATTCCCGCTTCAGCAAAAAGACACAGTCACAGTTGTGCCTGGACTGTCACGAGGACATCGACAGGGATATCAGGAAGGCATCCGGGTACCACGGCCGCATTGAAAATATTGCCACTACCAGCTGCAAGAGCTGTCACAGCGAACACCTCGGCCGGGATGCGGACATCGTCCGGCTGGATCCGCTGGCATTTGACCACCGGCACACCGATTTTCACCTGGAAGGTGCACATATGAACGTGGCCTGCAGCGCCTGCCACAAACAGGGCAAGAAGTTTTCCGAAGCTGCATCCACCTGCAACCGCTGTCACGGCAAGCAGGACCCCCATCATGGCAACCTGGGTAACGAGTGCCAGAGCTGCCATACCGTAAAAAGCTGGAAAAAATTCGACTATGACCATGACAAGACCGACTTTCCCCTGCACGGTGCCCACCGCAGCACGGCCTGCAGCAGTTGTCACATCAATGAGAAGTACAAGGACACCACCAGCAGTTGCCAGGCTTGCCATGCCCTGGACGATGTGCATAACGGCGCCAATGGTCCAAAGTGCGCTGAATGTCATAACGAAAGCAAGTGGTCCGAATCCGAATTCGATCACGACAGGGATACGGATTTTCGCCTCAGGGGTCGTCATGCAAAGGTCCGTTGCGAGGCCTGCCACAAGGACCCTGTGAAGGACAAAAAGCCGTCTTCCACCTGTGTGTCCTGCCACCGTGGAGACGATGCTCACCACGGCCGCTACGGGAAGAAATGCCAGACCTGCCACAACGCAACGCAGTGGAAAAAAAGCCATTTTGATCACCAGCGCAATACCGATTTTCCCTTGCAGGGCAAGCACGAAAAACTGCTGTGCAATGCCTGCCATCGTGGTGACATGTACAAGGACGAACTGTCTGTTGAATGCGTCAGCTGCCATCGTACGGATGATGTTCATAACGGGCAGGAGGGCAAGCAGTGCCAGCGTTGCCACCAGGCGAGCGGCTGGGACGAAGGCATCGTATTCGACCATGATCTGACTCGTTTCCCGCTGCTTGGATTACATGCCACCGCCCCCTGCGAGGAATGCCACCTGTCCGCCGCTTTCAGAGATACGGACCTGGAGTGCATCAGCTGTCATGAGAATGACGATGAACACAAGGGCACACTGGGTACCGAATGCCAGGAATGTCACAACCCCAATGCCTGGTCCGTGTGGATTTTTGATCACAACAAACAGACTGATTACGAACTGCTGGGCGCACATGCCGAGCTGCGTTGCAACGACTGCCACAAGCGACCGGTCAAAGGCCCGCTCAAACAGTCACAGCAATGTAACGCCTGTCACCGTCAGGATGATATACACCAGGGCCATTTTGGCTCTGACTGCTCACGCTGCCATAACAGCGAGGACTTCCGTGATGTACAGATCAAACATTAGTCGAATATTCCTGGTATGGACGGTGCTGGCCGGCCTGCTGCTGCCTCTTGCAGCCAATGCCGCCGGTAAAGAGGGTTTTGA
Organism: Thiohalobacter sp.; assembly: GCA_026984515.1. GTDB lineage: Bacteria > Pseudomonadota > Gammaproteobacteria > DSM-19610 > DSM-19610 > Thiogranum. The sequence continues at coordinate 4,783 of JALSRZ010000174.1, read as the reverse complement.
CCATTTCTCCACGGGGTTCCCGCTCGACGGTGCGCACCAGGACGCAGAGTGTGGCAGCTGCCACACGCGCGGTATTTTCAAAGGCACCCCCAGGCGTTGCGCATCCTGTCATGCGACGACGTCCCGGCTGGGTGGCGAACGCCTGCCGCCGAACCATGTTTCCACCAGCGGCAACTGCGAAGATTGCCACTCCAGTTTTTCGTGGAAACAGTTGACACGATTTGATCATTCCTCCGTGGTTGGGAGCTGTTCTTCCTGTCATAACGGCCAGGTTGCGACCGGCAAAACGCCATCCCATATCCGCAGTGGCAATAACTGCGAGGATTGCCATACCGCCGGTGGTACCTGGCAGGGTGCGCGTTTTGACCACAGTGATGTCACGGGCAACTGCTCCAGCTGCCATAACGGCAGCATTGCCACCGGCAAGGGTGCGCGCCATATACAAAGTGGCAACCAGTGCGAGGATTGCCATCGCACTTCTGCCTGGTCGCCCGTGAGCCGGGTGGATCACGCGTCGGTGACCGGTACCTGCTTCTCCTGTCACAATGGCACGGTTGCCACGGGAAAAACCGCCAGTCACATCAACAGTGGCAACACCTGTGATGACTGCCACAGTACCAACAGCTGGTCGGGTGCGGTATTCGACCACAGCAGTGTCACCGGCAGCTGTTCAAGTTGTCACAATGGTTCGACCGCCACCGGCAAGAACCCGACCCACATCCAGACCTCCATGCTGTGTGAGGACTGCCACCGCAGCACGTCCTGGTCACCGGTAATCCGGGTGGATCACGCCGACGTGATCGGCACCTGTTTCTCCTGTCACAACGGGTCGACCGCGACCGGCAAAACATCGAACCATATCAGTTCCGGCAATACCTGTGACGACTGCCACAGCACCAGCAGCTGGTCGGGCGCGGTATTCGACCATAGCAGTGTCAGTGGAAGCTGCGCGAGCTGCCACAACGGCAGTACCGCCAAAGGCAAGAACCCGACTCACATCCAGACCAATACCCTGTGCGAGGATTGTCACCGCAATACAGGCTGGACGCCGGTGATCCGGGTGGATCACGCCGACGTGATCGGCACCTGTTTCTCCTGTCACAACGGGTCGACCGCGACCGGCAAAACATCGAACCATATCAGTTCCGGCAATACCTGTGACGATTGTCATACCACCAATGGCTGGACCCCGGCGGTGTTTGACCATAATAGCGTTGCGCCGGGCAGTTGCACACAGTGCCACAATGGCACGACTGCCACCGGTAAAACCGCCACCCATATCCAGACCAGCGCCCAGTGCGACACCTGTCATTCGACCCGCTCCTGGACACCGGCAAGCTTCGACCACAACAGCGTGACCGGTTCCTGTTCCAGCTGTCATAATGGTACACAGGCCACTGGCAAGCCGGGGAATCATTTCGTAACTTCCCTGCAGTGCGACAGCTGTCACAACAATACTCGCTGGACGCCAATCAGTTTCCGTCATAACTCGGGAGCGTACCCGGGCGACCATCGCGGCAACCTGTCCTGTACCGCCTGCCACCGCTCCAACTCCCAGACGGTCACCTGGTCGTCACCCTCGTACAAACCGGACTGTGCAGGTTGTCATGCCAACAAGTACAAGGCGGGCGAACACAAGAAAGTGGAGAACCCGAAGAAATCGTACACGGTCAGCGAACTGCGAGACTGTTCCGGTAGTTGTCACACCTACACGGACAGTTCCCTGACCACCATCAAGAAACGTCGTAGCGGTGAACACCGTGTCAGCGATGGCGGATTCGACTAGGAACCCGGCATGTCCGGCATGGAAAACACGACAGGGACCGCTGAATGAGTCACAAGACCAAACGACACCTGGTGCTGTTCCTGGCAGCGCTCATCCTGTTTGCTGCAGGGTTTGCGATTTCCGGGCCGCCCGCCAGGGACAGGATTATAGAAAGTGCCCTGCTCAATACGGTTCATCATGATGTAATTCTGGAAGTGAAACTGACGTTCCCGTTTCGCTATCAGTCACATTTCCCGCAGGAAAGCGGCGAAGAACTGCGTATCCGTGTCGCCCCGGTGCGCGTCCCGGCATCGGACCTGGGCGCGGTGTTCCGGCGCGAAGGCATGGTTCCCCCGGATGCAGAAAAAGCAGCGATAGACGAAGTGCTCTATGAAGGGGACATCGCCGGAGGTCCTTATGTCACTGTCCGCTTTACCCGGCCGGTCCGTTACCAGGTAATCCCGGGCAATGATTATCGCAGCCTCAGTGTCGTTATCCAGGAATTATTGTAGACAAGCACACGCCAACCGGTATATGAAAATCAACTTTACAGGATGTTTGCAACTGGTTTTCCGGACAGCCCTGGCAGCCATGTTGTGCTGCTCGGCCACGGCGCAGGCCGCCGGTGTCATCGACACCGTCACCATCGACGACCACGAGAACCCGGCCACGATACGAATTGATTTCACCATCCCCCTGCAGTACATCAACCATGCCCCGGAGCGTGCCGGTGATGAGTTGCAGATCCAGTTCAGGACGATCAGCAACAATCTGTTCTCGAAGCAGGTGGAAGCCAGTGATCAACAGACTGTGACTACCTCTTCAAGCCGCTACGTTCCCCTGATCGATACACGTTACGAGACCGTCAGTGCCGAGCGCGGGGTGCTGACACTTCGGTTTTCCCGCAAGGTCTCCTACACGCTGTACCCGGGCGCGGACCGGCGACATATCCTGGTCAGAGTGGTCACTTCCAATAATCCGCTTGCAGATGAAAACCGGGCCGAGAAAAATGTACCGAAAACTTCATCCGGCAAGGGCAGTCGACATCCGTTTACGCTGACGCAGCACTACGTCATCAACCTTGAATCTTTTCTGGAAGGGAAAAACCAGCCGCCACTCAAGGCTATACCCGGGGTGGATAAATACGTCACGTATACCACCCGTTTCCCTATCCAGGGCCGTGTATGGCATCGCCTGCGCCTCGGTTTCTTCGATACCCGCAAACAGGCCGAGGCGTTTCGCAAGCAGCTGCTGAAGCTATATCCCGGCGCATGGGTCGCGTACGCCAGTTCCAAAGAGATCAACGCCGCCCTGCAGCAAACCGATATACTGACTACACCACTCAGTGTACCTGTGCGCAGGCCGCTCCCCGGCCCGTCAGCCCGGAAAAATGACAAAATATTCGGCATCATGGAGCAAGCGCGTAAAGCAATCGCGGAGGGCAAGGTCAGTCATGCTATCCAGCTTTATACCAAGGTGCTGCGTTACCCGGATAACCAGTACAGTCGCGATGCGCTGGAGTACCTGGGGCTGGCGCGTGAACGCAAGCGCCAGTACGCTCACGCCGTGCGCGAGTACCAGCGCTACCTGGAACTCTACCCCGGTACCGAAGGTGCCGCTCGTGTCAGGCAGAGGCTGGCCGGCTTGACCACTGCCCGACAGCAGCCCAACAAGCTGGGCAGCAAGGGAAAGACGAGCACGCGTTCCAACCCGTGGCAGGTCTACGGCGGCTTTTCGCAGTTTTACCGGCGTGACGAGAGTCGTACGGATGCCGGTGGTGACCTCGTCACGCAGTCATCAATTACCAATGACCTGGATATCACGGCACGCAAGCGTTCCGACCAGTATGATTTCCAGTCAAGATTTACCGGCTCCTACCAGCACGATTTTCTCAGTGACGGTCCGGGCAGCAACACCAGTGTCAGCAGCCTGTATGTCGATGCCAGCCAGAAGAAGTACCGCGTCTCTGCCAGGCTGGGCCGGCAATCCCGTAATACCGGTGGTGTGCTGGGCCGCTTTGACGGTTTGCTGCTGGGGTACCAGCTCACGGACTGGCTGACGCTCAACGGCGTGGCGGGTTATCCCGTATTCTCCACCCGCGATTCACTGAAGACCGACCGTTACCTCTACGGGGTCAGCGCGGACCTGGGTACCTTCGCCAATGCCTGGGATTTCGAGGCCTTTTTCATCGAGCAGCAGAACAATGGCATCCTTGACCGCCGTGCCATTGGCGGCGAGGCGCGTTATTTCGACCCGGTTCGCTCCCTGCTCAGCTTTGTCGATTATGACATCTCCTTCGATTCGCTGAACACGCTGATTCTGCTGGGCACCTGGACCCTGCCGGACCGCACCACAATCAATGCATCGGTGGATTACCGCAACAGCCCGATCCTGACGACGACCAATGCCCTGCAGGGACAGACCCTGACCTCGATCGACGATCTGCTGAACAGCTTCAGCAAGGACCAGATCCGGCAACTGGCGGAAGACCGTACGGCCGATGTCACCACACTGACGCTGGGTGCTTCACACCCGTTCAACGACAAGTTCCAGGTCAGTGGTGACGTGACGGCCTCCAGGCTGTCCGGAACCAACAGTTCCGGCGGTGTAGACGCTGTGCCTGGTACCGGTAACGAGTATTTCTACAACCTGCAACTGATTGGCAGCAACCTTGTTAAAAACGGTGACATCAGCGTGCTGGGTTTGCGTTATTCCGATACCAGTACCAGCAATATCAGTTCCCTGACCCTGGATACACGCTATCCGATACAGACGGTCTGGCGCATCAACCCCAAGTTCCGGCTCGATTACCGTGACAACAGCAATAATAATTCGACGCAGTGGACGGCCGCGCCCTCGCTACGCATCGATTACCGGTGGCGCAAGCGTTATCGTTTTGAACTCGAGGGTGGCGGTGAGTGGTCGACACAGGATTTCACTGACCAGACACAGGACTCTTCAGCCTGGTTTATCAGCCTGGGATACCGGGCTGATTTCTAGCCCGAATTTCTCACAGCC
>JALSRZ010000173.1 GCA_026984515.1 Thiohalobacter sp. | reverse complement strand
GCTTGTCGACATCGAATCCGTTTTGTTTGCTGCCGGTGTCGGACGCTGTGACCGGGGGTTCACCAAGGCAATACGTCCAGACCTGTGCGGGTGAGGGCTCGTTGCACAGGGCGTTGGCGATATGCCCGTACCAGCCGGCGGGTGCACTGTCAGAAGACGGGGCGCAACCGGAGATCACCAGCATACTTTTGGCGCGGGTCAGCGCCACGTAGAGCAGGTTGGCGGATTCGCGCTGTTCTTCTTCCTGCTCCAGTGTATAGCGTTCACGGCTGATGCGGTCGCGCTGGCGGCTGTTACCCAGCAACAGGAAGTCGGTCGGTCGTTCCGCCTCCGCCGGCCAGCGCACCAGTGTGCGGCTGCCGGGCGGGCCGCTGCCCTGGCTGGTGCTGTCGGCCAGGAATACCACGGGGGCTTCCAGGCCCTTGGCCGCGTGGATGGTTAACAGGCGGACGCGCTGGTTCTGTTCGGCCTGGGGTGTAGCCTGGTCCGGCCCTTCCTTGTCGAGGCCGCGCAGCTGGCGCACACGTTCCAGGAAACGTGGCAGCGTGGGGTAGCGGCCGGCGTCCGTTTCCAGCGCCAGTTCGATAAAGCGTGTCAGGTTGGCCTGCACGCGTGCAACCTGGGCGGCGGGGAAGGCGGCCTGGTAGCGCTGCACCAGGTTGGCTTCGTGAAAGATACGTTCCAGCAGGTCGTGGATCGGGAGGTGCCCGGCCAGTGCCCGCCAGTTACCCAGAAGATGTCGCGCGCGCGCCAGCGGGTGCTCGGCCGCGAGCCGGTCAGCAACTGTCTCCAGGCGTTCGATCCAGGGTCCGCCGGCACCCCTGGCCAGCAACACCAGGTCCTCGTCGCTGGCTGAAAAGACCGGTGACCGCAATACCTGGGCCAGCGCCAGGTTGTCCTGCGGCGTCATCAGTACCGTCAACAGCGCTACCAGGTCACGGATCTCCAGGCTTTGCAGCAGGCTGCCACGGTCCAGGCTCAGGTAGGGAATGCCCTGGTCGCGCAACGCAGCCTCGTAATCCGCCAGGTGGGTGCGGGAACGCATCAGGATCAGGATGTCGTTGTAGACGGCGGTTTTCGCAGCCACCAGTTCCTGGATGCGTCGGGCGATGGCTTCACCCTCGCGGTAATGACGATCATCGCCTGTGCAGGGACGCGCCTGCTGCAAGGGGTTGCGCAGGTCGGTGGGTGTTGCATCGCTGGCCGCCGCCGCTGTGGTGATCAGCGGCCAGAGTTCGACACGCCCCCAGAGGTGTTGCTGGTGGGTTGAATGAGGCTTGAAACCGGGCATCAGCGCTTCCATGTCCGGGTGCTGGAATATCCGGTTGACGCAATCGACGATCGCAGGGGAGGAACGCCAGGAACGATCCAGGTGGATGCTGCCTGCATCCAGGTGCTGTTGCATCCATTGTGACGCGATATCCAGCAGGCGCGGCGTACCCCGTCGAAAGCGGTAGATGGACTGCTTGGCGTCGCCAACGATAAACAGGCTGCGCCAGCGTTCGCCGCCGGCGGCCATCTCTTCCAGCAGCGGCAGGATCAGGCGCCACTGGGTCGGGTTGGTGTCCTGGAATTCGTCGATCAGCAGGTGATCGATGCGCTGGTCCAGCTTGTACTGTATCCAGTGTGCGTGCTCGGGATGATTGAGCAGGCAACAGGCGTTCCATTCCAGGTCGGCAAAGTCCAGCAGGCGCCGCTCGCGTTTGATGCGCTGGTAGTGTTCCAGCATGCGCTGTCCCGCCCGGTACCAGGCCTGGTTGAGTTCCAGGGTGTGTTGGCGGTTACGGGCCTCGATGAGCTGGTCCAGCTGCCCACAAAACCACTCGTGCAGTTCAAGGAAACGGTCTTCACCGGCGTCGGTCATGGACTTGCGCCGGGTCTTGCTGGAAGAACGCTTGCGGTGTGTGCCGCCGGCGGTAAAAAACACGGGCAGCAGTTGCTGGAAAGCGCTGTCCGCGTCATCCGTGTTTTTCAGGACGGTTTCGATGGAAGCGATGAACCCGAGGTTGGTTTTCGTCGCATGGCGCCCCAGCAGCGCCGCAAATTCACCCAGCCTGTCACGGGTCGCACTGCTCCAGAAACCTGCAGCGTCTGCCGTCTGTCGATCCAGGTCCAGTTGCCGGTGCAGGTGTGCAGCAGCTGCAGCAACGGGGTCGTTACTGAGTTGGGTAAAGGCCCACCAGTCGCTGCGGTGTTCAACGAAGTTGAACAGTGCGCTACGGGTGTTGTACAGGCCATCGAGTGCCTCGAACAGGCATTCCAGTGCCAGGGCCACGGGCTGGTCGGGTGCAGCCGTGGCTTCGGCAAACAGCGCGTCCCAGCTTTCACCGATCAGCAGGCCGGTCTGTTCCACCAGTTCGAAGCCGGGCGGCAAGCCGGCCTCCAGCGGGAAGCGTTGCAACAGGGACTGGCAGAAACTGTGAAAGGTGGTGGAGCGCAGGCTCTGTTCACTGCGCAGGGTGGTTTCGAACAGTCTGCGGGCCTGGCGGCGCAGGGCGTCCGTGGAGGTCTCACCGATACTGTTCAACGCTTCATCCAGTTCCCGGTCGTCCGCTTCCAGCAATTCCCGCAGGCGCTGGTTGAGACGCTGCTGCATTTCACCTGCGGCCTTGCGGGTGAAGGTGATGGCAAGGATGCTGTCGAGCGGTGCACCGTGCAACAGCAGACGGGTGAGCCGGGCGACCAGCTGCCAGGTCTTGCCGGTGCCGGCCGAGGCGATGACGCTGAAGCTGCGGTCGGGCCGGGTGGCGAGTGGCGTTTCAGTCATGCCCGCCGCTCCCGTGCTCCCACATGTCACGCCGGCAGATCCCGGTGAACTCGCAGTAGCCACAGACCTTTGCATCACCCCAGGCAGGTAGTGCAGCATCCTGTTGCAGCGCTGTGTCCAGTTGTTGCAAACGCTGCTTTACCGCGGGCAGCAACTGTTGCAGTGCCTCGCCCTCGGCGCAAGTCTGCAGTTTTGCACGGTCCTTGCCGAATTCGAGGTACTCCAGCCGGGCAACGGGCTGATCGAGCAGCAGGGCGTAGCTCGGCAGCTGTACGGCTTCACCGCTGAGGACGTCATCGGTCGCGGGTGGTTTGCCGGTCTTGTAATCGACGATGGCGGTAGCGCCGTCGGCCTGTTCGATGCGGTCGATGCGACCGCGCATGCACAGTTGCGGGCTGAATGCGCGTTCGGCCGTGACTTCAACCCGGCGCTGTGGCCATTCGTGCTGGCGGCGGATTTCCCACTCCAGGTAGTCAGGCAGCACTTTCTGCCATTGCCTGAGCCAGCTGCGCGCCTGGAAGTTGTCCGCCACGGCCTCGTGGAATACCGCCTGGCTGATTTTTTCCAGCAGGCGCGCGGCCCGGTCGCGCCCGGATTCGTCCAGTGGGCCTGACCAGGGTCCGGGCAGCCGTTCCACGTTACTGTGAAAGGCCTGCACAATACGGTGCACCAGGGAGCCGTAGTCGCTCTTGCTGAGCGCTTCGCGTATTTCATCCTGCGGTTTCAGGCCCAGGGCATCGGCGGCAAAAAAACGGTAGGGACAGTCGATCAGCCGCTGGTGGGTATATACGGACCAGGTGTCGGGCTGTATCGCGGCGTCGGCATACGGGGCGGGCTGTGTCTGCGGGCATGGTAATGCGGCCGTGTCGGGAGAAGCAGGGAAGGCCTGTGCCTGCCGGAGCAGCCAGCCGAGCCCTGTGTCTTCCAGGTCGGATCGATACGCGTTTTGCTGGAACACTTCCAGCAGCTCCAGCCAGGGACTGGTGCTGACGGGTTCGCCGTCGCGTTCCCGGTGACTGGTCAGCAGTACCCGTTCCGCGCTGTGCAGCACGTGGCAGAAATGATGCAGCTTCAGGGCAAGCTGCTGCGACCAGGTCGGCAGCCCCAGGGCGGAGCGCACGCGCTGGTTGAAGAACGCCAGGCCCGGCGGGGACCCCGGCAGATGCTCCTGGCTGCAGCCGGCAACAATGGTTGCGGCAAAGCGTTGCAGGCGGCTTTGTTCCAGTGTCAGCAGGCGCACCGGGCTGGCGCAGGATGCGGGCTGGAAGCTGGCGTGTTCCAGGTTGCGTCCCAGCCAGTTGCGAAATTCCGGCCATTGCAGCATTACATCGGAGTGCGTAGCCGCCTGTTGCAGCGTCTCCAGCACGTCCAGCAGCCGTTGTCCTGCGCGGTCGTTGGCAAAACATTGCGCTGCCCCGATCTCCTGCAGGCTTTCCTGCAGCGCGGCGAGGTATTCGCCGGCCGGGCGTGCTCCCTCCAGCAGGGGCAGCAACGGGCTGGCGGCGTGGTCGATGAGGTTCAGCATGCGGTGCACGGCCAGCCGCATGCGCTCGGACCAGTCGGGCAGGCGTTCGCTGCGCCGGTCCAGGTGATGCCGGTAGCGTGCCATGCCACGGGCGATGTTTTCGTGCAGGATGATATCCTGTTCGAGGCGCCGTACCTGCGCCAGGTGCGCATCACGTTCGCCGAAGCAGACGAACGGGGATTTCAGTACATCGAGCAGCGGTCCGCAGGCGAAGTCTTCCTCGACGGTCTCCAGCCAGCGTTCCAGCGTGGCTGCCGCACTGGTGGTGGATAAGGCCCAGCCGCCGCGGTCGTCCAGCTCGATATTCGATGACTCCAGGATGGCGCGTACCCGGCGTGCCAGGCGCCGGTCTTCGGTGACAATCGCGATGGGACGGATATCGTCGAGCAGCCAGCGCCGCACCTGCAGGGCCACGGCCTGGGCTTCCTGTTCCGGGTCGCTGGCGCGGAACGTCTTCAGCCGCTGGCCACCGGTATCCTGCGGATGCCGTCCGGCGTAGTCCTGCGCCCGCTGTTGCAGGTGGTCCGGGCCGGTGTCGAACAGCGCGTCGATCAGCTGATCGAGGTCGCTGCGGGGCCCGTCCGCGGGCGGGGGCGGCTCGATACCGAGTTGTTCCAGCAGCTCCGTGAGTGGCCGGTCCGGGTGAAAGCCCTTGTGCCGGGCTTCACCGTGCAGCAACAGGTGGGCGCGACCGGATTCGAGCAGGGTGCGCAGCCAGTGCCGCTCGGCAGGGGTGAAGTCGGTATAACCGATCAGCCACAGTTGCTGTTTGCCGGGGTGCTGCAGGTGATGGGCGAGATGCCGGCGCCTGGCCATGGCCGGGTCCAGCAGCTCCTCGGCGGCCAGTTGCTGACGCCAGGCGTGCCACAGGGTGTGCAGCATACTGGCTTCCTGCTGCAGCGAAGGCGAGGGTGCCGGTGCCGCGTAGCTGTTTTTCAGGCAGGTATGGAACGGCTCGAAGTCTTCCGGGATATCGACGGCATGACGGGTCAGTTCGTCAAACAGGGTCAGCAACTGGCCGGCCAGTTGCCAGGGATCGGTCGCTGTGTAGAGACTGGCTGCCTTGCGCAGTGCATCGGCCAGTACCAGTTCGCGCGCGGGCTGGTTGAGGACGGTGGCAGAGAGCGGGCCCTGGCGTGACAGCCAGCGATCCAGCGGTTCGATGGAGGGGCCCAGCAGGGCCGGGTAGCCGCGTTGCGCGGCCTGCCTGAGCAGTTCTGCACGCAATGCCGCGATGCCCGGTTCGCAGGCGATCAGTACCTGGCAGTCACCCAGGTCGGGCAGCGTGGCCTGGTAATGGTCGAGGATCTGTTGCGCCGCTACCGCGAGCGGATCCTGGCTGTAAGGGACCAGGGTCAGCAGGGGTCAGTACTCCACCCGGGCCAGGGGCATGGATGCGGGGCCGGCGCGGCCGGCATTAACGCTCCAGCAGATCAAGTTTGCCCGGTTTGCCATTCCAGTCATCGGCATCCGGGGGAGCGTCTTTCTGCTGGGTGATCACCGGCCAATTCTGCGCCAGTTCTTCATTGAGGGCCAGGAATTCCTCCTGGCCGGCGGGCAGGTCGTCTTCCGGGAAAATTGCCTCGGCCGGGCATTCCGGCTCGCACAGCGTGCAGTCAATACACTCTTCGGGGTCGATCACCAGAAAATTGGGGCCCTCGTGGAAACAGTCCACGGGGCAGACTTCGACACAATCCGTATATTTGCATTTGATGCAATTTTCACCCACTACAAAGGTCATGTCCGGCTCCTGATTGTTCAGGCGCCCAATGATACACGGAATGTTTCGCGTGGTGCAGGGGAAGAGGGGTTAGCGCAGCACGCTCTGCAGTCGTTCCACGGGTTGCGTGACTTCAATACAGTTGCGGCCGTTGTCCTTGGCCCGGTACAGCATCTTGTCGGCCGCCTCGATCAACTCGTTGCAGTCCGAGCCTTCTTCCGGGTGCAGGGTGGCAACGCCGATACTGAGTGTGACGCGATCGGCGGAATCCGAATTCTTGTGCGGGATATTCAGGCCGGCGATATTGACCAGCACTTTTTCCGCCACTGCCAGCGCGCCTTCGCTGGTGGTGTCCGGGAGGATCATGACGAATTCCTCGCCCCCGTAACGGCTGACCAGGTCCGCGGGTCGGTGTACGGTTTCCTGCAGGCTGGCAGCGACCTTTTTGAGGCAGTCATCCCCGGCCTGGTGACCGTAGCTGTCGTTGTAGCGTTTGAAATAATCGATGTCGACAAACAGCAGCGACAGGGGCAGCTCGGTGCGGATCGCTCTTTGCCACTCCTGCTCCAGGGTTTCGTCGAACTGCCGGCGGTTGGCCAGGCCGGTCAGACCGTCCATGGACGACAGGCGTTTCAGCTCCCGGTTGCTGTGGGCAAGCTCGTTATTGATTGCGGACAACTGGCCCTGCATTTTTTCCATCGCCTTGAAGGCGTCGTCGCGTTCCTTCTGCGCCAGGTAGCTTTTGGCGTGAGCACGAATCCTGGCCAGTAGCTCGATTTTCTCGGGTAGTTTGACCAGGTAGTCGGTGGCCCCGTTGGTGAAAGCGTCACTCTTGATGACCGGGTCATCCTTGCTGGACAGGACAATCACCGGAATATCACGCGTAGTCGGGTTGTTGCGGTAGAAACGGACCAGGGTCATGCCGTCCACTTCGGGCATTACCAGGTCCTGCAGGATAATGGTCGCCCTGACGGCGACCGCCTGCTTGACAGCCTGTTTCGGATCAGCGCAGTAGTGAAACTCGATATCCGGTTCGTCGGCGAGCATGCGACGAATACCCTCGGCGACCATGGCCTGGTCATCGACCAGCAGCACGACCACCCAGCGGCCTTCGTCGCTGTCCGGTGCTTCCCCTTGAATGTCGGTATCCCTTGTCATCCCGTTACTGTTTTTCCCCGCCTCTGCCGGAGGCCTGTTCCGCCCACTCGGCCAGGCGTGGCCCGATCTTGCCGAGTGGCAGAATTTCCTTTGCTGCATCAAGCTCTTTTGCGGCTTTTGGCATACCGTAAACGGCACATGTTTCCTGATCTTGAGCAAGGGTTATCCAGCCGCGCTCACGCAGCGCCCTGAGTCCCACGGCACCGTCTTTGCCCATGCCGGTGAGTAATACGCCAACTGTTTGATTTGAATGGTTTTCTGCAAGGCTATTAAAAAAAACGTCGACCGAGGGGCGATACGCCAGCCGGCGCGGCTCCGGGGTGTAGTCCAGGCTGCCGTCGGCGCTCAGGACCAGGTGGTCTTCACGCCCGCACACCAGTGCAACACCGGCTTCAAAACGGTCGCCGGGGCGTGCCTGGCGGACCGGTAACGGTGCGTGTTCGTCGAGCCACGCCGTTAAACCGGCGGAGAACTGCTCATCTACATGCTGAACAATGGCAATCGCGACGCCGGACTCTGGTGGCAACGCCTGCAGTACTTCGCGCAGCGCGGAGGGCCCACCCGTGGAAGCGCCGATGGCGATCAGTGGCACCCCCCCTTCGCCCGACGGTGCTCGCAGCGCTGCAGCCGGGCGTTTCCCCCGGTATGGCTTGCTGTGTAACAGCATGGCGATGGTGTCGATCTTGTGCACCAGCACATCATGGCCTTCGCTCAGGCCGGATGTGCCGAGCACCGGGGTATTGACCGCGTCCAGGGCGCCGGCACCCATGGCCTCAAAGACCTTGCCGGCGTGTCCGTTGACCGTCGCGGTAACGACCAGGATGGCGCAGTCGAAGTCCGCACTGATGCGACGCGTGGCCTCGATACCGTCCATTTCCGGCATGATCAGGTCCATCAGGATGATATCCGGGCAGTGTTCACTGCAGCGTTGTACAGCTTCGACCCCGTTGCTGGCGGTCCATACCAGCTTGTATTCCGCCACGCTCTCGACTACCCGCCTGAGGCTTTCCGCGGCCATCAGGGAGTCGTTCACAACTGCAATTTTCAACATAAACCGGTCTACTCCGCTGCACCGATCAGATCGAGGACGGCGTCGATGAGGGTTTCATCGTGAAAGCTGCCCTTGGTCAGGTAATAGTCTGCGCCGGCTTCCAGCCCGCGCTGCCGGTCTTCTTCACGGTCCTTGTAGGACACGATCATGACCGGGGTTTTGCCCAGGCGCTCGTCCTGGCGCATCAGGCGGACGAACTCAAAGCCGTTCATGCGCGGCATGTCGATATCGCTGATGACCAGGTCGTAGTCTTCCGTGCGCACGGCGTTCCAGCCGTCCATGCCATCGACCGCGACGTCGACGTGATAGCCACGCGATACCAGCATGTTGCGCTCGACTTCGCGCACCGTGATCGAGTCGTCGACCACCAGGATGCGCTTGCTGTGTACGTCGCTGCTGTCCTGCTTGTCCTGTATGCGGTTCAGGCGTCCGCCGGCGATCAGGATGTCGATGGAGCGCAGCATGTCATCCACATCGATGATCAGGCAGGGATCACCGTTTTCCAGCAGGCAGGCGGCGCTGATGTCCTGGATTTTTCCCATGCGCGGATCGATGGTATGCACCACCAGGTTGCGTTCACCGATGAAACGGTCAACCACCAGGCCCGACAGGTGCAGGCGTTCACCCAGTACGACGACCGGCAGGAAATCTCCGCGCTCGGCACTGCCGTTGCAGCCCAGTACCTGGCTGGCGAATACCAGTCCCACGTGCTGGGTGCCAAGCGTGAAGTACTGGCGGCCTTCCAGCGATTCGACCTGGCTGGTGTCGAGCCGCAGCGTGCGGTCGATGCGTGCCAGCGGGATGGCATAGGGTTCCCCGCAGATTTCCACCAGCAGCGCGCGGATGACCGACAGGGTCAATGGCAGTTGCAGGTGGAAACGGGTGCCCGCACCTTTGTTGCTGGTGGCGCGTACCACGCCACGCATTTGCTGCACTGTGCTGTGGACTACATCCAGACCGACGCCGCGGCCGGAGATTTCGGTGACCTCGTCACGGGTCGAAAAGCCGGGCAGGAACAGGAATTCCAGCAGTTCGGTTTCGTTCAGCTCCGCGGCCATGGTTGCATTGACCATGCCCTTGGTGACGATGCTGCTACGCAGTTTTTCCAGGTCGATGCCGCGACCGTCGTCCTCTACCTGGATGGACAGCATACCGGCGCTGTGCATGGCGCTCAGGCGCAGGCTTGCCTGTTCAGGTTTGCCGGCCTGGCGGCGTTCCTCGACCGTCTCGATACCGTGATCCAGTGCATTGCGTAACAGGTGGTTCAGGGGCGCTTCTATGCAGTCCAGGATATCGCGGTCCACCTGTGTGGACAGACCTTCGATTCTGAAATCCACCTGCTTGCCCAGCTGCCTGGCGACATCGCGGATCATGCGCGGGAAGCCGCGTGTCACATCGGAGAACGGCCGCATGCGGCTGGTGATGACTTCCTGGTGCAGGCGGTTGCCAAGGCTGTGCATGCGCCGGTCATAGCTGTCCAGTTCCACCAGCCGGTCACTCAGCTGGTGGCGGCAGCGGTTGGCCTTGGTCTGGATTTCACTGGCGAGCGTGCGGCTGTACTCGATACTGCCACTGGAATGAAGGTTTTCGTTCAGGCGGTCCAGCAGGCTGATGAGTTCAGCCTGGCGGTGCTTGATCTGCAGCAGTGCGTCGGAAAACGGGTGCAGCCAGCGTGATTCAACCTGTACTTCACCGGCCAGGCCGACCAGTCGGTTGAGGCTTTCGGAGGATACCCGCACGCCGGCTTCGCTGGCCGCTGTGCTGTGGGCACTCGCGGCGGGTGCCGGGCTTGCGTCCGCCGCTACGCCGGGGTCGGCCGGGTCGTCGGCCGGGACCTGTGATGGTGGTTCCACACCGGTCCCGCTGTCTGCTGTTGCCGGTAGCGCGGTCTTTTCCGCCGCTGGCTCCGCTTGTTCCATGGTTTCTATCTGTTGCGTAAGGATCGAGAGCGCTTCTGCGTCGGCCTGCCCGGTGGATATGGCAATCAACTGGTCTACACCCTTTAGCAACAGATCGATCTGCTGTGGCGCCAGTTGCAGTTCACCCTGCTGGGCGGCCACGAAACAATCCTCCATGGCGTGTGCGAGCCTGACACCGTTATCGATGTCGACCATGCGCGCGGCGCCCTTGATCGAGTGCGCTGCACGCATCAGTGCCTCGAGGTGTTGCGCCGACTGTGCATCCTGTTCCAGTGCCAGCAGGCCGTCATTGAGGATGGCCGCCTGGTTGTCCACCTCCAGGCGAAACAGTTCCAGCATCGAGAAATCGCCCAGGTCCTCGCTCACTGCAGGCTCCGGGACAGGGCATAGAACAGCAATTCGTGATCGAGTACCCCGACGTGCCGTTCGTTCCAGCACAGGATGCCGCTGGTATAGGTCTGCCGGGATTTGGCCACGGTGGCCGGCAAGGCCTGCAGGGTGCCGTCGGTGTAGTGGAAAATGCCGTGCACTTCGCTGACGGGGAACACGAAACTCTGACCCTCCTTTTCGATAAAGATCATGCGCTCCAGTATTTCGTGATCGGTAACGTAGGACTCGCGCGCCTTGTCCAGTTGCAGAATGGCGCCGATGGAAATGCAGATTTTCAGTTCACCGCGAATGTTGACCAGGCCCTTGATCGCCGCCCCGGTTTTGTGTGGCAGGCTGTGGATGGTGCGCATGGGTGTGATTTCGTTGACAAACAGGCTGTCCATGGCCAGCCATTCGTCACCCAGGCGGAACAGCAGCACCGAGCGGCTTGCGTCCCGGTCCGTGTCACGGGCATCGGTAAAGCGCCGGGTCCATTCCTGGCGGTAGGCCCCCGGCACCGGGCGTTCCAGCATCTTTCGGCCGGCTGCCGAGTAACGTTCGCAATTGCGGCAGTGGACGAAACGCTGCAGTTCGGGGCAGCTGGCCTTTTCCGTGCTCCAGACCCCGATGCGGTTCCAGCAATCGTCCAGGGTCACTGCATCATCACGGTAGTGGTCCGTCATCAGCCTGTACCCCGGTTATGGCGCTGGACCCGTGCCGCCCGCTCGTGGAAACGCCGGGCCTCGCCGCTGTCACCCTGTCGCCTGCAGATCACGCTGAGGTGCGCGAGTGCTTCATAGTGCGTGGGGTCCAGGTACACGGTCCTGCGGAACATACGCTCCGCTTCAGCGCTATTGCCGGCCGCTTCACGGATCAGGCCCAGCAGGTAATGCGCATCGGCCTGCAGCGCGTGTTGTTGCAACAGGGTCTCACAATGACGGGCGGCTTCGTCAAGGTGTCCCTGGTCGGCAAGCCGAAAAGCCTTCTGTAACAGTACATCGTTGTCCCCGGTCTCAACCGTGTGCAACTCCTTCCCGGCTTCGACTTCAGCAAAGGGCAGTGGAGCTGTCACGGGAAGCCTGTCGCGTTTGCGTGGCGCTTTCGGTTTGTTGCGTGATGCCGGAGCGTGGTCTGTGCGGCTTTCTTTTTCCGCGCGTCGAAAACCGAAGCAGCGTGGAAACTCCAGCGCCGAGAAAGGGCGTTCCAGCAGCAGGCTGGTTTCCGAATGGCCCAGGAACAGGATGCCGTCACTGGTCAGTAACTGTTCCAGCCGGTCGATGGCCTGGTGCTGGGTGGGGCGATCAAAATAGATCAGCAGGTTGCGGCAGAAGATCACGTGGTAGGGGGCGCGGCCCGTGCTGAAGTCCTGCTCCAGCAGGTTGGCCTGCTCAAAGTGCACGCGCTGGCGGATAGCGTCTGTCAGCTGGAAACGCGTACCGACCGACTCGAAGTAGCGGTCGCGGAAACGCAGGTCGCCGCCGCGGAAAGAGTTATTACCGTAACGGGCCTGGCGTGCCCGTTCAATATTGGTGCTGCTGATATCGATTGCGTCGATGTGTGTATCGGCAGCGGCCATCCCGCAGTCGGCCAGGCACATGGCCAGGGTATAGGGTTCCTCGCCGGTGGAGCAGGGTACGCTCAGGATGCGCAGCGGGGTGTGTGCGGAGCCAGCCAGCCAGTTATGCCGCACCCAGTCACTGAAGGCGGAAAACGGGTTGCGGTCGCGGTAGAACCAGGTTTCCGGGATCACTACCGTGTCGATGAGTTCGTTTAACTCGGTTTCGGACTGGCTGATGATGTTGTGGTAGTCACCGATATCGTTGATGCCGCAGTCGCGCATACGCCGCTCCACGGCCTGGCTGATGGTACCCGAACCCACGGTCGAGCTGTGCAGGCCCATGTGCTGTTTCAGCAGGGATGCAATGGCCGGCAGTGACATCTAGCCGGCCTCGGCCGGGAACAGCTGTGACTGGATGGCTTCAGGGAGCAGTTCAGAGGTGGTGATGTGCTGCACCAGTCCGGGTTCGCAGCGGGCCGCCTGACCGGGGCAGGGTGTACCCTCCATGTTCAGGCCGGTGCTGGTGAAGTGCTCAGGGGCAATGTCGACGGTTTCGGTAACGCGCTCGGCGAGCAGGCCGAGCACGCGCTGGCTGCCGTCCGCCAGCGGATAGTTCACCAGGATGATGCGACTGGTGAAAGAATTGCTGCAGGGTGTGTCGTTGATCAGCCGGCACAGGTCGATGACCGGCACGTGCTGACCGCGGTAATTGAACAGGCCGCACACACAGACGGGCGCCAGCGGGATGGTTTCCAGTTCCACCTGTGGCGTTACTTCCACCACTTCCATTACCGGGATGGCGTAACGGCTGGTCCCCAGTTGAAACAGCAGCATCAACACGGTTTTCGCCTCAGGAACTGACCCGGAAGTGGGAGGCGCCTTCCTGGAGCCGGTTGGCCGCTTCGTTCAGCTGCATGATGGCGCCGTTGGACTGGCGCAGCGAGTCGGCGGTCTGTTGCGCGGATTCGCTGAGCTGAACAATGGCATCACGGATCTGGTTGCCGCCCTGGGCCTGTGAATTCATGCCTTCGTTGACCTCTTCAAAGCGCGGGATCAACGTATCCACCTGCTCGATGATGTGTGCCAGCTGGGAGCCGACCTGGCGCACATCCTCGACGCCGTGGCGTACTTCTTCCGAGAATTTTTCCATACCCATCACGCCGGCCGATACCGCGGACTGCATTTCCTTCACCATCTGTTCGATGTCCCAGGTGGCAACCGCGGTCTGGTCGGCAAGGCGGCGGATTTCCGTGGCGACGACGGCAAAGCCGACTCCGTATTCACCTGCCTTTTCGGCTTCGATGGCCGCGTTCAGTGACAGCAGGTTGGTCTGGTCGGCGACGCGGTTGATGGTGGTGACCACGGTGTTGATGTTACCGGCTTTTTCACTCAGCACCGCCAGCTTGGAGCCGATCGAATCGGTGGCTTCCATCATCTGGTGCATGGTCTTTTCCATACTCTGCAGGGACGAGCGGCCGGCGTTGGCGCCTTCGGAGGTTTTCCAGGCCACCTCGGTCACCTCGTTCATGGTGTTGAGGAGTTCCTTTGAGGTGGCGGTGATTTCTGTCACGGTGGCCTTGATCTGGTTGGTGGTGGCGGCCTGTTCAGTGACGGTAGCTTCCTGCTGTTTGGCGGTGGCGGCAATTTCAGTGGCGGACGAAGTGACCTGCACGCCGGACTGCTGGATGCGGGCTACCAGTGAGTTCAGGCTGTTCAGCATTTGCTGGATGCCGGTGGCCAGTTCGGAAATGATGTCCTGGTCGCGGTACACCATGATTTCGCCGGTCAGGTCGCCCTCGGCGGCCATAGCTACCACATCCTGGATCAGTTCGACCTTGCCCTTGATGTCTTCCGACGCCTGTCGCTCGCGTTCGATGATGTCCTGGACCTGCTGATTCATGCGGTTGAAGGCATTGGCCAGGGCGTGGAACTCTTTCAGTGCGCGGTCACCCAGCCGCGCGTCGGCTTCTTCCCCGCTGGCAACGCGGTCCATGTCACTGGTCATGGTTTTCACCGGCCGAAACAGGAAACGGTTGAGGAGCACGATGGCGACCAGCAAAACGGCCCCGATCAGCGCGACAAAGGCCGCGGTGGTGGTGTTGCGGGTCTGCCGGGTTGCGTCGTACAGCGACGAGAAATCATCCAGTGCCGTCAGCCGGGCAAGCGGGACATGGTCCTTGCCCAGCACCTGGTAGCGTATTTCCTGTAGTTTGCCGGACTGCGCGGGCCACTGTTCGGACTCAAAACGGGTATCGCCGGAGAGGGTCTCGATGCGCAGCGGCAGGTGGGTCAGTTCAGCCACATGTTGCAGGCTGAAAAGCGGGTCAAAACTGATCTCCAGGTAGCCCCGCCCGGTCTGGTTACCCAGCGAGCGCACCACCGAGTAGCGACTGCCCTTGTCCGACAGCCAGAAGGCGGCTGCCACCTGCCCGGGGGTGGCGTTCTTGAGCGCGACCTGGTCGCCGCTCTCATGGTCTCCCGCCTGCATGAGTAATTGTTTGTTGGCGTTGTAGAGTCGTACCGAGGTGGCCTGCACCTGCGGCAATCCGGATTTCAGTGGTGCCGCCAGCAGTTTCTGCAGCATGGGGTTGGCGGTGCCTGCGGGCGCTTCTGCCAGGTAGCTGCCCAGTTCCGGTTGCCGCGACAGGGCCTTGGCCGCTGCTGCGCCAAGCTGCTGGCTGTCGGCGACCAGCTGGTCGAGCGTGGCATCGCTGGCAACCTGCAGGATCCGTGCAACGGTGCCGGTCTGCGCCTGTACCGCGGCGCTGCGGTATTCGGTTTCCGATACGAAGGCCATGGCTACCGCTACGATGCCCACGATCAGCAGCATGCTCACCGTGAGTGCCTTCACTGAAAATTTTTCTATTCGCATGGTTTCGGTTCTCACTTTTCCCGGGCAGCCCGACACTTGGGCGAGGTCATCAATCACCGGAACTGCAAATTGCTTGCCACGATGGAAAAGGGCGTGTTTACGGCTGCCGGACGCGATAGCGGCTACCCTGAAAACGCCGGCCGTATCGACCCCCTGGTTTTTGGGTGTTTTAACAGGTTGTTAAATATAGAGAAAATATATTACGGCCGCGCCCCTGGGCGAGTGCGACGCAGGATGGCGGAAGGCGTTCAGTTTGGCCTTTGAGGTGCCGTTATCCTGAATAACGACAGAAATTTGTCACTATTGCCGGATTATCATGATGCGCCCCTTCCTGAAACCCGTACTCGGAGTGCTTACCCTGCTGAACAGCGGGCTGCTGCCGGCCGCCGATTCCTTTCACGTCATCCCCATGAACCAGAAGCAGCTGGCGACCTATTACATCGAAGCCAGCATGCAGGGCAGCGGCAATGTGGAATTCATGGTGGATACCGGGGCCGGCTACACGACCATCAATGAAGTCACGCTGCAGCAGTTGTTACAGGCGAATAATGCCGAGTACGTGGGCGAACTGACGGGTGTAATGGCGGACGGTACCCAGCTGCGGCTGCCAGTGTACAGTATAAAACGCCTGGTACTGGGTGCCGGCTGCGTACTGACCAATATCGAAGCCGCTGTTTTCCCGGATAAAACCCGCATGCTGCTGGGTTTGAGTGCGCTCAAAAAAGCAGCGCCCTTTACCTTTTCCACCAATCCCCCCAGCCTGGGATTGAGCAATTGCGGCGCGGTCACCGGCTGAGCCACCCGGAACCCCTCCCCGGACAGTTTGCACATCCCTCTGAACTGGCAGAAAATAGCCGTTGCAGGGAAGGGCCGTGAGGGCCCGTGAATCGTGCAGTGTGCGGAGGATTTCAGGCAATGCAAACAAACAACACAGCAAAAGTATGTGTGCTGGCAGCTCTGGG
Source organism: Thiohalobacter sp. (assembly GCA_026984515.1). Taxonomy (GTDB): domain Bacteria; phylum Pseudomonadota; class Gammaproteobacteria; order DSM-19610; family DSM-19610; genus Thiogranum. The sequence goes on along the minus strand of JALSRZ010000173.1, from coordinate 16,156 downwards.
GTTGACGAGCGGATGGGCGCTGGCGTCAGAAGGATACGTGGACGACAGCAGCAAAACGGCTGTGCGTACCGGATACGGGGACTGCATGCATACCAAACGCTGGTCCATACCCAATGCCATCGTGGAGTGCGACCCGGAGATCGTGGCGAAACGCGATGGTGTCGATCTGGCGGCGGTGGATGTGGTTATCCGGATGAAACGCAACCCGGTCCACCTGCAGGCGGATGCCCTGTTCGGTTTCGACAGTGATGCGATCTCGGATAATGGCGCGGTGCTGCTCGACGACCTGGTCGGCAACCTGACCGCGGCTATCCTGCTGGAGCAGAAAATCGAGATCACCGGCTACACCGATCGCATCGGCGACGATGCCTACAACCTGGCGTTGTCGAAACGGCGCGCGGAATCGGTACGCAGCTACCTGGTCGCCAAAGGTGTGGTACCCGCCTATATCGAAACCAAAGGCCTGGGTTCGGCGAACCCGGTGGTGGAGTGTCCCGGCATACGCGGTCAGGCGCTGATCGATTGCCTTGCGCCCAACCGGCGCACGGAAGTCGAGGTGTCAGCGATCGAGGAGGTCGAAGTACACGAGGAAGTGCCCAGGGAGAAAGCGCCCATACCGGTTTCAAAATAGGCCGGCCGGCATTCATGCAGAACGGGTCCTTTTTCAGGGCCCGTTTTTTTCAACAGCCTGTTAACAGCCTGTTAGGGTGCGGTGTCTTCCGCCATCTGCTTCAGTTTGTACAGCAGCTCCAGTGCCTGCAGCGGGGTCAGGTTGTCGGGCTTGATGCCCTGGAAGGCATCCACCAGCGGAGACTCTTCCCGGCGGGCAAACAGGTCGATCTGCGGCGCCGGCCGGTCATTCTGCAGCGGCGCGTGCAGGGGTTCGCTTTCCAGTTTCTGCAGGATGCTGCGCCCCTGTTCCAGCACGTGCTCCGGCACCCCGGCCAGTGCGGCCACCTGCAGTCCGTAACTGCGGCTGGCCGGGCCGTCTTTTACGGTGTGCAGGAATACGATCCGTTCGCCGTGCTCGACGGCATCCAGGTGAACATTGGCGCTGGCCGGCAATTCTTCCGGCAGGCCGGTGAGTTCGAAATAGTGGGTCGCAAACAGGGTGAAGGCGCGCAGTGCGCCCAGCTCACGCGCCACGGCCCAGGCCAGCGCCAGCCCGTCATAGGTACTGGTGCCGCGGCCGATTTCGTCCATCAGCACCAGGCTGCGGTCGCTTGCATGGTTGAGGATGTTGGCGGTCTCGGTCATCTCCACCATGAAGGTCGAACGCCCGCTGGCGAGGTCGTCGGAGGCGCCGATGCGGGTGAAAATCCGGTCGACCGGGCCGATGTCAGCCTGGTCGGCGGGGACAAAACTGCCCATGCAGGCCAACAGTACGATCAGCGCAGTCTGGCGCATGTAGGTGGATTTGCCGCCCATGTTGGGGCCGGTGATCACCAGCAGGCGCCGTGCGTCGTCCAGTTGCACATCGTTGGGCACGAACGGGGCCTCGCTGACCTGTTCGATCACCGGGTGGCGGCCGCCGCGGATGCGGATGCCGGGTTCATCGACCAGCGTCGGGCGTGACCAGTTCAGGGCATCGGCACGCGCTGCAAGGGTAGTCAGTACGTCCAGTTCAGCCAGACCCTCCGCACAGCCGGACAGGGATTTCAGGTCTTCGAGCAGCTTGTCCAGCAGTTCGGCGTAGAGCGCCTTTTCGCGTTCCAGTGCCTTGCTGCGGGCGCTCAGCACCCGCTCTTCGTGGGATTTCAGCTCGGGGGTAATGAACCGTTCCACACCTTTCAGCGTCTGGCGGCGCTGGTAATCATCCGGCACCCGGTCGGACTGGCCGCGGCTGACCTCGATGTAATAGCCATGCACGCGGTTGTAGCGGATCTTCAGGTTGCCGATGCCGGAGCGTTCGCGTTCCCGCTCTTCCATTTCCAAAAGCACCTGGTCGCCCTGTTCACTGAGGCGTTTCAGCTCGTCCAGTTCCTGGTCGTAGCCCACGGCGATGACACCGCCGTCGCGTACCAGTGCGGGGGGAATGTCGGGTAAGGCGCGGCGCAGCAGTTTATGGATGCCGGGGTGTTCCTGGATACGGCCGGCGAGTTCACCCAGTAGCGGGTCATGGTCATTACGTAACAGGGCCTGCAGCCCGGGCAGTCGTGCCAGGGTGTCGCGCAGGGCACTCAGATCGCGCGGCCGGGCGGATTTCAGGGCGATGCGCGACAGGATGCGTTCCAGGTCGCAACTGCCGCGCAGTTGTTCGCGCAGCGCCTCGAACAGGCGCGCCTGCAGCAGGGATTCCAGGCACTGGTGACGCCGCGCCAGGATGGCGCGGTCGCGCAGCGGGCGGTGCAGCCAGCGTCGCAGCATGCGGCCGCCCATGGCAGTCACGCTCTTGTCCAGCACGGCGATCAGGCTGTGCGCCTTCTGCCCGGACTGCGCCTGGTCCAGCTCCAGGTTGCGGCGCGTGGCCGCGTCCATGACCACACTGTCCTCGTGCAATTCGGTGCGCAGGCCGCGCAGGTGGGGCAGGGCAGCGCGCTGGGTGTCCTTGACGTAGTGCAGCAGCGCGCCGGCGGCGGCCACGGCGACCGGCATGTCCTGGCAACCGAAACCGCTCAGGTCGTGGGTGCCGAACTGCTGGTTGAGCTGGCGCGCGGCGCTCTCGGTATCGAAATGCCAGGGCGCGAGGCGGCGCAGCCCGTCACGCCGCTGCAGCGCGTCCGGCAGGGACAGGTCTTCGCTGAGCAGCAGCTCGGCGGGTTGCAGGCGCTCGATTTCCCCCAGCAGGGTCTCCTCGCCGCTGAACTCCTGGACCACGAAGCGCCCCGCCGACAGGTCCAGCGCAGCCACGCCGTAATACCCTTCCGCGTCACGGTGCACCGACACCAGCAGGTTGTCGCGCCGCTCCGGCAGCAGGGCCTCATCGGTGAGTGTGCCGGGGGTGACGACGCGCACTACCTTGCGTTCCACCGGCCCCTTGCTGGTGGCCGGGTCACCGACCTGTTCACACACGGCGACCGACTCACCCTGGCGCACCAGCCTGGCCAGGTACTGTTCCACCGCATGCACCGGAACACCGGCCATCGGGATGGGCTCCCCCGCCGACTGGCCGCGACTGGTGAGGGTAATATCCAGGCGTTCCGAAGCCTTGCGTGCATCGTCAAAGAACAGTTCGTAGAAGTCACCCATGCGGTACAGCACCAGGATATCCGGGTGTTCGGCCTTGATGCGCAGGTATTGCTGCATCATGGGGGTGTGTTTGCAGGCTTCGGGGACGGCGGACATGGCGGCCAGTCTAGCCCAATTGCACGCTCCGCTACAGCTTGCCAAATGGTCTGTGCTTTGGTACTCCTGTAGCACGTATTGCGCATCCACCGGAGGCAGGGGCAATGAGTCTGGATCAGCGGGGTTACGATGAAAAACGGGGGTTTATACGCGTACCGGTGGACTGCGAGGTCGCACTGCAGCACGCGGACAGCGGCCGGCGTTTTCAGGCGGCAGGCCGCAACCTGAGCGCCTGCGGTGTGCTGTTCCACACCGATGAGCGGCTGGAACCCGGCGACCGTCTGGAGATGCACATCGAAGCCAGCCAGGCGTTGATCTCGGTGCTGGACGCCAGCATCGAAGTGGTGCGCGTGGAGCCGGCAGAGGACGGTCTGTCCTGGGCCGTCGGCAGCGCGATCCGGATCATCCACAGCGAGTGAACTGAGGTGGAACAGCGGGTGGCCGTACTGGCCGAAGCGCTACTGGCGCGGCGTGAGTTGCTGGCCACGGCAGAATCCTGCACCGGTGGCTGGGTCGCCAAGGTCTGTACCGACCGGGCGGGCAGTTCCGGCTGGTTCGAGCGCGGCCTGGTGACCTACAGCAATGCCGCCAAACAGGAACTGCTCGGCGTTTCGGCCGCTACGCTGGAGCGCTTTGGCGCGGTCAGCGAACAGACCGTACAGGAAATGGTGCATGGCCTGTTGCGCCACAGCCACGCCCGCTGGGGGCTGGCCATCAGCGGGATCGCCGGCCCGGGTGGCGGCACGGACGACAAACCCACGGGCACGGTATGGATCGCCTGGGCCGGTCCCGGAGACTGGTTGCTAACGCGCCACTGCCGTTTCCAGGGGGATCGTGACGCGGTGCGCAGGCAGTCGGTGGAAGCCGCGCTGGACGGATTGGGTAACCGGCTGCTGGAACTGGCGTGAAGGGCGCTGACAGCAGGCGGCGCCTGTTCTTTGCACTCTGGCCCGATGCGGGCGTGCGCCAACAGCTGGCCGCCGCCGCGCGGCACTGGACCCGCTACCCGGTCGCCGCTGCCAACCTGCATATGACCCTGCAGTTCCTCGGTGCACGCACGGCCGCTGAAATGGCCTGTTGCTGTGAAGCGGCCGGGCAACTGCAGGGGGAGGCTTTTGAACTGCAGCTGGATTACCTGGGCGGCTGGACGAAACCACGCGTGCAATGGCTGGGAACCAGTCATATACCGCCGGCCCTGTTGCAGCTGGTCGAGCAGTTGCAGGCGGCGCTGTTGCCCTGCGGGATAGCCGCGGCACCGCGGCGCTACGTGCCCCATGTAACGCTGTCGCGCAAGGAGAAAAACCCGCGTATACAGGCGGGGCTGACACCGGTGTGCTGGCAGGTGCGGGACTTTGTGCTGGCCGAATCGGTGTCGACCCCGCAGGGGGTTCGCTACGATGTGTTGCAGCGCTGGGCGTTCGCAAACGGGTCCCGGGAAACAGGAGACATTCATTGATTCGGTTCACTGCTGTCCCGTTAACTCCGGAGCGCGCCTGCAGGTGAGGGCTTCGGGTATCGTGAATCCCGGCCTGCATCGGCCGGTTTTCACGGCCCGAAACAAAATGTTACCGGCACTGTTTATTTTTACAGTAGCGTGGTGCATACTCTGTGGCAATCGGCAGCGAAGCCGCCAGGTTGTGCACGACCACTACCCGCGGGGCAGGGAACAGCCCCCTCAGTTGACGACAACAGACGGAGGAGTCTAAATGGACGATAACAAACGCAAGGCGCTCAGTGCAGCGCTGGGTCAGATCGAGAAGCAGTTTGGCAAGGGTTCGGTAATGCGCATGGGGGATGTTGGCGCCGTGCGCGATACAGATGTGGTGTCCACCGGTTCACTGGCACTGGACGTGGCGCTGGGTATCGGTGGTCTGCCGCGCGGTCGTGTGGTCGAGATCTACGGGCCGGAATCTTCCGGTAAAACCACCCTGACCCTGCAGGTGATCGCCGAGGTGCAGAAAACAGGCGGTACCGCCGCATTCATCGACGCCGAGCACGCGCTGGACCCGGTATATGCCGAAAAACTGGGTGTCCAGATCGACGACCTGCTGGTTTCCCAGCCGGATACCGGGGAGCAGGCGCTGGAAATCACCGACATGCTAGTGCGCTCCAGCGCGGTGGATGTGGTGGTGGTCGACTCGGTCGCCGCCCTGACGCCCAAGGCCGAGATCGAGGGTGAAATGGGTGATTCACACATGGGGCTGCACGCCCGCCTGATGTCGCAGGCGCTGCGCAAGCTGACCTCCAACATCAAGCGTTCCAACACGCTGGTGATTTTCATCAACCAGATCCGCATGAAGATCGGCGTCATGTTCGGCAACCCCGAGACCACCACCGGGGGTAATGCGTTGAAGTTCTATTCCTCGGTGCGGCTCGATATCCGCCGCATCGGCGCCATCAAGAAAGGCGACGAAATCGTCGGCAACGAGACCCGTGTCAAGGTGGTCAAGAACAAGATGGCGCCACCGTTCAAACAGGCCCAGTTCGAGATCCTCTACGGCCAGGGTATTTCCCGCCAGGGCGAGCTGATCGAGCTGGGTGTCAGGGAAGGCCTGGTGGACAAGGCCGGTGCCTGGTACAGCTATAACGGCGACCGCATTGGCCAGGGCAAGGACAATGTACGCAATTTCCTGAAGGACAACCCGGAGATTGCGCAGGATATCGAAAAGCAGCTGCGTGCCCGGTTGCTGGACCAGGGTGTCGAGCCGGAAGCGGCGAACGTAACGCCCATTGAATCCGCAGGCTGAAAGCGCCGATCGCGCCGAGCTGTACCAGCAGTCGTACGCGACGGCGTTACGACTGCTGGCAAGGCGCGAACACAGCGAGCTGGAATTGCGCAACAAGCTGGCCGCACGCTCCGTCCCGGACGAGATCATCACCGCGGTACAGGATGAATTGCGCGACGAAGGTCTGCTGAGTAACCGGCGTTTTGTCGAAGCCTACGTGCGCGGCCGTTTCGAGCGGGGCTACGGGCCGGCCAGAATACAGGCCGAGCTGTATGAGCGCGGTATCGACAGCGAACTGATGGCACAGCCACTGGAAGCGCTGTCGCAGTCCTGGGTCGACTCCGCGGTCCGGCAACGCCACAAGCGATTTGGACACGACCTCCCGAAGGACTACCGGGAGCGCAGCCGGCAGATGCGTTTTCTGCAACACAGGGGTTTCACCGGTGAGCAGATCCGCGCGGCATTCGACCCGCGCTGATTCTCACGGAATGGCCCCGAAAATCCGGGATATGGATGCAATACGGTCCAATATCCTGTACCTTTTCGCGCCATGAACAGCCAGACCCACCACACCAGCACCACAGCGATTCGCAAGGCCTTTCTGGAGTATTTCCGGCAGCGGGACCATACCCTGGTTGCGTCCAGTCCGCTGGTGCCCGCCAACGATCCGACCCTGCTGTTTACCAATGCCGGGATGGTGCAGTTCAAGGATGTCTTCCTGGGCAGGGAACAGCGCAGTTACGTGCGCGCGGCCAGCTCGCAGCGCTGCGTGCGGGCCGGCGGCAAACACAATGACCTGGAGAACGTTGGGTATACCGCCCGTCATCACACCTTTTTCGAGATGCTGGGCAATTTCAGCTTCGGCGACTATTTCAAGCGCGAAGCCATCCGCTATGCCTGGGAGTTCCTGACAGAGACGCTGAAGTTGCCGGCCGAACGCCTGTGGGTGACCGTCTACGAGGAAGACGACGAGGCGGCGGATATCTGGCTGCAGGAGATCGGTGTATCGGCCGAACGTTTTTCACGCATTGGTGCAAAAGACAACTTCTGGTCAATGGGGGATACCGGCCCCTGCGGCCCCTGTTCGGAAATCTTTTACGATCACGGTCCCGACGTGCCCGGTGGTCCTCCCGGCACACCGGAGGAAGACGGCGACCGCTACATCGAAATCTGGAACCTGGTGTTCATGCAGTACGACCGCGCTGCCAGCGGTGAACTGAACCCGCTGCCCCGGCCTTCGGTGGATACCGGCATGGGGCTGGAACGCCTGGCCGCCATCCTGCAAGGGGTGCACAGCAACTACGAGATCGACCTGTTCCAGCGCCTCATCCAGGCCGCGGCAGAGGTTACCGGGGCCAGAGACCTGCAGGAAAAATCCCTGCGCGTGATCGCCGACCATATCCGTGCCTGCGCATTCCTGATCGTGGACGGCGTCATGCCTTCCAACGAGGGACGGGGGTACGTGCTGCGCCGCATCATCCGTCGCGCCATTCGCCACGGACACAAACTGGGAAAACGCGATGCCTTCTTCCACCGACTGGTGGCGGCGCTGGCCGCCGAGATGGGGGAAGCCTACCCGGAACTGGTCAAGGCGCAGGCACAGGTGGAACGGGTTCTCCAGCAGGAAGAGACCCGCTTCGCCGAAACGCTGGATAACGGCATGAAGATCCTCGAGGACGCGATCAATGGTCTGGATGGCAGGGTCATCCCGGGTGATACCGTGTTCAAGCTGTATGACACCTACGGTTTCCCGGTCGATCTGACCGCGGATATTGCCCGTGAACGCGGCCTGTCACTCGACATGTCGGGTTTTGAAACCGAAATGGAAGCCCAGCGAGACCGTGCGCGTGCCGCCAGTAGTTTCGGTACGCTGGAAACCGGTAATCTCGATATTGAAGGCTGCACGGAATTTACCGGGTACGAACGGCTGCAGGACACTGCCACGGTGACGGAACTGTTCAAGGACGGTGAAACCGTTGACGTGCTGCACGGTGGTGAAGAAGGCATTGTTATCCTCGACCACAGCCCGTTTTATGCTGAATCCGGTGGCCAGGTCGGAGATCGTGGTGTGATCCGCGTGGCTGACAGCGGGGTGTTCCGGGTCATCGATACGCAAAAGCAGGGCGGTGGCGCGTTTGCGCACATCGGACTGGTGACGCAGGGAGAAATCAAACAGGGTGATCAGGTTGAAGCGCTGGTCGACAAGCAGCGTCGCGCGGCCACGCGGCTGAACCATTCCGCCACCCACCTGATGCACGCTGCGTTGCGCCAGGTACTGGGCGAGCACGTACAACAGAAAGGATCACTGGTGGACCCGGATCGCCTGCGTTTCGATTTTTCGCATTTCCAGCCGCTTACTGCCGACGAGCTGCAGCAGATCGAAACCCTGGTGAACGACCAGATCCGTGCCAATGCCCCGGTGGAAACCCGGGTCATGCCCATTGACGAGGCCATGGAGGCCGGGGCTATGGCACTGTTCGGTGAAAAGTACGGTGACGAAGTGCGCGTATTGTCGATCGGTGACTTTTCCGTGGAGCTGTGCGGCGGCACCCACGCCAGCCGCGCTGGTGATATCGGTGTGTTCAAAATTCTTTCGGAAACCGGTATTGCTTCCGGTGTGCGACGCATTGAGGCCGTCACCGGCACCGGTGCGCTGGAATACATCGGCGAGACGGAAAAAAACCTCGCGGAGGTATCCGGCATGGTCAAGGCCGGACGCGAGGAGACCGCTGCAAAAGTCGGCCAGCTGCTGGAGCGCAACCGCAAGCTGGAAAAAGAACTGGATGCGTTGAAAGCCAAACTGGCCAGTGCCCAGGGTGGGGATCTGGCTGGCCAGGCGCAGGAGGTGGGCGGTATCCAGGTGCTGGCCGCCAGGCTGGACGGTGCCGATGCGAAGAGCCTGCGCGAAACCGTGGACCAGCTGAAAAACAGGCTGGGCAGCGCGGCGGTGGTGCTGGGTGCAGTCAATGACGGTAAAGTCGTGCTGATTGGCGGGGTCACGAAGAAGGAGACCACGCGCATCAAGGCGGGTGACCTGGTGAACCACGTGGCCACCCAGGTTGGCGGTCGCGGCGGCGGTCGCCCCGATATGGCGCAGGCAGGCGGTAGCCAGCCGGAGAACCTGGACGACGCCCTGGCATCGGTCACTGACTGGGTAAAACAGCAAATTGCTGCCTCAGAGATGGTTTAGACCTTCATCCAACGGTTTTATCCTGCACCAATATGGTGTTTAATGCGCGGTTTTTACGCAGATCTACCCGGTTGATCACCTGATATGGCACTCATCGTCCAGAAATATGGCGGTACCTCGGTCGGCAGTCCGGAAAGAATCCAGGCTGTGGCTGAAAAAATCATCGCCTGCCGCGACCAGGGGCACCGCCTGGTGGTGGTGGTTTCCGCGATGAGCGGGGAGACCGACCGCCTGCTTGGGCTGGCCGGTGCCGTGTCCGCGAGCCCGAACCCGCGTGAACTGGACGTATTGCTGGCGACCGGCGAACAGACCACTATTGCCTTGCTGTCGATGGCGCTGGCGGAGCGCGGTTGCGCAGCCCGTTCCTATACCGGGGCACAGGTCCACATCCTGACCGATAACGCTCATAACAAGGCAAGAATCCGGGAGATCGACGCAGATCGCGTCGCTGCTGATCTGGATGCGCAGCACGTGGTGGTGGTCGCCGGGTTCCAGGGGGTGGATGAAAAGGGCAATATCACCACCCTGGGGCGGGGCGGCTCGGACACCACGGCCGTAGCGCTGGCGGCGGCACTGAAAGCGGACGAGTGCCAGATTTTCACCGACGTGGACGGCGTGTATACCACCGATCCCAGGGTCGAACCCCATGCCCGACGCCTGGAACGCATTACCTTTGAGGAAATGCTGGAAATGGCGAGCCTGGGCTCGAAAGTACTACAAATCCGTGCCGTCGAGTTCGCGGGGAAGTACAATGTACCGCTGCGCGTGCTTTCCAGCTTCGAGGAGGGCGAGGGCACGCTGATTACCTATGAGGACGAAGGCATGGAACAGGCGCTGATTTCAGGGATCGCCTTTAACCGTGATGAAGCAAAACTGACGGCGCTTGGTGTACCGGATCAGCCGGGTATTGCGCACCTGATCCTGGGGCCGATTGCCGCGGCGAATATCGAAGTGGACATGATCATCCAGAACGTGGCCCCGGACGGCAGGACCACGGACTTTACTTTTTCCGTGCATCGCAATGATTACCAGCGCAGCCTGGAAATCCTGCAGGAAGTCGCCGGGGGCATGGGCGCCAGCGAGGTCGTCGGTGACCCGAAAATTGTCAAGATATCGCTGGTCGGTGTCGGTATGCGTTCGCACGCCGGGATCGCGTCCTCCATGTTCGAGACCCTGGCAAAGGAAGGCATCAATATAAAGATGATCTCAACCTCTGAAATCAAGGTCTCGGTGGTGGTGGACGAAAAGTACCTGGAACTGGGTGTTCGGGCACTGCATGAGACCTTCCAACTTGATCAGGCCACTCCTGCCTGACCTGCCGGAAGCCGCCGCAAGCGGTTCTTAAAAAGCCAATAAAAACAAAAAACTGTTAGGCAAGTTTAGTTTTACAGGTAGTGGCCGACATAGGATTTATGTTGATTGCCTGAGTACGAGCCGACTGTGCAAGCAAGCGGTTGGTAATTGAGTGGGTTAAGGAGATAACAGGAATGTTGATACTTACACGAAGGGTTGGTGAAACCCTCATGATTGGTGACGAAGTCACGGTTACCGTACTGGGCGTAAAGGGCAACCAGGTCCGCATCGGTGTCAATGCACCCAAAGAAGTCGCAGTGCACCGCGAGGAAATCTATGACCGCATCAAGCGTGAGCAGCAGACTGACAGCACACCGGCGGAAACCGCCGAAAACTAGGATTTGACTTTACCTTGCACGAAAGCGCCGGTATTCTACCCGCCTTCTGCAACCGACTGACTGAAAGTTCATTTGCAGAAGGGAGAGGTGGCCGAGCGGCTGAAGGCGCTCCCCTGCTAAGGGAGTATGGGTTAATCACCCATCGAGGGTTCGAATCCCTCCCTCTCCGCCAGACACAAACAAGCCCCGCAAGGGGCTTTTTTGTGTCTGGCGGAGAGGGGGTGTATGAAGAGAACCCTTCGGTTCGACCAGCCGGGCCAGGCGTGGTGCAGGATACCGCACGCGCCCTTTTTCGCTACTCAAACCTTGAGTTTTATCCGGCACTAACGGATAATCCCGCGCTTCCACGCGCCCGTAGCTCAGCTGGATAGAGTACCTGGCTACGAACCAGGCGGTCGGGAGTTCGAATCTCTCCGGGCGCGCCAATTTTCACTTCTATATCATGCGGTTACAACGCCTACCGCAACCGCCTTTTGCTTCAACAACACCAGTGCGGGACTTTTGCGGGAGTTTTCCCCGCACACCTTGTTTGCAGCCTCGATCAGGTTCTCTAACTCGGCCGCCGAGTAGTGTGTAGTGATCCTTCCCGACTTGTGTCCCAGCAGGTCCTGCCGGTCCTCGAAGCTTACCCCGGCCGCCCGTAATCGACGGCCGAAGGTGTGCTTGAGGTCGTGCACCCGCACCTGCGGAAGTCCCGCACGCTTGCGTGCACTTCGCCACCCCGAGTTGTTCATGGTCGCAATCGGATGCTCGCGATACGTGAACACATAGTCGTCGTGCTCACCGCGGACCCCCTCGATTACGGACATGGCCACCCGGTTCAGCACCAGCAAACGCTCTTCACCGTTTTTCACCCGATCCTCCGGGATGATGAACACGCTGGTCTCCAGTTCGGGAACGGGCACCTCCCAGTCCCAACGCAGGTAACACACTTCCTTGTCCCGCGTACCCGTGTTGACCTTGAACAGCGCCATCCGCGCCAGGTGTGACGGCAGTTCCAGAAACAGCCGCGCCTGCTCTTCCCACGACAGGGGCCAGGGCTTGCGCGCGTCCGTCACCGGCAGCAACTTGATCTTGGGCGGGGTTTGCAACCAGGTGAGGTTGTTCCCATCCAGCCATTCCGATGCTGCGATATTGAGGATATGCCGTACCACACCCAGGGCGAGGTTGATGCTCTTGGTCTTGATCCCCTGCTTGCGCCGTGCCTCGATAAACGGTTGCAGTGTTCCCATATGGACCGATTCGATCGGCAGATCGCCGATGTACGGGTCCAGTTGTTTCAGGTGCAATGCGGTATCGGCGATACGACGTTTGTGCGGGTTCTCATTCAGGTACCGGGTTGCGGCCCGCCGAAAGGCGCGTTTCGGCCTTACTCCATAGACGACCGCCTGCCTGACTTCCTCCGTTTTCCTGGCGAGGTATTCTTCCGCCCTTGCGAGGAGGCGTTCTCCAGTGCTTTCGCAAATGCGGATGCCTCGGATGTGTTTGTCGATATGCCAGACCCCGTTGCGCTCGTAGAGTCCGGCTGTTCTTTTGCGTCCCATGTCAAATCTCCTCTGAGTTGACCGGAACGCCCGTTGCGGGACTTATAGTGGTCTACCCAGGCATCCAGATCAAGGCGATCAAAGGCAATGCCCTGTATTCCGATGCGAATTTCAACCAGGTACGGTCGTACCTCGGCGTTAAAGCGGTTCCGGTCCATGCCCAGGTAGGCGGGCGCGTCCCGGAAGCGGAGCAGTCTTGGTGTGATCGGGCTGGGTAGTTTCATGAGCTGGTGTCTTGCATCGCGTTTCATCAGATAAAGTCATAGTAGTCGCAGGGTGGTTCAGAATCACGTTCGAAAGCGCACCTCCTGAGGCACGCTTTCGAACCTGTTTTTGTACATAAGCAATGTCAGAATAGTGTCGCCTGAAATAACCACTGGAGCACAGATCGTTTCATTACATACGCTGACCCTAACACCGCGTAATTTGCCAAATCAAAAGTAAATGTTTAGCAGGGTGATACATTTTTTACCGCGGATAAGCGAGGAAGACTTGATTACCGCGTCATTGCGATGAACGCAATGACTATAAAAACAGTGCCAGCTGATATTTGCAGCAAACGGCCGTAAGAAACGTGTTACCTCATGCAATTCCTGCTGCCGATTTCATGCAGGATGTCTTTTGCATGCGGCTAAACGTTTAGATGTGGTCAGCGCATCATGCATTGTGCAATCTCGTGTCTCCGAATCATGCACAAGGAGATCATGGCGTATGCAAGCATCAGAACATTCGAGCGTGGAAACACTGGAGCATCAACTGACTGACCGCTTCGGTCTGCTGTTGTCACAGACGCAACTGGCAGAGCTGCTGGGCCGGACTACCGGCGGCCTGCGCTACAGTCTCTGCTACCCGAGTGACTCGAGTACGCGCGCACTCAAGGCCTGCGGCCGCAAGATCGGCCGGCGCGTGTACTACCCGGCTTCGGAGGTCGCCAGGATCATCATCGGGACCAGCGAGGCATGAGCAACACCATCGTTCGTGCCGCGCGACGCCACCGGTTTGTCATCATCGACCAGGGCGCCATCGAAGATACCCGCCTGTCCTGGGCAGCCAGGGGGTTGCTCGGTTACCTGCTGTCCCGCCCGGACGACTGGAAAGTGCTGGTCAACGACCTGCGCAAGCGTGGCGACCTGGGGCGCGACGGCATTTACCGCCTGCTCCGGGAACTTCGCGATGCCGGCTACATGCGCTTCGTGCGCAAGCGTGACCGGCACGGCCGCATCCGTGGCGGTACCTACATCGTTCAGGAGATTGCCGGTTCACCACATCCGGATTTGCCGTATGTGGTTGAGCCGGATACGGCTCAACCGTACCCGGTCAACCCGGATGCATTACCTACTACTGATCCTGACCTAAGAAGGACAACTACTACAACACCGACTACTACCCAAGGGTGTAGTAGTAGTGAAATTGATATTGGCGCTTCGGAATTCGCCACCTGGGTTCCGGCTGAGCTGCGCGAGGCGGCCCTGCAAAAAGTGGCCGGACTCAACCCGGTCGCGGCACAGATGGTGATCGACGAATGGGCGGGTAGCATGGCCTCTGAGCTGATCGAAACCTCACCACTCGGCTACCTGCAGGCCATGGTGAATCGGTTTGAGGCGGGGGATTTCAGATTGCGGTTTGCCGATGCAGTGGCGGAAACGCGATTGACGCCACCTGATGCAAACTAATGCAGCCTGTGTGACAGGCATCGCCTGGCGCACCGGTTGCCCGCACGAGCGGCCGTGTCACTACACAGCGCAGCGCGGTAGTGACGCGGCCGCATTCCGGACCCAAGTACGCAGCGTGCCGGAACTTTTTAAATGCACGTCCGAATGCCCCGGGGATTATGACGTCGACTGCTAAACATTTTCTGCAACATCGGGAACGACAACGACGTATGACTTGTCTATACTTCCCGAACGCAATCAGTTTATCCGTGGCCACTGCGTGTACAGTGGCAAGCAAGGCACCACCAGGATCGTGTAACGGTGCATCAGCGCAAGCTGCGATCCATCTTCCACACAGGGCAGTGCCTCACAGGTCTGTCCATCTTCGACATCAGGACAGCCACAGGGCTGTCCCATTCAGCAGGCATCCGCCTGTCTTAATCCACGAGCCTCGCGCCCGGCGATAGCCTTTGGCCATTGTCTTGCCGCGCTCATTTTTCACAAACCGCAGGATTGTCCTGCTTACTTCAAAGGAGGTGTTTCACCACACTCAAAGTACGCCCGTACTCGGGCACGTTGGATCACGCGAGGCTATCCCTCAACTGAGGAAAGCCCGCGTTGCCTCTGACCAGGCATATTCAGGTCGACTGGGCGTTGTGGCCCATGATCGTTCAGCGCAAGCGAACCTGTCAGCCCAGGCTGTCCGGTAGATCAGAAACACTAACCAGAAAGCGAGCACACTATGAGAGACCTGAACTACCAACTGAAAAAACTCTGCCGTCAATGCCGTGAAGGCAGCTATGCCACCCAGTCCAACCGTGAGTGGGTGTTGAGCCTGATGGCCAACCAGCTCCATGAGCTCGGCTATCGAAAAATGACCCCCCAATCCCTGAAACCCAAACACATCGAGGCCCTGGTCAAACGCTGGTTTGGCCAGGAGCTTCCCGTCGGCACCATCAAGAACCGCATGGCCGTGATCCGCTGGTGGGCACACAAGGTCAACAAGCAGAACGTGGTGGCGCGGTCCAACGAGCACTATGGCATCCCGGACCGGCATTTCATTACCAACGAGTCCAAAGCCAGGTCTGTCACCCGGGAGCAGCTGGAGAAAGTCCGGGACGAGCATGTGCGCATGAGCCTGGAACTGCAGCAGGCCTTCGGCCTGCGCCGGGAGGAAGCCATGAAATTCCAGCCGAGCTTCGCCGACCGGGGCGACCACCTGGTGCTGAAGGCCAGCTGGACCAAGGGCGGCCGGGAACGAACCCTCCCGGTCCGGACCGAAGCGCAGCGGGACGTACTCAACCGGGCGCGCCGCCTGGCCGGATTTGGTTCGCTGATCCCGAGCAACCGCAATTACGTCCACCAGATGCGTGTCTACGAAGGTAACACCTGCCGAGCCGGACTCTCCAAAATGCACGGCCTGCGCCATGCCTACGCCCAGAACCGCTACGAAGAACTGACTGGCTGGAAGGCTCCGGCCGCCGGTGGCCCCGAAACCCGCTCCCTGACACCGGAACAACGGGAAGCCGACCGCAAGGCACGGCTGCTCATCAGTGAGGAACTCGGCCACGAGCGGGAGCAGATCACAGCAGTCTATCTATCGCGGTGATTTCAGCCCGCTGCCTCAATCGTTGCAGGCATCGCGCCCCGCACCGAAACCGGCGGGCGGTCGGGCGGTCAGCAACTCCGCCACCGAGAGCCCGAAGGCCTGCGCGATTTTCTCCGCCGTCCCGAGGGACGTATTGACCTCGGCCCGCTCAATCGCCCCGATCAAGGTGCGATGGAGTCCCGCTTCCAGCCCCAATGCCTCCTGCGACCAGCGGCGCAGCACCCGCATATAGCGAATGTTGCTCCCCAGCAGCCTGCACGTTTCCGGTGCCCTGTGACCGGCGTCATAGGTTGGCACCGGTTCGCGTGTCCAGTACTCGAAAGGGTGGGTATCCAGCAAAAAGTCAGAATATAAAATGGCCTGTGCGGGCATGCGAGCGCCTCCTGTCAGCAAGTAAACAGCGGCTCACAAAAAACGGCCCCGGTCCGTGATCGGACTCGGGGCCGCCTGGAATACCCG